>DASYIN010000095.1:0-22082 GCA_035997505.1 Steroidobacteraceae bacterium | reverse complement strand
GACTTGAGCGGCGTAGCGCTCGGTATCGCCCGGGTTGCCGTACCACTTCGGCAATAGATAATTAGATTCCGAAATCGCGAAATACTGATAACCGGGTTCGTGAGCGAGTGCTCGCTCGGCAAGTGAGTCGAATGCGGCGCGGTCCCATTGTTGGTCGAGGGCGACGCCCTGCATTTGTAAATACCAGTGGGGCGAATTTTCCGCGAGCACCGCGGATTGTTCGAGCGCCGAGCGGGCCGACCGTACGCGGTCCCTGAACAGCGCCCAGCCGTCCGGGGTGACGGTGTTGGAAAATCCGTGGCCGCGGGCCTTCCAGGCAAAGCGCAAGTAGGTTTGCGCCAGTGCGATGCGCGGAGTGGGCGAGGCACGGCTGCTTTGCGCCCATTGTTCGAGTTTTACAATGTGCGCCTTCCAGGCGGCATCGGTCGCTGTCGCCGAACCCGGCGAGCTCAGCGTGCCGAAGAAAACATGTATGCGCCAGGCGCCGCCTTTGAAGCGGCTGCGCTGCTGCTGCAGCTGTTGGGCAAGCGTGTCGAGGTCGGCGTAGCGGCCGGAGTTGAACAGTCCGAGCAAACTCACACGGAAATCGCGCAAGTCGGTGTCGGAAAGATCCGGACTGTCCATGTCGCTTACGGCGGTCGTGGGCTCGTCGGCCGCCAGTGGGCGAGAAGCCGTTAATATCAATGCCGCAGCAATTACAGCGCTCGTGGACCAACAATGAATAAGTTTCATCAGGCACCTCACGTCCATGCGCGTTAGGCGCACCATAATATCGATCGAATCCAAAGTCACCGCCCGGCGCCATTTGCGCGAGCAAAGAATTGCAAAGTGTCAGATGACATCTACAGCCGAAGTGACAGAGGGTTTCCTGAAAATGTGGGGAATAAGCAGCTTCAGATGACCCCGGTAGCCCAACGCATTCTAATGATCTATTCCGTCGTTCTCACGGCGGTCTTCGCAGTTTCAGCGCTATACGGGAGCCCGATGGCACACTGCGTCCGAGAACGGGGGATTGATCTTCGGGCGCGAAAGGAGCCAGGACGGAACAAAGCACTCTTCCGGGCACTTGTCGCTCGACGCCTACGAGCAACATCAAACGATGGCATTGGACTCAATCCAGAGTGGCGATGAGCGATATACCAGATTGCAAA
Organism: Steroidobacteraceae bacterium; assembly: GCA_035997505.1. Lineage (GTDB taxonomy): Bacteria > Pseudomonadota > Gammaproteobacteria > Steroidobacterales > Steroidobacteraceae > Bog-1198. Next base: position 20,931 of record DASYIN010000095.1, on the reverse strand, counting down.
TCACGGACTATCCCGAGTACTCTATTTTAGATCTCCTGAATTTCATGGCTTCCATCAAGCAGCTGCCGGCTGCACAACAAGAACAGAAAATGAATGCCTTCCTTGCAGAACGCGGACGTCCTACGACGCGTCTGGTGTTAGGGCGAGGCATGGGGAAGGGCAGTTGCGACAACAGTGTGATGCTCGGACTTAATGACATGCAAGGGCGTCCGCGAATCGTAACGAGCGTCGCCTCCAATGGCGCTCCGTCATTGCAGATGTTTGATAGTGCCGGCAATGTCGTCGGCAATTTAGAGACCAAGGGCCACCCGTAAGTCCACCCATCTCCCGCTCCATAGCAATAACCAAACGGGGGTTCGAACATGACGATTCGCCTGCTCGCGAGATATGTGCGCGTATTTTTTCAGTTCGTTAGCGCGGCGCTGGGAGCGCTGCTGCTCGCGGCTGCCGCCACTGCGGCGACGCCGTCTGCGTCGCCGGAGCCTTCCCAGGGGCGGCGCATCGACACTGCCGCCGACTACGCCGTGCTGCCGTCGCACGAGCGGGCGGAGCCCGAGAACCGCATCTTGACCGAGCGCCTGGAACATCTGCTGCCGGCGCTGATGAGCGAGGCTGGGCTGGACATGTGGGTCGTGGTCAATCGCGAATATGCCGAAGACCCGGTGTATTTCACTCTTGTGCCGCAACCGAGTTTCGCGGCGCGGCGCACGACGATGCTGGTGTTCAGTCGCGCGGCAGACGGTACTGTGGAGCGCCTTGCCGTTAATCGCTATCCCCTCGGCGGCCCCTACAAGCCGGCGTGGTCGGGCGGCGATCTCGACGCGCAGTGGAAAGCGCTGGGTGCCCTGATCGCCGGCCGCGATCCCAAGCGGATCGGGATCGATGTCTCACGCACGTGGCCGGCTGCGGATGGCTTGACCCATGCGTTGCATGAGCGGCTGGTCGAGGTGCTGCCGCCGGGATATGCCAACCGTCTCGTGTCCGCCGAAGCGCTCGTCGTACGCTGGATCGAAACACGCACGCCGGCCGAGCAGGCCCTGTATCCGCACATCAACAGCATTGCGCGCGGCGTCATCGCTGAGGCGTTCAGCAGCCGTGTGATCACGCCCGGAGTCACGACCACCGACGAAGTTGCCTGGTATATCCGCGAGCGCTTCGAGTCGCTCGGATTGCGCCCATGGTTTATGGCGACGGTGGATCGTCAACGGGCCGGCCAGCCCTGTCCCGTCGGGGGCGCGGGCGGGCACTGCGGCGATGAGGGCCGGATCGAGTCCGGCGATGTTCTGCACACGGACGTCGGGTTTTGCTACCTGAAGCTGTGCACCGACACCCAGGAAATGGGCTACGTGCTCAGGGCTGACGAAGAGGGCGTGCCGCCGGGGCTCAAGACTGCTCTGGCCAGCGGCAATCGCTGGCAGGACATCCTAACCGGCTCATTTCACGAAGGGCGTTCGGGCAACGAGATCCTCGCGGCAACGATCAAGGGTTGCGCGGCTGCGGGCCTTGCCTGCAGCACGTACAGTCATCCACTGGGATTCTTCGGGCACGCGCTGGGGCCGACGATCGGCATGTGGGACAACCAAGGTCCCACGCCGGGAACGGGCGATTACCCGCTGCATCGGGACACCGTCTACGCAATCGAGGGCAACGTTGCGGTCTCGCTGCCGGAGTGGGGCGGCCAGCGCGTGCAGATCATGCTGGAGCAGGGCGCGCTGTTCGACGGCAAGGGTGTGCGTTACCTGGCCGGGCGTCAGACCGACTGGCACCTCATCCGGTAGCGTCTCTCCCTTTTCCTCTATTAGAATGTATGCATGTCGACGACTCACTGAGTCGGAAACGGAATTCGTATATAACAATAAGGACTAGGGATATGGGAGTTCGCTCACCGGGTGTGTGGCTTGCGATATTCTGCTGTGCGGTACTCACAGCCTGCGGAGGTGGCGGTGGGGGTGGATCACCGCCACCTCCGCCGCCGCAATCCCAGACAATTACGTTCGCTCAGCCCGGCCCCCTATCGGGCGCGGTTGGCACCAGCCTAGCTGACCTCGCATCGGGCGGCGCCGGCACCGGCGCGATTACCTATGGCAGCGGCAACACGGCTGTCGCTTCAGTCGATGCAACGACCGGAACCGTCACTCTGCTCACGGCTGGGAGCACGAGCATCACGGCCACCAAAGCGGCAAGCACCGGCTTTAATTCGGCGACCGCGAATTACACCGTGAACGTGACGCCGGGCGCGCAGACCATCGCCTTTGCGCAGAGCGGACCGCTCAACGCCCTGCTCGGGTCAGTCACCAACAACGTTGCCAGCGGCGGCGGCGGAACGGGTGCCGTCAGTTATGCAAGTTCCAATACCGATGCGGTGACGGTGGACCCGGCGTCGGGCGCCGCGACAGCCGTGGGAGTCGGCGCAGCCACAATTACGGGCCTCAAGGCGTCGGACGTCAATTTCACGCAGGCGCAAACTACTTACACGATCAACGTTCAGACCGCTAACAAGGTCAGCGCCTGGATTGGTGCTCAAGCCACCGACGTGAACATGCCCGCTTCGGCAAACGGCAAGCAGTTCGGCCGCGCACGCGTGTCCGACTGCTCGATTGCGGGCGCCGTCGCGACCTGTAGTTTGGCGGAATTGGATCCCGTCAACGGAACCTCGATCAGCGATACACGCGCGACACTTACGACGCCCGCTTACTATGCCATCACCAACGGCGCGAGCCTGGCAACCACCACCACGATCGGAACTCCGATCATCGCAAGCGCCACCCGCTTTGCCGAACGCATCGGTCATGCGACGGCTTTTTTCGCAGGCCGGTACTGGGTGATTGGCGGCGCTGTACCGGGTGTTACCGGTGCGACGCCGATGCCCAGCACTGCGATGGCGGACGTATGGTCCTCTGCGGATGGCAAGTCCTGGAAGCTCGAAACTGCCGACGGCGGATTCGGCGCACGCTGGTTTCATCAAGTCGTCGTATTTCAGAATCGATTGTGGATCATCAGCGGCGCGCCTAATCCGGTGACGGTCGGTCTGCCTTACATGACAGACGTGTGGTCATCGGCCGATGGCGTTACCTGGCGGCAGGAAACCGCCAACGCGCAACTGCCGTGGTGGTCGACCACTATCAATGTAGTGGTTTGGAACAACCAGATGCTGGCCGTCTCCGGCGGTCGCACCTATTCGTCGACTACCGGGGTGTTTTCGGAGATGTCGGCGACACCCAATTCCATCGTCGTGACCAACACATCCGCGGGACGCGCGAACGCTTCTCTGACGATTTACAACGGCAAACTGTGGTACATCGGCGGCGTGCTTGCCTACCCCATAGGTGTCACGCAAATAGGCAGCGCGATGAATGATGTGTGGGTATCCACAGATGGCATCGCGTGGACGCAGACAACGGCCGCAGCTCCGTTCTCGCCGCGCTATGAACATACCGCCTTCGTTGCCAACAATAAGCTTTGGGTGTTGGGCGGACAGGGCCATGTCGCCGGAGTGGACGGTGACCCCGCAGCCGACGAATGGTCGACTACTGACGGTATTACGTGGACGCTTGAGCATACGAGCGGGCTGGCTCGATCGTTTGCGGCGTCCGTGGTGCAGGAAACCGCACCCAGCAGAGCAACGCTCATCGGCGGAATACAAATCGGCTATTCGAACAACGTCTGGCCGACGACAAATGGTACCGATTGGGCGGAGCAATCCACACATGCTCAATTCTCCTCCGGAATGCCGACCGGATTAGAGTTTAACGGCCGGCTATGGATAGTCGGGGGCTCAGCGATTGACGGCACCGTGAACGGCATGGTCTCGAACGCCATCTGGCGCAGTAGCGACGGCTTGAACTGGTCCCGGGTGACAACATCCGGAACGATTTTCTCCCCGCGTACCGGTCATACGGTGACCGCGTTCAACAATCAGCTCTGGGTCATCGGCGGGTATGACAATCCTGCCAATGTGGGCGGCACTGCAACGCCTCTGAACGACATCTGGTCGAGCAGCGATGGCGTTACCTGGACGCAGCACGCTCCCGCCGCCGGCACGGTTTTCTCGCCGCGCGCCGGTCACGGTTCAACGGTATTTGGAGGAAAACTGTGGGTTGTCGGGGGCTGGGGCGGGAGCGCATCCGGCGACCTGAACGATGTCTGGTTCTCAGGGGACGGGACCACTTGGGTCAGCGCTACTATCAATGCCGCGTTCAGTGCTCGTTCCACACATCGCCTCGTGACCTTCAACAATGCCATGTGGCTGATCGCGGGCGGAACGGTGACCGGCCTTGGCGACGTTTGGAGTTCGACTGACGGCGTCGCATGGACTAAAGCACAGCCCGTCGGCCAGACCTTTCCGGCGCGCACCTGGCATTCAGTTCAGGTGCTAAACGGCCGCATGTACGTCGTAGCCGGAGTCAGCGACACGAACTACGACACCGGCGTCCGCTACAACGATGTCTGGTCCAGCGCCGACGGTGTGAGCTGGCGACAGGAAACGGCGGCGGCTCCGTTTGCTCCGCGCGGACTGGCCAGCGTGATTGCCCATAATAATGAGTTGTGGCTCATAGGTGGATTCGGTTTCGGCGCCTTCAATGACGTGTGGCGTTCGGCTGATGGCGCGAACTGGCGCCTGGGCTTTAGCGAAGACATCGTGGCGCCATAAAGCCCGCGTCGGCAATCCACGCTGCATATGTAAGACACATCCTACGCACGGAGGCGGGGAAGGGAATGAGGTGGGCCCCAACCGCGGGCGTATCGTTGCAGAACGATGCGGCAACATGCCGCGGTACGAGGGAGATTCGAATGAAATATGCGATTTTGTGTGCGCTGCTGGTCAGTGCGTCGATGGGAATTTCGGCCTGCAACAAAGCTGAATCGCCCGATAAAGTTCAGGCTGATGTGGCAAAAGCAACCACGGAGGCCGCGGAGAACAACGCCAAGGCTGACGAAGCAAGGAAGCAAACAGAGGTAAAGGCCGCGGAGGATCTTGCCAAGGAGAAAGCCGATGCTGCGGCGAAGGCCGCGGACAAGAGCGTGGCAGCGGTGGCTGACTCTGCAGTCACGGAAACCGAGGGCGCAACCAAAGTTGCTCTCGCCAAGTGCGAGGCCTTGGAAGGGGACGCTCAGAAACAGTGCAAGGACGCAGCAAACGCTCATCTTCAAACGGTGAAAGACCGAGCGAAGGCCGCTAAGGCACAGTAAGCCGGCTTTGACTTGCAGCAACGGTTCGATCGGCATCCAATGTCGATCGAACCGATTTGCTTTCCCCTGCTGAATATTTTTGTCGGCAAATTGGTTTTGCGGTGGCGCATCGGCGCGGGTAACCGATTTGCTGTTACGCACGGCCTGGCCGGACGAAAGATGGCCGCGCTCCGCTACAATGCATTATGTTTTTACTGCGGCACGGACAAAGCTACTTTAACCTGCATTTCACACCCACCCGGGTCGATCCGGGGATAGAAGATCCGGAATTGACGGACGTAGGCATCGCCCAGGCGCATGCCGCGGCGGCGCAATTGGCGGAAATTTCCTTGACGCGAATCATCATTTCACCTTACATGCGCGCGCTGCAGACGGCGGAGCCGATACTAAAATTCCAACGGCCACCGGTAGATATCATGCATGAGGTGCGCGAACGAGCGGCGTTCACCTGTGATGTGGGCAGTCCGCCCGAGTTGCTGGCAGCTCGGTTTCCGCATCATGACTTCAAGCATTTGCCCTCGCCGTGGTGGTCAAACCCTGTGGAAACATTGGAGGCGACCACACAAAGAGCGGACAAATTTCGGGCACTGATGGCGGCGCGGGATGATGAAAAGACCACGTTGTTGGTGAGCCACTGGGCGTTCATTTTAGCGTTGACCGGGAAAAGCTTAAGCAACGGAGACATCTTGGAATATGATCCGATGAGCGGGAAACCAACGCAGATTGATTGGGAGTCGTAGCGAGTTGGGACGATCGCAGATCACTGCTCCTTTCTCAGGCGGGTGCGCATGCGGATCGATCCGCTATGTGTGTGCGCGCGCGCCTGTCGCGATGCTCAACTGCCACTGCCGAGACTGCCAGCGCTCCAGTGGCTCTCCTTTCGCCTCCGGCTTCATTGTCGCGGCATCGGACGTAGAGGTCACCGGTACGCCAAAAACGTACTCAGTTCGTGCCGGCAGCGGTAGTCTCGCGACTCGCAGCTTTTGCTCCCATTGTGGCGCCCCTCTATTCACACGTGGCGAAGCTGCTCCAGAATTCATGTCCATTCGTTTCTCCACGCTGGACAGTTCGTCCGAGTTTCAGCCGATGCTGGACATCTGGACATCTAGTGCGCAACCGTGGGTTTGCCTTAGTCATGAAATTCCGCACTATCCTCAGTCCCCTAAACCCCGCTAACAATCAGCGCGTCGCTCAACCTCATCGCTAAACGACCATATGCTCGTTAGCCTGGTGCCTGGATGATGACGGAGAAAGCGCGAAAACTGAGCCCAGTCGCCATCCGAACTGCCATACGCCGCGAGGTGGCGTCGATTCGGCCCCTTGACGGGCTGGAGGAGATTCATCAGACGGAGACGCTCGCTTGGATTGATTCTGGCGCGCCTCTCTGTCGTACGATGAAGCCCGCCACCCCACCCAAACACCTGGTCTCCTATTTCGCCGTCGTTGACGGACAGAATATTCTACTCGTCGATCACAAGAGCGCGCAGCTTTGGCTGCCGCCGGGTGGCCATGTCGAGTCGGGGGAACTCCCGCGAGAAACCGTAGTGCGCGAGCTCTTTGAAGAACTTAAGATCGTTCCGAGGCACGAAATCATTGAACCTTTGATGGTGACATGCACTACGACCGTCGGGCTTACCGCCGGACATGTTGATGTATCGCTGTGGTACGTCGTAATGGCAGACAGGAATCAAGACATTCAATTCGATCGGCAGGAGTTCGCTAGGGTTAAGTGGTTCCGGTATTCGGGCGTTCCCCTAGATCAAAGCGATCCGCACCTAGCCAGGTTTTTGGCGAAACTGAATCCCAATAAGGATATTTACACTGCGTAACGGAGAAACCGAAGCTCCCGAGAGCCCTCGCTTGGGATGAGAACACCGTACGTTTCGTGGGGCGGCAAAGACGCGATAGTTAAACTTCGCCTGTTACGCAATTTTCGCGGCCAGCACTGCCCGCTCGTTTTCCTTGAGGTCCCAGTGCCAATCATGGCATTCGGCGTAGGCGTGAATCGGCGTGCCTTTGTCGAGCGACTCCTTGATTTGGGTGACGCTCAATGCGCAAGACCACTCGGTTGCGCAGATCGGACATTTGACGGGGAATTTGAGTAGGCGTTCGGTCATGGCTTCACTCTCCTGTCACGCAGGGGTTCACTTTAGCCTGGCGCAAGAATTCAAGCAGCAACTGGTTGACCTGTTGCGGCTGTTCCTCTGCCAGAGAGTGCCCGGTGACGGACGCCCCAGTCGCTCGCACCGCCGATGAAGCGGTCGGCACGCCAATCAGTTCTCTCTCAAGAGAGGAACGTATTCGGGGCTCTCTGAGATGCTGTTGTGGCTGACGCCTGGGATGATGGTCAGTTTGGCGAGGGATTGGGGCAGATGTTTAAAAAGTGCCTCGGTGCTCGTGAAGGGAATGACCTCGTCGTTTTGTGCCGCGATCAGTTGTGTCGGCGCAGTCACCTTGGGGGCGTAGCGCCAGGATTCGAACTTGTCGAGCATTAGCCACGATAAGGGAAAGTAACGGAATTGGGTTGCAGCAACGTTGAGTAAGCTGTCATAGGGAGTGACGAGAAGCAGGCGCTCGACCGGACGCTCACTCGCGATGTGGATGGCAACGCCGCTGCCAAGGCTTCGTCCGATAACGGTGACACGAGGGTGATCAGTGTGCACGCGATCAAATAAAAGCAGTGCGTCGGCAATTAGGGCGGTTTCGGAGGGTTTGCCGGTGCTGCCGCCGTAGCCGCGGTAATTCATTGCATAGAGAGAGCGTTCCGGAAAGGCGTCTGCCAGCGTCGGCAGACTTCGGGAAACCTCTTCGGCGTTGCCGCCAAAGTAGATGACGGCTTCCGGGCCGGTGCTCGGATGGGTGGAGACGACGATGCGTTCGCCGTCCACATTTAGAGTGAGCGTGTTGTTGGCGGACACCGATTTGGGCTGCGGGAAGTAAATGAAGGAGCGCTGAGCTAAGAAAAGCACGAGGCACAGTGCGAGATAGATAACGGCTGCGCTGGCGGTGAGGATTAGGATAGTGCGTGGCACGGCGGGTCATAACGATACACCCGCGATGAGCGCAGAAGGGACTCAAGTTGTAGATTTGGAGGGAGTTTATTATTCCGGACGATTCGCCCAATCGCTCGCTTTGCAGCTATCATTTGCCAATAACAAGAGTGGGAGATCTACATGAATTTAGGGCCCAAGTTCTGCCTGTTGCTGCTTGCGGGTCTTACCGCGACGGCTGCGCAGGCCGCCGCGGAATACCGCTATACCATGCTGTTTTCGGGCCATGTGGGCGGGGAACACGTCACTCGCATCGCCGACGATGGAAGCATCGCGACCGATTTCAGTTATCGCGAGAACGGTCGCGGCCCCGACTACAAGGAAAAGCTCGCGCTGGCGCCCGACGGCACGTTGCAGCGCTTCGCCATCACCGGCAAGTCAACCTTCGGCTCGCTCGTCGACGAGCGCTTCGAGCGTAAGGGCGATCGCGCCGAATGGTCCGGCAAGGTCGATCACGGCTCGCTGAAGATCAGCGGCAAGGCGCTGTACGTACCCATCGACAACACCATCGAAGTCACGGGCATCATCGTGCGCGCCTTGATCCATGAATCAACCTCGAAGCTGCCCGGCATCCCGGGCGGCGAACTGTCCATCGTCAAACTGATCGATACGACGGTGACCAATGGCCAGGAGACGCGGGCGGTGGCGCTGTACGCCATGCGCGGCGCGGATTTAGAACCAGACTATGTATGGATGAATGCCGACGGACAGCGGGCATTCGCGACGATATTCCCGGGGTTCGCGCAGCTGATCCAGAAGGGATGGGAATCTCAGGCCCCGGTGCTCGAGCAGCAGCAGCTGGAGGCGCAGGCCAAGTACCAGCGGGACATCGCAAAACGCGACCGGCACGAATTGGCGCAACCGGTGCTCGTCAAGAACGCACGCGTGTTCGACGCCGAACATGCGGTGCTCGGCCCTGCGCAAGATGTCTACGTGAATCATGGCCGCATCGGGACGGTATATCCGGCCGGTTCGCCCAGTCAAAAGCCGGGGACGGTCATCGATGCGAAGGGACGCGCGTTGCTCCCGGGATTCATCGACATGCATGCGCATGTCTCGCCGGGCGACTACCTGTTGAATCTGGCATCCGGCGTCACCACCGTGCGCGACATGGGCAACGACAATGCCACGCTGGCGGAGGCGATCGTGCGCCTCGACCGGCATGAGTCCATCGGTCCGCATGTTGTGCCTGCGGGCTTCCTTGAAGGCAAGAGCCCGTTCAACGCCAACGGCGGCATTCTGGTGGACAGCCTAGACGGCGCGAAGAACGCGGTCGATTTCTATGCGCAGCGCGGCTATCCGCAGATCAAGATCTATAACTCCTTCAAGCCGGAATGGGTCAAAGAGACCGCCGCCTACGCGCATCTGCGCGGGCTGCGGGTAAGCGGCCACATTCCGGCCTTCATGAAGGCCGAAGACGCTGTGAAGGATGGTTACGATGAGATTCAGCACATTAATCAAGTGCTGCTGAATTTCTACGTCAAACCGGATACCGATACGCGTTCGCTGCAGCGCTTCACGCTCATCGCGGAAAATGCCAATTCGCTCGATCTCGATGCCCAGCCGTTTCAAGATCTGGTCAAGCTGTTCGTTGCACACAAGACCGTGCTTGACCCGACGCTCACGGCATTCGAAGCGCAATTCACGCAAATGCCCGGCGAATTGAATCCGTCGCTTGCCGCCGCAGCGGATCATCTGCCGATCACTCTGCGCCGTGGGCTTTACAAGAGCGAGAGCGAGATCACCAAGGCAATGGCGCCGCGCTGGCGCGCCTCTTACGCCAAAATGCTCGAAGCCGTGGCGCGATTTCACCGTGCCGGCATTCAAATCGTTTCGGGCACCGACGATGTCGCGGGTTTTGCTTTTCAGCGGGAACTCGAGTTGTACGTCAAGGCGGGAATTCCGGCGAGCGAAGTGCTGCGAATTGCGACCTGGAACGGCGCCACCTATGCGCGCGTGCTGTCCGACCGGGGATCCATCACCCGAGGCAAGCGGGCCGACATGATACTGATCGACGGCGATCCGACCCAGGACATATCGGCCATCCGCAATGTCGCGTTGGTCCTGCAGGATGGGGACGCCTACTATCCGGCGGAGCTGTACGGCGAGCTGGGTGTGAAGCCGTTCGCCCCGGCGTTGAAGCCGGACTAGGCATTGCACCCGTTGGCCGCCGCGCATTGGTTCGCGCGGCGCTGGTGTGCTCAGTTATCCGTCCTGCCGAGTGTCGAGCCGGTCGAATCGCTCGCGCCAGAACGCAGCGTGGGCGCCGAGCCAATCGACCATGGGAGCCAGGGCCTGCGGCCGGGCGCTGTAGTGGGTTTCACGTCCCGCGCGCCGATGGCGCACCAATCCGGCGAGCTTGAGCGCTGCGAGGTGCTTCGACACCATCGGCTGGGAGACGCCTGAGAGGTTCGTCAAGGCATGCACCGAGTGTTCTCCGTCACGCGCCAGGCGCTCGAAAATGGCGCGGCGGGTCGGATCCGCCAGAGTTCTGAATAGCATATCGCTCGTGTTTTGCATGAACTAAACCATAACTTGCGAGTTATTGGTTGGTCAAGCGCAGAGCGCGCCGTTGGTTGCAGCACGGTCGGCCCAAGGATGTGAATTGGCGCACATAGCGTCAATTTGCGCCGCAATTTCGGTGTTTTTGTGCGGATCGGTCTTCAGTCTTATGGTGAGTAACGAGGTAGGCTGTGGCGGCCAATGGACTTACATCTGCACTCATGACACGACATCGGCTCAATCCGATAGACGATTCGCTGGATCCAAACGACCTGTTTGACTCCATCAAGTCGAAGCTCGCCCAGCGCCCCAACGGCGCTGAGGAGGATGGGATCACCGTCGATCTGTTTCCGATAACCGAAGAGCCGACGCCCGATTCTCCACCGCCTCACTCGGAGTCCGCAGCGAGCACGCGCTTGGATATCGGTTCTGTGCTAGGCGAGCGTTTCGTCATCGAAAGCCAGATGGCGAGCGGCGGCATGGGGACCGTTTACAAAGCGCTGGACCGGTCCCGCAGTGAACACACGCAAACCGATGCCTATGTAGCAATCAAGGTCTTGCACGAGAAGACGCGGACGCGATCGGACGTGCTGGCAAAACTGCGCCGTGAATTTTATTGCGCGCAAGCTTTGTCGCATCGGAGCGTCGTCAAGGTGTACGAGCTTGATTTGCATCAGACGCCCTTCTTCACGATGGAATTGATCGATGGAGAAAGTCTGCCGCAAGTGATGCAGAAATTTCACCCGCTACCGCTGCCACGCCCCTATGTGTGGGCCATCATTCGCGAGGCGGGCGACGGTCTGGCGCACGCGCACGAGCGGCGCGTGATTCACGGCGACGTCAAGCCGCAAAACATCATGGTGACGAATTCCGGAGAGGTGCGCATTCTGGACTTCGGGACCTCCGGAGATTTAACGACGGCAGCGACGCCGGCGTACTCGTCCTGCGAGTTGCTGGAGGGACGCGAACCCGATGCGCGCGACGATCTCTTTGCGTTTGCCTGCCTGTCGTATGAATTGCTGGCGGGAGAACATCCGTTTCAACGGCGACGGGCGACCGAAGCCCGTGCAATGAAGCTCGAGCCGCACCGCCCGCCGGGATTGAGCAGCCGGCAGTGGAAGGCGCTCTCTCAAGCGCTGGCGTGGGAACGCACGGATCGGCCGCGCTCGGTCCGTCATTGGATGGCGGATCTGGAACTCGGGCGGGCACCGCTGGGTCCGATACCCTTGCCCGAAAACTCCAAGGCCGCGCTTTTCTCGAAAAGCGCCGTCACCTCGGCCGTGATTGCGCTGCTCGCCGCCGTCATCGTCGGCGGCGTCACCTGGGCGGTGCTCAGCCGGCCCAAGCCGGCGCCCGTTGTTGCCGATGCCCCCGCCGACACGGCGGTCATCACGCCGCCCGTCATCGACAGCACTGTCTCGAATTCCGAGATCGATGATGCACCGCAGCCTGCGGAGGCGAAGGCGGCTGCGAACAGCGACGTGAAAGCGCGTGCTGCAGCCGCAGCGCGGCCCATCGACAAGACGGAGCGGATCGGCATGACCGCCGCTGCGTACTCATTTCGGTCTCGGGAAAAATTCGCGGAGATCCGTGTGCATCGCTCGACCGGATCGAAGGGCGCGACGAGCTTTGAATGGTGGACCGAACCTGACTCGGCGCTAGCCGGCACGGATTTTGCGGGGCAGGCGCCGGCAACGGTTTTTTTCCCGGCGGGCGTTCGCACAGTCAGCCTGTTTATCAAGCTCCTGCCCAATGCAGCGCGAAAACGAACTGCGGTATTCTATGTCGTCCTCGGCAACACCAGCAGCGGCAGTGCATTGAGCAACGTGACTAAAGCTTCCATATCGCTACATCCATGAGGGCGAAGCCGCCGCGCTTTGGAGCGGCGCGCGTGATCTCGAAACTAGGCTTGGGTTCCCGCACCCAGGGCGCGCAATGGGTGAGAGAAGGCCGCGTGCGCGTCAACGGCCGCCTGATCGACGATCCCGAATTTCCCGTCAATCAAGCGACAGACCGCATCAGCGTCGACGGCGAAGCGGATGCGCAGCAGCGGCTGGTCATCATGCTTAATAAACCGCGAGGCCTGGTGACCACGACGCGGGATGAACAGGGCCGCGACACGGTTTATCGCTGTCTTGAGGGTGCCGGCTTGCCCTGGCTCGCGCCGGTCGGAAGGCTGGATAAAGCCAGCGAAGGTCTCTTGCTGTTCAGCAATGATCCTGGGTGGGCCGCGCGGATGACGAATCCGGGGACTGGGCCGGATAAAACCTACCACGTGCAGATCGATCGCATTGCCGACGATGCGTTGGCGGCCAAGCTTGCGCGCGGCACGATCGTTGACGGCGAATTGCTGTGTGCCAAGGGAGCGCGCTGCCTAAGACAGGGTCAAAAGAATGCCTGGATGGAAATTATCCTCGATGAAGGGCGCAACCGGCAGATACGTCGGCTGCTCGGCGCCTTTGACATTGCGGTCCTGCGGCTGGTCAGGGTCAGCGTCGGGGAGCTGCAATTGGGCGACTTGCCCAAGGGCGGATGGCGGGTCGTGACGCAACGCGAACTCGAGTCGCTCGCGCCGCCGCCGTAGATTATCCGCGCGGCCGACCGGGAGTGGAGCTTGGCTCAGGCGTCGATGCTTGCGCGGCCGCGGGAGGCGCCTCGGTTGCGGCTTGGGCGTCGGCGGGCAATTCGGCTTGCAGGCCCACCGTGGCGATCACTCCGTCCGCCTTTTGCAGCACCTCTCGCGCATAGTCCCAGTGAATCGCGACGGTGGTGTCGCCGACCGCGGCTTTCAGCAAATCCGAAAATTGATCGATGTTGGGCTCGAAGCTTTGGCCCTGCGCGTCGACGGGCGGATGCGCTTCGAGCAACAGCTCGCCGTTGATCCACGCAACCTTTACCGGCACGTTGATGAGGCGAACCGGCGTGCCCACCGGAATCAGCGGAAACAGTTGCGCCACATCATCCGGATACATGCGAATGCAGCCGTGGGTCACGGCCAACCCCACGGCGATCGGATTGTTGGTGCCGTGAATCAAGTAGGTGCCGTTGCCCGCGGCGAGACGCATGGCATAGGCGCCCAGGGGATTGTCTGGGCCCGGGCCTACCTTGGGCGGCAGCGGATCGCCCGCGGCGGCGTGTTCCTTGCGCACGGATTCGGGCGGGTACCAGGTCGGGTCTTTTTGCTTTTGAATGACACGGGTGACACCGAGCGGCGTCCGCCAATCCATCTTGCCGATGCTCACCGGATAGGTAATGACCTCGATCGGGCCGCCGCGCTTCGGTTTTGGATAGTAGTAGAGACGGTGCTCGGGAAGATTGACGACGATGCCTTCGTGCGGTCCCGGCGGAAGAATGTGCCGGTTTGGCACCGTCAGCATTTTACCGGCACCGGGCAGCCATGGATCGACGCCGGGATTGACCCGGATCAGTTCCTCGGAACCCAGGCTGTACGCTCGTGCCAGGTCATAAAGTGTGTCTTCATAAACCGTTTGAATGGTCTGATCGTCGCCCACGACCATGTCGTCGGATTTTGGAAGGATGTACGTCGTTGCGTGCGCTGCGGACGCGGCGAATCCTAAGAGGGCAAGCCCTGCGACCAGGAGGCCGCGGGATTCCCGGGCGGTATTGAGGTTCAAAGTTTCCACCAGATAAGCCTAGCACGTGCCCGGCTGGTTTGAGTCACGTATCCTTGCACAGGCTTTTCCCTAAGAGGTCATTCGCGATGTTCAGACTGATCGGCACCGGACTCATTTTGACAACCTTGATGTTGATAGGTTCGCCCCTGCATGCGCAGACGAATCCGGACTGGACCACCCCCGTCGCGCCGTTTCGCATCGCCGGCAACCTGTACTACGTGGGCAGCAAGGATTTGGCGTCTTACCTCATTGTCACGCCCACGGGCGATATCCTGATCAACTCCAATCTGGACAGTTCCGTGCCGCTCATTCGCAAAAGCGTCGAGCAGCTCGGATTCAAAATCGCCGATATCAAGATTCTATTGATCAGCCATTCGCACTTTGATCATGACGCCGGCAGCGCAGAGCTGATACGCCAGACCGGCGCCAGGTACATGGTGATGGATGGCGACGTGTCGGTGGTTGAAAGCGGCGGCGCCACGGACTTCGCCTACGGCAAAGACACTTACGCCCCTGCGAAGGTCAATCGGGTGTTGCACGACGGCGATGAGGTCAAGCTCGGCGGCACGGTGCTTGTCGCCCATAAGACTGCCGGTCACACCCGAGGATGCACGACGTGGACTTTGCAGGTGAAGGAAGCTGGACAGCTGCTCAACGTCGTCATCGTGGGAAGCTGGAATGTGAATCCCGGCTGGCGCCTGGTGGACCGACCCGAGCAACCGGCCTCGTATCCTGGAATCACGCATGACTACCGGCGCACCTTCGCAACACTAAAGCGCCTGCCCTGCGATATTTTTCTAGGTGCGCACGGTGGTTATTTCGGCATGCTGACCAAACTCGACCGCATCAAAGCGGGCGAGACATATAGGGTCTGGATCGATCCGCAGGGCTATCAGGCGGCGGTGGCCGAGCGCGAGCACGCCTTTGAGACGGAACTGAAGCGCCAGGAGAAATAGCGCGACTGCCGGCGCGGCGCGCAAGGGGCGGCCTTGAGCCTACTTGTCTTTCGATGGGCCCCTTCTCTTCGCAACCGCCTGACGCAGGACAAATTCGATTTGCCCGTTCACGCTGCGCAAATCATCCGCCGCCCATTTCTCGAGTTCCTTCAACAGGTCAGGCGGAATCCTGAGCAGAAAAGGCTTGCGCTGCTCCGATGACACGTCAGGTGTAGAGGGTGCCGGTGTTGATCACGGGCGATGCGTCCGAATTTCCGCAAAGCACGACCAGAAGATTGCTGACCATGGCCGCCTTGCGTTCATCGTCGAGCTTGACGACATTTTTCTGATCCAACTCATCGAGCGCCATGTGCACCATGCTGACGGCGTTCTGCACGATGATCTTGCGCGCGGCGATGATGGCCTCCGCCTGCTGCCGGCGCAGCATGACCGGCGCGATCTCGGGCGCGTAGGCAAGGTGCGTGATGCGGGCCTCCTCCACGACGACGCCGGCTTTCAGTAAACGGACCTGCAATTCCTCCTTCAATGCGAGCGCGACTTCATCGGCGCCGCCGCGCAAGGTGATCTCATGCTCGTCGCCCTGATCGTACGCGTAGCGGCTCGCGATGCTGCGGATCGCCGACTCGCTCTGAATTTCGACGTAGGACGTGTAATCTTCCACGTCGAACACCGCCTGCGCGGTGTTTTCGACCCGCCAGACCACCACGGCCGCAATCTCAACCGGATTGCCGCGCTTGTCATTGACCTTCAAGGCGTCGCTTGAGAAGTTGTGCGCGCGCAGCGAGAGCTTGGTGGACAGCAGGCTCGGCCCACCGGTGGCAGGATGGCGGCCGGGACGATTTTGCTCTCCCTGACTTCCCCGGGAGTCCTTTCGTGGGGCAAAGCCGCGGCTGCGTGAATAGAAAGGATTGGCCCAATGAAATCCGCTGCTGTGCACCGTGCCTTTGTATGCGCCGAACAAGATGAGCACACGCGCTTGATTCGGCTGCAACGCGAAGAAGCCTCGCAGCAGGATAAGGCCGGTGAGCATGACCAGCACACCGGCGAAGTGAATCGGTCCGGCCATTCCCGTCATAAGCAGCATGAAGCCGGCGCCGACGAACAGCGCAAAGTTGACGACCAGCATTCCCCAGCCGCTCATGGTGCTGACAATGCGTTCCGACGCGGCGGATTGTGTGGCTTTGACAGGCATGTTCGCTCCCTGTTGTTCGATATTGAAGTGATATCATAATGAAATCTAGCGCACTGTCAATCCCGTGCCATCCGCAGGCTTCCGGCAGCAGCGAATTGCCGGCAAAACGTGTAATGTCGCCCTCGGTCTGGTCCTCTGGGAGCATGTGATGGCAGCGTTGAATGGTGTGCGTCTGGCAGCGGCGGCGGTTTTATGGGGTGCAGCTCACGTGTGCTCGGCGCAGGCGCCCGCAGCGCTCAAACCCTATGTCAGCGAAGACGCGTCCGTTTTAGTGCTCATGCACGTGCGGGTGATCGACGGCACCGGCGCCGAGGCGGCCGAGGATCAGCGCATCGACATCGAGGGCGGAAAAATCACCCGCGTGCAGAGCGCCAAGTTGCGAAACGTTTATCCACTGAACGCAAAAATTTTGGACTTCACGGGCAAGACCGTCATTCCCGGACTCGTCGGCATGCATGAGCATCTCTTTTATACCGGGCCGGAACGCGGCAAGGATGGGCTGCCCTTCTGGATCGAGATGATCGACAGCGGACCGCGCCTGTATCTGGCGAGCGGCGTCACGACGGCGCGAACCGCCGGCAGCATGGAGCCGTACACCGACCTGTCGCTGAAGAAACTGATCGATAAGGGGGAGAAGCCGGGCCCCAAGCTGCGCATCACCGGGCCCTACATCGGCGACTTGCTCAGCATCGCGCCGCAATTGCATACGCTGGATGACGCGGAAGATGCCGGCCGCACTGTCGACTATTGGGCGGCGGAGGGCGTCACCTCGTTCAAGGCCTACATGGGTATCAAGCCCGACGAGTTGAAGGCGGCAGTGGAGCATGCTCATGCCAAGGGATTGAAAATGACCGGCCACCTTTGCGCGGTGGGATTCAGAGAAGCCGCGGCCTTGGGGATCGACAATCTGGAACATGGCATCGTGGTCGACACGGAATTTCTGCCGACAAAAAAGCCTGGCATTTGTCCTGCGAAAGACGCGGCGGAGGATTTTGCGAAAAACGTGGATATCGAGTCTGCGCCGGTGCAAGACATGATCCGCGATTTGGTCAGCCATCATGTGGCGGTGACCTCCACGTTGGCGGTCTTCGAGATAACTGTTCCCAACCGGCCGGCGATGCGCAAGATGCAGCGCGCACGGGATGCCTTGAGTCCCCAAGGCTGGGCGACCTATCTGAGGGTTCGCAGCGGCATCGCCGAGGAAAATAATCCCTTGAGCGCAATTTCGCTCAAGAAGGAAATGCAGTTCGAGCGCGACTTCGTCAAGGCCGGCGGACTGCTGATGGCCGGCTGCGACCCGACTTCCTTCGGCGGAGTCCTGCCGGGGTTTGGCGATCAGCGCGGACTCGAGCTCTTGGTCGAGGCAGGATTTTCGCCGCTCGAGGCGATTCACATCGCGACCCAAAACGGCGCCATTTACCTCGGTGAGAGCGACCGGATCGGTTCGATCGCGGCAGGCAAGGCAGCCGACTTGGTGGTCATTGCGGGTAACCCGGCACAAAATATCGAGGACGTC
Organism: Steroidobacteraceae bacterium; assembly: GCA_035997505.1. Lineage (GTDB taxonomy): Bacteria > Pseudomonadota > Gammaproteobacteria > Steroidobacterales > Steroidobacteraceae > Bog-1198. The sequence goes on along the minus strand of DASYIN010000095.1, from coordinate 2,890 downwards.
GAGAATGTACAGCTGGTCTTCAAAGACGGGGTCGGCTTCGATCCGGCCAAGTTGACGCAGTCGGTGCAAGGCTTGGTCGGCTTGCGATAGCGGTTGAGACTCACCGGTTTCGGCCATGGCTAATTCCGATGCACCGCTGCTCGCCGCCGATGAGCCGCCGGCCGTTCACGAGTTTCAGAAAGAGGCGCGCTCTGACTTCCTCATCGTCGCGGATCATGCCGGCGCGCGCATTCCGCGGCGCTTGGGCAATCTTGGGTTGCCGGATTCCGACCTGGAGCGGCACATTGCCTGGGACATCGGCGCACTGAGCGTGGCGCGCGGCGTGGCGCAGGCCCTCGATGCGACGCTGCTCGCGCAAAACTATTCTCGCCTGGTGATCGACTGCAATCGGGACCCCAAAGTGGCGAGCTCAATTCCCCGCATCAGCGAGTTGCGGGAGATTCCCGGTAACATGGATTTGGACCCTCCGGCGATTGCCGCGCGGCGCGCGGAGATCTTCGATCCCTACCATCGGCGCATTCGCGAATTGATCGATGCGCGGCTGGCGGCAGGGCGGCGCGTGATCTTGGTCGCGCAGCACACCATGACCGATGTTTACAAAGGCGTGCGCCGCGAGATGCACGCCGCCGTGCTCTACAACCGCGATCGGCGCTTTGCCGGATGCGTGCTCGACATGCTGCGGCGGGAGCATCACTTGATTGTCGCCGACAACGAACCGTACTTCGTCAGCGACGCCACCGACTACACGATTCCGCACCACGCCGAGGCGCGAACGTTGCCGCATGTCGAGATTGAGATTCGCCAGGATCTGGTCAGCGACCAGGCCGGTCAGGCCGAGTGGGCATCGCGCATCGCACGGGCGCTCAAGGACGCGGAACGAGAATTCTATGCGGCCGACACGCGAGGTCGAGGTTCATGACACACGCTCCCGCCTTGTTCGTTTCGCACGGTGCACCCACATTTGCGCTCGAGCCCGGCGTGCTGGGTCCGAACCTCGAGCTGCTGGGAGCGCGATTATCCTGCCTGGCCGCGGTTGCCGTGGTGTCCGCGCACTGGCAATCGCCCGGCGTGCAGGTGATGCGCACAGCCGAGCCTGAAACTGTGCATGATTTCGGCGGTTTTCCGCCCGCCCTGTATCGCTTGCAGTACCCGGCGCCGGGCGCGCCCGCGATTGCTGTGGAGACCGCGGCGCTGCTCAAGAGCGCGGGCATCGAGACGACTTTCGATGACGCGCGGGGCATCGATCACGGCGTGTGGGTGCCGCTGCTGTTCCTGCTGCCGAAAGCACAGGTGCCGGTGTTTCAGATTTCGCTGCCGCTCAATTGCAGTGCGGAATATGCCCTGCGGCTTGGGCGAGCGCTTAAGCCCTTGCGCCGGCGGGGCGTGCTGGTGATGGGTTCGGGCAGCCTCACGCATAACCTGCGCGACATTGGACAGTTCGATCCGAGCTTGTCGAAGTACGTGGCCGAATTCACGGCCTGGGTGCGGACACACATGCAGCGCCGCGATATGGAGGCACTGGTGGAATACCGGCGCCGCGCGCCGCATGCGGAACGCGCGCATCCCAGCGAGGAGCATTTTCTGCCGCTGCTCGTGGCACTGGGTGCAAGCGAGGATGGGGACGCGGTGAACGTCATTGAGGGCGGAGTCACCTATGGGGTCCTGTCCATGGAGTCCTATGCCTTCGAAATCGGCCAGTCGGGGCCCCGGCTGGGCTCGGGTGCCGCTGTCTGACAAGGAATCGCGCACCGCGCCCGCTGCCAACGATGACTGCGTACGCCAACATGGCGGTACAGTAAGTCAGTAAAGAGAGACGCAATGTCAATTCCTACGCGGTGCAGCAATCTGGTGATGATTGCCGTCGCCGCCATCCTCGAGACAGCCACATTTGGATTAATGGCTCAAGCAGCAACGCCAGGCGAGCGAACGCCAAGCGGCGATCTTTCGCCAAATGATGTCACTCCAACGAAGCGCTCTTCACCGCAACGGCTGTCGCCCAGCGTCAAACCTTCACTCGATCGTTCCGGCAAAAAGCGCTTGGGCAAAGCCTCGTTCTACGCGCATATGTTCGCGGGACGGAAAATGGCCGACGGCAAGAAAATGAATCCGGCGCACAGCAATGCCGCGAGCCGAACTCTGCCGCTCGGTACCACGGCGCGGGTGACGAATCTCGAGACGGGTAAGAGCGCCGTGGTCACGATCCAGGATCGCGGCCCCTACGTCGAAGGTCGTATCGTCGATTTGTCGCCCGCGACCGCGAAGGAAATCGGGATCACTCCCCGCCAAGGTGTCGCCAAAGTCGAAGTGGCTCCCCTCTCAGTACCGCTGCCGAATGGTGGCAGAAAATTGGGTGCTGCCGCGGAAGAAGCCGCTTGGACCGCAAACAATTACCGGTCCAACAGCCCATTTCCCCCCGTCGGTTGGTAGTTCCGGTGACGCGTCTACGGGCGCTAGACGGGACGGGTTAGGAGCACGAAGCCCGCGTGCGACAACAGGAATAGCGGCAATACCAGCACATATGGGCGGTAGTTGAGCTTGTTGCGGCGGTCGAACAGGATCAGTGAGATCAGAACGGCATCAAGGAAAAGACTCGTTGCAATGCCGGACTGATACCTCGGCACCTCAAACCAGTAACCCAAGACGCGTGCGATTGCCGCCGGTGCGAGGACGAGAACAACGGCAATCATATAGCGCATATGAACGGGAATGTTGCGCCGGTTGACGATCGCGAGCAGGTAGAAGAACACGAGCAGCGTCAATTGCGTCGCATCTGAGTAAATGGCTTTTAGCGACGCGCTGACGGACATGCTCCGTGCGAACGCCTCGTCATATTCCTTGAATATCACTCCCACGCAGGATGCCACCAGCACCGGCATCAGGAAATAAGTAG
>DASYIN010000094.1:0-9701 GCA_035997505.1 Steroidobacteraceae bacterium | reverse complement strand
CTCGGTGACCGCCTCGTCCATCTTGACCACCAGACTGCGCAGCACGGCATCGCTGAACCGGAAAGAGCCGGTGAGTTCCGCCAGCGTCTTCTGATCGCATTCGATGTTCAACAGCATGTAGTGCGCTTTGTGCACTTTGGAAATGGGGAAGGTCAGCTGACGCCGGCCCCAGTCTTCAAATCGATGCACCGCACCACCACCGGCACTGATCATGCCTCGGTAGCGATCGACCATCGCAGGGACCTGCTCGCTCTGGTCGGGATGGACCAGAAGCACAATTTCATAATGTCGCATTGTATTCCTTGAGGATTTAGCCTCCCGTTGCGAGCGGTGAGGCAAGGATCAAAGCCGGTTGCCCGGCAAAAAAGAGCGCGAAGGATACGTTTAAAGGCAGTTTTGGTCAACCGGCCCGTTGGCGCAACACCTCGAATAGCGCGATTCCCGCAGCTACGGAGACATTGAGCGACTGCATGTGTCCCGCCATGGGAATGCGCACCAGGAAATCGCACTTATCCCGGGTCAGGCGCCGCATCCCGGTGGCTTCCGCACCCAGAACAAGGGCCACCGGTCGCTTGAAATCGACCGAATAGAGCGATTTTTCGGCCTCGCCGTCGGTTCCCACGATCCAAATACCGCGTTCCTTGAGCGAATCCAGGGTCCGCGCCAGGTTGGTCACGCTCACCACGGGGAGGAATTCGGCCGCCCCCGCCGCCACCTTGCGCGCCACGCTGTCGAGGGTCGCGGCACGGTCCTTGGGGATGACCACGGCATGCGCGCCCGCCGCCTCCGCGGTTCGCAGGCAGGCGCCAAGGTTATGGGGGTCGGTGATTCCATCCAGAACCAGCAGCAGTGCATCTGCGGGGAGCCGCTCGAGCGAGGCGAGCAAGTCGTGCTCGTCCCAGCCCTTGGAAGGACGCATCGCCGCCACCGCGCCCTGATGCACCACGTCGCCGACGAGTTTTGCCAGCGCATCGGATGCGACGGCGTGCACATGCACCCCCGCTCGCTCGGCCTGCGCCTTCAGCTCACTCATGCGTGCGTGAGCATCGCGGGGCTGTGCGATCCAAAGTTCCAACACTCTTTCCGGCGCCCGGTCGAGCGCCGCACTGACGGCGTGCAATCCATAAACGAAGTTGCGCTTCGAATCAGCCACGACCGCCGCGTCCGCCGCGTTTGCCACCCGTCCTCGCCCCACGACTCGGACCGGCGCTGCGTCGGGAGTGCTGAGGCGTTCGGCCCTGTCTCGGTGCCCGCACCGTACCGCGCCTTGCCGCGCCGTCCGCATCGAGCAGTTCGAAGTCGATCTGCCGCTGCGTGAGATCGACGCGCGTCAATCGCACCTTGACGGTGTCTCCCAACTGCCAGCGCCGTCCGGTGCGCTGCCCGACGAGGCCCATGCCGCCGTCCTCGAGTTCCCAGTAGTCTCCGGGGATCTGAGAAATATGCACCAGACCATCAATGGGCATTTCTTTCAGCTGCACGAACAAGCCAAATTCAAGCGCGCTCGAAATCGTTGCATCGAAGGTCTCGCCGATGCGCGGCTGCATGTAAAGGCACTTGAGGTACCCCATGACATCGCGCGAGGCATCGTCGGCGCGGCGCTCGCGCTGCGAACTTTCCGCTCCCAAGACCTGCAACTCGGCCGCCGTGTAGCGGTGTCCGGAGGCGGACTGGGGCACCATCGCCGCTTTAATCGCCCGGTGCACCAAAAGATCCGGGTAGCGGCGAATGGGCGACGTGAAGTGCGCATATTCCTCGAGCGCGAGCCCGAAGTGTCCGATGTTCGTTTGCTGATAGACCGCTTGAGCCAGCGATCGGATCACCAGTCCTTCGAGAAGAAGTCCGTCGGGCCTCGAGGTCAGGCGCTCCACCAGCTGACGAAATTCGCGCGGCGTCGGCTTCTCAGAGAACTGCGCGTTCACCTGCAGCGCGGTAAGCACCTTCTGCAATTCCGTGACCCGCTTGTCCTCGGGCTGACCATGAACACGGTACAGACCCTTGGACTGCGAGGAACGCAGCGCCACTGCGGCTTTCACATTGGCCGCGATCATGCACTCCTCGATCAGGCGGTGCGCATCGTTGCGCATGACGGCATAGAACCCCTCGATGGTGCCCTGTTCGCCGATGCGCGCCTTGACCTCGCCGCCGCGGAAATCCAGGGCCCCACGCGCATCGCGTGCGGTCTTCAACGCTTCATAGACGGCGTACAAGGTCTGCAACGAGGTGCCCACCGCCGGCGCCACATCGCCCGCGTGCTTTTGCGGGTTTTGCAAATAGCTCCACGCCTGATCATAGGTGAGGCGCGCGTGGGAAATAATCACGGCTTCATAGAATCGGGACTTGCTTAGTTTGCCGGCCTTGCTGACGTGCATGTCGCAGACGAACGCCAGTCGTTCGACGCGAGGCAAGAGCGAACAGAGGTGATTCGACAGATTCTCCGGAAGCATCGGGATCACGCGATCGGGAAAATACACCGACGTGGCGCGCGCCCGGGCTTCGAGATCCAATGGCGTGCCGTAGCGCACGTAATTGCTCACATCCGCGATGGCGACCACCAGGCGCCAACCACCGCCGCGTTGAGGCTCGGCGAACACGGCATCGTCAAAATCTCTTGCGTCCGCACCGTCTATGGTGACCAGGGGCAGAGCCCGCAAATCCTCGCGCCCTTCAATGTCCTCCGCCGAGACATTGGGCAAGAAGCGATCCGCCTCCGCCAATACTTCAGGCGGAAACTCCTGCGGCAGGTCGTGGCGGAGAATGGCAAAGCGAGCGGCCAGGTCCGAAGGCCGCAAATTATTCAGGACTTCAACGATGCGCCCGTGCGCCGCGGACTCGCCCTGCGGGCGCTTGGTCACCTCGACGATGACTTCATCGCCCTCCTGCGCACCGTGCCGGTCGCGCATCGCAACTTCGACCGTGTACCAATGGCCCGGATCTTCCGGCGCGACATGGCCGCGGCTCTCGCCTGCATGCCATACGCCGCCGATGAGTTTCGAGGCATCGCCGGTACGCTGAATCAAGCGGGCAATGCGCCGGCCGCGTTCGTTCATGCCCACCGCGAGCACTTCGACCCGATCGTTATGCATCAGCGTCGCGGTATCGGCCCGCGCCAATACCAGGGGCGCCGAACCGTCATCCGGCATCACCAGCACATCGCCATTAGCCCGGCCACGAACGCGCCCGACCACGCGTTCCCCCTCGCCCGCGGTCGCAAAACCGTTGGGTCCTTCGATTGCCTGGCCATCCCGCACCATCGCCGCCAAGCGTTTGGCCAGGGCCGCGCGTTGCGCGTCGGAACTGAGTCCTAAGCGCTTGGCCAGCCGCGCCGCGGTTAAGGGTTCCGGCGCCTCGCGCAGGTGTTTCAGCAGCAATTCGCGGCTCGCGATCGGATCCGCGTAGCGCGACTGTTCGAGTTCGAGATTTGGGTCCTCGCCGCGCCAGACGGCGGGGGATTTGGGGGCGCGGCTGGGTTTGGGCCCTCGGGAGCCGGTCGATCCGCGTCTTGTCATATGATGTCAGATTATCAGCTTTGCGCCCCGCCGGGCCGCAATTGGGCCTCCCGGGGCCCTAAGGCGCTGCATTGACAAGCCCCAACCCAGTGCGTACATTCCTGCGCCTCGCGTGCGGGACCCATCTTGCCCAGGTGGCGGAACTGGTAGACGCGCTGGTTTCAGGTACCAGTGGAGCAATTCGTGGAGGTTCGAGTCCTCTCCTGGGCACCATCCCGCCAATCCCCCTGGCGTGCCGTCTGTCGGAGCAATCTGACGCGCCTTTGCGCATCTCTCCGGTCCCGAGGACCTTGTAAGACAATTACAAAGTAGCCCGGTGATGCAAGCCGACGAAAATCGCCCTGAGGGCGTGTGGCAATTTTATATGAGCGAAGGCATAGCGCTGCGCGCGCTCGCTTCTGTTGCCAAATCCGAGGAAGTCCGAGATCAGCTGATGCGGATCGCCGAAATGTACGATCAGCTGGCGAATTTTTTAAAGGGCTCCGACACTCAGGCGCCGGACGCGCGACCCTCCTAGGAGCCGCTCACTGCTGCTCGCCGATCACTGCCGCGTGACGCGGCGTATGCCCGTGGTGGTGAGGAATTTCTCGTCGGCCACGCGCACCAGATCGCGTCCTTCATTCTTCGCCAAATACAATGCCGCGTCCGCGCGCGCGATGAGTTCATCCAGCGAGCGAACTTGCTTCTCGCGCACTGAAAGACCTGCGCTCAGGCTGACGCGCAGACCCGCGCCCGACGGGGGCAGATTGATGCCGAATACCATGGTGCGCAGCCGTTCCAGCGTCGCCATCGCCACATCGGCTGTTGCGTCCGGCATGATCAGCAGGAACTCTTCCCCGCCCCATCGCCCGAGCACATCGCATGCGCGCACCGATTCGCGCCCCAAGCGGGCGAATTCCCGCAATACATAGTCCCCGGTGGCGTGGCCGCAGCGATCGTTGATGAATTTGAAATGATCCATGTCGATGATCGCGATGGTCAGCGCCTTCTCCGCGGCCGTCGCCTCGGCAAGCGCTTCGGTCGCGAGTTCCGCCGTGCGCCGCCGGTTCGGCAATCCCGTCAATCCATCCAGGCTGGCGAGGCGCACCAACTGCTGGCGGTAGCGCAGGTTGGTGACCAAGAAGTAAATGAGCAGCGCGATCACCAGTGTCGCGGACACCGCGGCGATCGCGTTCCAGCGCAATTGCTGCGCCTGGCGTTGCGACTGCTCGTGCGAGATATCCAGCTCGCGTTTCAGGAGCGCATTGCGCTCAATCTCGCGATCGGTCTCGAATCGAGCGCGCAGCGCGACGGCCTGCTTGGTTTTATCGGCATCGTTGGTGGAAACATAGCGCCGCATGTATTCGGCGAGATCGTTATATGCGTCCCGATAATTATGCAGCGCGGCGTTGGTGCGCGCGCGCCATTGGTACAGCGAAGCGACGCGAAAAGGCAGCACATCGGTACCGCTATGGTCGAGCACTTCGTTCAAGGTGGCGAGCGCCTTTTCAGGATGGCCCTCGGCGAGGTCTATGCGCGCGAGCAGCGCCTCGGTCTCCTTCACCTCATCGGAGAATCTCGAAGCGATGAAGGTAAACAGCGCGTTCTCGCAAGTCTGACGCGCCTTGATGAGCTGGCCCAACTCGATGCGCGCTTCGCAGACGCGCACATCGGCGAAGGCGACGCCCTGCGTATCATTGAGCATCGCACTTAACTTGCGCGCATCATCGAACTCGTCGATGGCCTGTGCATATTTTTGCATCAGGATCAGAATCCGGCCGCGCAAGAACCGATCCACGGACAGCGCGAGCGGTGCGTGCTGTGCCGTGTCCCAGTCGATCGCTTCCTGGTTCAGGGCCAGGGCCTGCGAGTAATCGCCCATGCCGCGCAACACGGTCGCGAGCACGCCTGCCGCGAGGACGTGGGGCTCGGCAAAGGCCGGCGTGGTGCTCGAGCGGTAGGCTTGAGTGAGGCTGCCGATCGCCATGTCCTCACGGTCTTGTCGGTACTGCAGCAGGCCGCGCCCGATCAGCAGGCAGATGTCTTCCAGCGAGCCGCGCTTTTGTACGGCTTGCGCCTCTTCGGTCACCTTGATGGCCGCGGTAATACCGGCCTGGTCGTACACATTCTCCGCATACAGCGAGAGCAGCATGATGCGCACAGGGTCGGTGTTGTCCGGCGCAAATTTCAATCCCTTGAACACGGCGTCGCGGGCCTTTGATTCCAGCTCGAGGATGCTGTAGGCCTGGGCTTGCACGCTGTAAAGAGAGGCGAGGCGCTGCGGATTGGGTGCGGGTGCGGCGAGTTCGGTCTTCAAGAGCACGGCCACCTTCTTGAGGGCGGCATTGGCGTCCTGATCGACCAATATTTGCAATGCTCGGATCGCCGGATCCGCATTGGGCAGGCAGGCAGCCATCGCCGGCGTCAGGTTGAGCGCCCACGACAGCATCAACGTGGCGAAAATAGCCGCTATTCCCACTCGGGAAGCACGCCGGCCCGCACACCTGGATTTACACATGATCGCAAAGAAATTACGGGTTTCCCCGTATTGGTTCGTTACCTGAAGTCACGGTTTTCAACATCTACGGCGCGGGGGTGGGATGTGACAGCTCGCGCGGCGGTCGAGTGTGATCCACTTCGCAGCCAGCTGCGCCGTCCTGCGAACGGGGAGGGGTGACAAGATCGCTGGAAATGGAGCATATTGAGACCGAGAGCACATATTTTTCGCCCCGCAACAAACCAAAAGAAGGAAAGGGCCCCCTTATGTCATCCTCGTTTCTTGCTCGTGAAAACACGATTGCCGCTCCTGGTTTTAACCGCTTCATGGTGCCCCCCGCCGCCCTGGCCGTGCATCTTTGCATCGGACAGGCTTACGCTTTTTCGACCTTTAATCTGCCGCTGACCAAGCTGATCGGACTGACGCAGTCGGCGCCAGGTGACTGGAATTTGAAGGACGTCGGCTGGGTGTTCTCGATCGCAATTGTATTTCTGGGCGCATCGGCGGCCCTGTTTGGGCGCTGGGTCGAGCGCGTCGGCCCTCGCAAATCGATGTTCGTCTCGGCACTGTGCTTCTCGGGCGGGTTTTTGCTGTCAGCGGTCGGAATCCATTTCCACGAATTGTGGATTATTTATTTAGGTTATGGAGTGCTGGGCGGTTGCGGACTGGGCATCGGCTACATCTCGCCGGTATCGACCCTGATCAAGTGGTTCCCAGACCGTCCCGGCATGGCCACGGGCATGGCCATCATGGGATTCGGCGGCGGCGCTCTCATTGCCGCCCCGCTTTCGGTTTTATTGATGAAGCATTTTGCCACCGCGACCTCAAACGGTGTGCTTGAAACCTTCGTCACCATGGGCGTGATCTATTTCATGTTCATGATGATCGGCGTGATCACCGTGCGGGTTCCCCCCCAAGATTGGAAGCCTGCGGGCTGGGTTCCGTCGGCGCATGCGCAGCGCTTGGTGACACAAGCCAACGTGTCGGTCGATGTGGCCTGGCGCACGCCGCAATTCTGGTTGCTGTGGGGTGTGCTTTGCATGAACGTGACCGCGGGCATCGGCGTGCTGGGACAGGCGTCGCCGATGATTCAGGAAATGTTTAGCGGCAAAGTGTCGCCGGCCGCAGCCGCGGGTTTCGTCGGCCTGCTGAGTCTGTTCAATATGATCGGCCGATTTTTCTGGGCCAGCACCTCCGACTTCATTGGCCGACGCAACACCTACATGGTGTTCTTTAGTCTCGGTATCGTGCTGTACGCGCTGGTGCCCTACTTCGGCCATATTGGCTCAACGGCGCTGTTCGTGGCCGCGTTCTGCATCATTCTGTCCATGTACGGCGGCGGCTTCGCCACCATCCCGGCGTACCTGCGCGATATTTTCGGCACCTTCCAAGTCGGCGCGATCCACGGACGATTGCTGACGGCGTGGTCGGTTGCCGGCGTGCTGGGTCCGGTGTTGGTCAACTACATTCGCGCCTATCAGATCGACAACGGCGTGCCCAAGGCGCAGGCCTACTCGGTCACCATGTACATCATGTGCGGACTGTTGCTGGTGGGGTTCATCTGCAACTTCGCCATGCATGCGGTCGATGCGAAATATCATTACAAGGGTCCCGTGTCTGGGACGGCACCCACCGGAGGCAAGGCATCATGAACGCTAGGCTCGGTTTGGCATGGCTTGTGGTCGGAATTCCGTTATTGTGGGGAGCGTGGAAAACGCTTGAAAATGCTTTGAAATTATTTCAATAACGTGCCGGGCGAACTCCCGGCCGAACGGAGTACGCCATGAATATTAATTTGAGTCTCGCGCCGGTGGTTGCGCTGATCGCCGGCATTCTCATTCTCGTGATGCCGAAGTTGCTGAACTACATCATCGCCCTGTATCTGATCTTCGTCGGGCTTTTAGGATTGTTCGGCACCGGCGGATCCTTTCACTTCAGATAACCGTGCGCAGCGCGGCGCCGTTGGGGCTGCCCAATCCGGTGCAGGCATCCCAGCCGGCGGCGGCCGCAAAATCGCCGTTGTTGCCGGAAGTAATGTCGCGAAATACCTTGGGCGCCTGGTAGAGCTGCGGGTTTATCAATCCTGCACTCTTGCCCGAAATCTGGTTGAGACGCGCAATCAGCGCCGCCCACAAGGGGGCCACCGCGCTGGTGCCGCCGATCACGATGGCCGAACCGTCGACGCGCACGTCGTAGCCCGTTTCCGGATCGGCATTGCCGGCGACGTCGGGCACTCCCCGCTTGTTCAGCGGCACTTTAATTCCTTGGGAGTTGACGGCACTGACGCTTGATTGCCACGACGGTGTCGCGAAGAACCCGCTGATGCCGCCGCCGGTCGCACCGCCATTGGCCCCGTCATTCCAAACCACTTCGCCGCTGATCGCGCTGGGCGTGGCGTTGAGGCTGGTGCCGCCGCAACCGAGCGCAAAGGGACTCGACGCGGGAAAGTCCACGTGGTCGCTGCCGTCATCGACGCCGTCGCCGGAGCCGTTGTCGCCGGAGGCGACACAAACCGTGACACCCATGGTCGCGGCCGCTTGAAATGCGTCATCCATCGCCGTCATGGCCTGCGCGGTCCAGCTCGATTCCGGCCCGCCCCAACTGATGGAAATGACCGAAGGTTTGTTGGTCGTGTCGTGAACCGCGGTGGTGATGGCGTTCAAGAATCCGGCATCGGTGTTGGGCGCAAAGTAGACGGCAACATTGGCCTGCGGCACGATCGCACCGATCACCTCGACGTCCAGCATCACTTCGCCGTCCGGCCCATTGGCGTCGCCGGTGGGAGAATTTTGCGCATGATCGACGGAGACCGCCGTGACGGTCGGCGAACTCACGCCCAAACCCTTGAAATAGGTATCCAGGTCCGCCGGCCTAAACCCGCCGCCCAACTCTATGATGGCCACGCACTGGCCGACGCCGGTGCTCGGCGGGAATCCATACAGCGATGCGATCTGGGTTGGCGTGAAAGACGCAGCCGCGCTCGCCGCCGGCCGTACCCGAAAGTGCGCCGCCGCCTGCGGCCGGCTATCAAGACCTAAAACCGCTTCGACAATACCGTTGAGGGCACTCGGCAATTCGACGCCGCCGGTACGGCCACGATAGCTGCAGCTGGCGTGGCGCATCTGTTGCAATTGAACATGAAAGGCCGCGTTGAACTGCGCCACCGTCCCCGACAAGATCACCGTCCGCCGCCCGGCATGTTCCAGCACCACGGCCAATCCATTGGCGGCCGCGAAGGCGCGCACTGCGGCCAGATCAGCCGGGTCCGCGCCGTGCCGCGCGGTGAATTCCTCGCGACTCAATGGAGCAGCGGCCGATTTTCCCGACGCCAGCGCCGCGGCGTTGCTGCGCAGTTCTGCGGAAGCCCTGCGGCGCACGAGCAGCGTCACTTCCAGCCGCTCGGTGGGGTCGGCCGGTGCCAGCACTTTAGCGCCCGGCATGACAGCGCGTTCGCTGCCTTTCAAGGGAATGTTTGCCACGATGGCCTCCTGCGATGAGAAGCCTCAAGTGTACTCACGAATAACTTTATCGCCATGTCGTGACTTGGCGACCGCACCGGAACTTTGGTTAAGGAGTGCCCCGCAATGGACGCCGGGCAAACCATCCATACAAGAGAATGCCGCAATAACAGGCCGCCGGCACGATGAGGGCGATTTTCAGTCCCCACAAATCCGCCGCGTTGCCGGTCACCAGCGGCACGATGGCGCCGCCGACGA
>DASYIN010000093.1:0-11290 GCA_035997505.1 Steroidobacteraceae bacterium | reverse complement strand
GTTGCCTCGCCAAAAATGGCGTATTGCTGATCTTTGGCCTTGGTCTGCAGGAAGTAGGAATCGTTCGGGAAGCGCGGATCGTAACCGACCGGATTGCCGTCGGGGTCCACGAACCAATTGTCAAACGTTACGCCGGTAGCGGCAACCGACAGTTCATTCAGCAGCGGATCGTGAATCTGCTCCAAATAGGTCTGGCGGTTCGAGCTGAAGAACAAGCCCGCGGTCCAGAACAGCGGCGAACTTGGGTTGTTGGATTGCAGCCGGATTTCCTGGGTGAAGTTCTCCTGACCGTTATCGATCGAGGCGGGCGAGCGGTAGTCCGTCGCCCCTGCCGGCAGATGAAGGCCGGTGCCGTCGAGCAGCGGGTAGGGCGACGAGGCGGACGAACCATCGTCATTGAGAAACACGCCCGATTGAAAAAACCCCAAGTTGTAAAGCGTGCCTTCGTAGCCGGTCTCTTCTTTGCGGTGGTAGTAGGAAGTATTTGAGATGAGCTTGGCAAACCCGATATTGCCTTCGACTTTCAGCGCCGCCAGATAGAAGCGGTCAGGATCGGAGCGCTGAGTTGGATCGGCGCTGACAAATTGATTGTTACCCGGATTGGAATAGAGCGGCCAATAGGCTTCCACATTGTTGCGGTAGCGGTCCTGATAATAAATGCTCGGCGTGATGCTCCATGAATCGTTCGGCGCCCACACGGCTGCCAGACGATACAGCACCGTCTGATCGAAATTGGAGTTCTGGTCCTGCAGGGCCAGCGTGGTCGGATCGATTCGATCGATGTAGCCGCCGTCGCGGCGGTACCAAACGGTCAACCGGGCGCCTAGCGTGCCGTCGATGAGCGGGCCGCCAGCCGCGATGCCGCCTTCATAGCTCGGGGATCCGCCCTGCGTGAAAGACACCTCTTCACGGCTGTAAAAACTGTTGGTTGTGAGACTGGGTTGCGTAGTGATATAGCGGACGGTGCCCCCTTCAGAGCCGGCGCCGAACAGGGTTCCCTGCGGACCGCGCAATACTTCAACGCGATCCACATCAAAGGTCTTCGGCAGCGCATCGTCCGGGTTGAAGGCCAGCGCCCGAATCTGGATGGGTGTGTCATCGATGTAAATTCCGGTGGTGCCGGCGCCGCCGCTCGAGGCTATGCCCCGGATCGAAATATTGTTGGTTCCGGCGTTGTCAATGTTCACTCCGGGCGTGAAGCGCGCCACATCCTGGAAATCCTTGACGCCGCGAATATCCATCGCCTCTTGCGTGAGCGCGGTGACGCTGAGCGGCACCTTGCTCAGGCTTTCTTCGTGGCGCGTGGCTGTGATGGTGATTTCCTGCAGCGGCCCGCCGCTATCGTCCGCCGGAGTGGTATCCGCGGCCAATGCGGACGCTCCGCACAGCGCGGCGAATGTGCCGACAACTGCGCCGGTGTGACGAACTCGGAGTTGAAGCATGTGTATCCCCAGCTTGGCGAGCGTACTGCGCCCTTTCTTTACCGTTACACATTGCAACATATCGGCCCGGCGGTTGAAAGCTTGCCGTTTCCCGGGGTGCGGCCCGCCCCCTGGCCAGCCGCACACGCTCGAGTTGTGGGATCATGCTAAGGATGAGCACGCCCGCTGAACGACCCCGCGCCAAGTCTCTGAATCCCTTATGGTCGCTGCTGCCTTTTCTGCGGCCCTACCGTCTCATGATATTCGGCGGATTTATCGCGCTGCTGATCGCGGCCGCCGCTCAATTGGCGTTGCCCGTGGCGCTGCGCCAGCTCATCGATCATGTGTTCGCGGAGAAAAACCTCGGCACAATCAATAAATGGTTTATGGGCTTTCTCGCGGCGGCGGTGATTTTCGGCTCCTTTGCCGCGTTGCGTTTCTACATGGTGACCTGGGTAGGGGAGCGGGTGGTCGCCGACTTGCGCAGCGCCATTTATCGGCGGGTGGTGCGCATGGACCCGATGTTTTACGAGACTACACGGGTGGGCGAGGTGCTCTCACGTCTCACCGCCGATACCACGCTCGTGCAGGCCATTGCCGGCGTCAACCTGTCCATCGTGCTGCGCTCGATCTTGAGCTTGATCGGCGCCCTCGTGCTGATGGGCCTGACCAGCGCGCGGCTCATGGGCGTAATCTTGCTGCTGATTCCCGTCGTGATCGCGCCGCTGATTTTGACGGGCCGGCGCGTTCGCGGCTTGTCGCGAGCGTCCCAAGATCGAATCGCCGACACCAGCAGCCTGGCCGACGAGACCTTGAACGCCATTCAAACAGTGCAGGCGTTCACCATGGAGGGGCTGCAAAGCGACCGCTATGCGAAGGCGGTCGAAGACAGTTTCCTCACCGCAGTGCGCCGAACCAAAGTGCGCGCCGCGCTCACGGCCATCGGAATCATGCTGGTGTTCGGCGGTATCACGTTCGTACTGTGGCTGGGAGCGCGTCAGGTGATCTCCGGCACGATGACGGGCGGTCAGTTGGCGCAGTTTCTGTTGTACGCCGCCTTTGTGGGTACTTCGGCCGCCGCGCTCACCGAAATGTGGGGCGAAATTCAGCGCGCTGCCGGCGCCATGGAGCGCTTGAGCGAACTGCTGCTCGCGCGTCCGGTCATTTGCGCGCCGGAACGGCCGCTGCTGCTGCCGCCCCGCGTGCAGGGCAATATTCACTTCGACAATGTCACGTTTCACTATCCTTCACGGCCGCAGCATCCGGCGCTCGACAATTTCAGCCTGGAGGTCATGCCGGGCGAAACCATAGCGTTCGTGGGACCCTCGGGCGCCGGGAAAAGCACCACCTTCCAATTGTTGCTGCGTTTCTACGATCCTGATTCCGGCCGCGTGTTGATCGATGACAAGCGGCTCGCGGATCTGCGCCCGGAGGATATCCGCGCGCAAATCGGCCTGGTGCCGCAGGATACCGTGCTGTTTGGCGCCAGCGCGCGCGAGAACATCCGCTACGGACGGCCGGGCGCGAGCGACGCTGAGATTGAAGCCGCCGCGGTAGCTGCCGCGGCGGATGAATTCCTGCGCAAGTTGCCGCAGGGCTATGACACGTTTCTAGGCGAGCGCGGCACGCGATTGTCCGGCGGACAGCGCCAGCGCATTGCCTTGGCGCGGGCCATCCTCAAGGATCCTCCCATCCTGTTGCTGGACGAGGCCACGAGCTCACTGGATGCGGAATCGGAGCGTTTGGTACAGCAGGCGCTGGAAAAGCTCATGCAGGGCCGCACCACCATCATCATTGCACATCGTCTGGCGACGGTGCTCAAAGCCGATCGGATCGTGGTGATGGATCACGGCCACAAAATTGCTGTGGGCACTCACGCCGAACTGCTGCTGCACAGCCCGCTCTATGCGCGCCTGGCGGCGCTGCAATTTGCTGCCGCCTCCAACGAAGCGCTGGAGGCGGCGTTGCCGTAGGAGCAGTCTCCTGCGTTTTACTTGATGAGGCCTTCGGCCTTCATCGCCTCGATGACCTTCGGACGCTGCGCGACCCGGACCTTGTACTCGGCCAAAACCGGCCATTTGCCGAGGTCTATCTTTACGTGCCCGGTCCAGTTCAGCACCGTAAACAGATAGGCGTCCGCAACTGTAAAGGTATTGCCCAACAAGAAAGGCTTTTTGCCCAAGAACCCCGACAGCCAATCAAATTTCTTGGCCAGTGTGGTCTCGGAAGCCTCTTTCATGTCCGCCGAGGAGGCGGGATTGAAGAGCGGCGAGAAAGACTTGTGAACCTCGGAGGTGATGTAGTTGAGTATTTCCATCAGCTGATAACGCTCGAAGGAGCCGGCGCGCGGCGCCAGGCCCGATTCGGGTTTCAGATCGGCGAGGTATTGAACGATCGCAGGCCCTTCCGTCAGCACCCGGCCGTCATCCAATTGCAGCGCGGGCACGGCACCTTTTGAATTGATCGCCAGATAATCCGAGCCGCTTTCCGTTTTCTTGGTCTTGGAATCGATTTTGACCATGGTAAACGGCAAGCCAGCTTCGAGCAGCACGATATGCGGCGACAAGGAACAGGCGCCGGAGAAATAGTAAAGCTTCATTAGAGACGTCCTTAATGCGGGGACGTGGATGATACTACGCGCCTCGCGGCGATGAACCCCTTTGCGTACGGCGGCGCCAGCAGCGAGTCGACGCGAACGCGGCCGCCGCTCGAGGGGGCATGCACAAAGAGCTGCCGATCGAGGGCAATTGCCACGTGTAGTTCCTTGCTGGAAAGGTGCATGAACAACAAATCGCCGGGCTGCAATTCCGTGCGCGCCACCGGCTGGCCGAATTCCAGCTGTTCGGCGGCGGTGCGCGGCACGCGGATTCCCGCGTTCGCCGCCGAATAGACGACCAGCCCGCTGCAGTCGAATCCACCAGGCGCACTGCCGCCAAAACGATAGGGCTGGCCGATCATGGAAGTTGCCGTATCGACCATGAGTTGAGTCGCTGATGATCCAATTCCAGGCGCGGGTTCAGGCACCGCGTCGGTGGCAGGGGCGGGGGAGATCTTATGCGAGGTGCTCGCGCAGGCCGCGAGGCTTAGCGACATCAGGCCCGCGAGAAACGCCCTATTTAGATTCGTGGTGCGGAAACCGACGTGGCAAAAGCTGCGCCAACGATGCCGGCTTCCGAGCGCATGGTTCCGACGCATAGCCGCGCCTCGCAATGCAGTTTGTCCATGAATTTCTCAGGCTCTTCGGTGATGCCGCCGCACAGGACAATGAGATCGGGCCAGAGCAGCGAATGATATTCATTGATGACTGTATTCAATTCACCCGCCCAGGCATCCCAGCTCAAACCGCCGTCGACTTTCGCGCGGCCGGAGGCGCGCTTTTCAGCCTCGCGTCCCCCGACCTGCAAGTGGCCAAATTCCGTGTTCGGCACCAGCCGGCCCTCAATAAAGAGTGCGCTGCCGATACCCGTGCCCAGGGTCAACAGCAGAACCGTGCCCGGGACATCGCGCGCCGCACCGTAGTGCAATTCCGCCAGGCCCGCGGCGTCTGCGTCATTGATGGCGATCACAGGCCTTTTCAGGTGCCTGGCGGCGAGCTTCGCCAACGGTTGACCGATCCACGCCTTGTTGAGATTCGCCGCGGTGAGTACCACGCCGTCGCGAATTACGCTGGGAAATGCAAGACCCACGGCGTGGTCGCCCGGAATATTGGCGACTACAGTGGTAAGCGCGAGAAGCAGGGCCTCGGTGGAATCCTGCGCCGGCGTCGGCGTGCTGAAGCGTTCGCCCGCAAACGCCCCCGTGTCCAGATCGATCAGCGCGCATTTTATGGATGAGCCGCCGACATCGACGCCCACGGCCAAGGAGGGGGTTTTCAATCCAAATGCCGCATTGTGAGGTTTGCCCCGCGAAGTTCGATCAACGACCTTATAATAACCCGTAACATGGACTCAATTGATACCCAATTCGCGACCCGGCGAAACGCTGCGTTGCAGCCCGGAACTTTGCACGCCGCACTTCTGGACCGTTTGACGAGAACGCTCGGCAAGAATCCGGACTCGGCCACCGCGCGGGATATTTACGATGCGCTGTCGCTGGCAGTGCGCGAGGAACTCACCCTGCGCTGGCTGGCAACACAGCGGCGAGTCGCGAACGCGCATGTCAAGCGTGTCTGCTATTTCTCGGTGGAATACCTTCCTGGACGTTCGCTCATCAACGCCCTGTCGAGCCTGGACGGCGATCTGGTGCATGAGGCACGCACGGCGCTGCGAGTCATGGGACATGAACTCGAGGATATCGCGGCCCAGGAAGTGGATCCCGGTCTGGGCAATGGCGGACTGGGACGCCTGGCAGCGTGTTTCTTGGACTCGCTGGCCACGCTGCACTATCCGGCCGTCGGTTACGGCATCCGCTACGATTACGGCATTTTCACGCAAGTGATCGACGCGGACGGCGCCCAGCGCGAAGTTGCCAGCAGTTGGCTGAAGCTGCGCAACGTTTGGGAGGCCCCAATCAGCAGCGTGCGATACACGGTGCGATTCGGAGGCCGCAGCGAAGCGCCTGCGAACGCGGCGGTGGACGAGGCGCACCGCTGGGTGGGCACCGAAGACATTTACGCCATCGGTTTCGATCAGATGATCCCGGGCAACGGCGGCCCCACGGTCAATCACCTGCGGCTCTGGTCCGGCCGCGCTATAACGCCCTTTAAGCTCGACGCTTTCAATGCCGGAAACTACGCCGCGGCGGTTCAAGACCAACTCGAGGCGAAAAATCTTTCGCGGGTGCTATATCCGGACGACTCCACACCGCAGGGCAAGGAACTGCGGTTGAAGCAGCAATATTTCTTCGTGAGCGCAAGCCTGCAGGATATCTTGGTGACGCATCTGAGCGAGGGCCGATCGCTGGCCTCGTTGCCCGACTCCATCGCCATTCAGCTGAATGACACTCACCCGGCGGTGGCGATACCGGAGTTGATCCGGCTGCTCGTCGATGAGCACGCGGTGTCTTGGAAAGAGAGCTGGCAAATCACCCAAGGCGTCTTCTCCTACACCAACCACACGCTGCTGCCCGAAGCGCTCGAATCGTGGCCGGTGTCGATGTTCGAACGCTTGCTGCCGCGCCATTTGGAAATCATCTACTTGATCAATCGAGACTTCTTGCTGGCTGTGGCGGCAGCCTTTCCCGATGATCCGCAGCGTCTGCGCCAGCTCTCCATCATCGATGACGGCGGCGATCGGCGGGTGCGCATGTCGCACCTCGCCATCGTCGGCAGCCACAAGGTCAACGGCGTGGCGCAGCTGCATTCCGACCTCATGCGCAAATACGTGTTCCACGATTTTGCCGAGATGTATCCCGACCGATTCATCAATGTCACCAACGGAATTGCCGTGCGCCGTTGGCTCAAACAGTCCAATCCCGGACTCTCGGCGCTGCTGACTCAACACCTCGGCCGAGCTTGGGAGAACGACCTGGAGGAGCTGGGGCGGTTGGTTGGCGCGGCCGAAGATGCGGATTTTCGCCGGCAGTTCCGCGGCATCAAACGCACCAACAAGCAGAGACTGGCCGAAGAGGTGAAGCGTCGCAGTGGCTTGGAGATCAACGTCGATTCGCTGTTCGACGTTCAGGTCAAGAGAATTCACGAATATAAGCGTCAACTGCTGAATCTTCTGTACGTCGTAACGCGCTATCGAAAGATTCGCGAGAATCCGCGTGCCGCGACCGTGCCGCGCACGGTGATTTTCGCCGGCAAGGCGGCACCGGGCTATGCAATGGCCAAGGCCATCATCAAGCTCATCAACAACGTGGCGCGCACGATCGATGCGGACGAACTCATGCGCGACAAGCTGCAAGTGGCTTTCCTGCCGGATTACGATGTGTCGCTGGCGCAGAAAATCATGCCCGCGGCGGACCTGTCGCAGCAGATCTCCACGGCAGGCATGGAAGCATCGGGCACCGGCAACATGAAGCTGGCGCTGAACGGAGCCCTGACCATTGGGACGTTGGACGGCGCCAATATCGAAATCCGCGATCATGTCGGTGCTGAGAACATGTTTATCTTCGGTCTCACCGCCGATGAAGTGGCGGCCCGGCGTGCGGCGGGGTATGAGCCGATGCGCGAGGTCGACGCCAATCCGGAGCTGAAGGGCACCTTGGACCTGATTGCCTCGGGATTCTTTTCCCCGCAGCGCCCGGATGATGCGAAACCGGTCATCGACCGGCTGCTGAGCCGTGGCGAACCTTTCTTGGTGCTTGCGGACTATGCTGCCTATGTGAAGGCGCAGGAAGAGGTCGATGCACTGTATGCGTTGGAAGATCGATGGAGCCAAAAAGCGGTGATCAATTGCTTGAACATGGGGTATTTTTCGAGCGACAGGAGCATTCGCGACTACGCGGATCGCATCTGGTCAGTGAGGCCCGCGATTTGAAGGCGCCGCCGATTTGACCGATCACGGAATTAGCGATTTCGATCTGTATTTGTTCGGCGAGGGCAACCATCAGCGGATCTATGACAAGCTCGGTGCCCACGCGGTTTCGAGCGGCGCGTCCGGCACGCGCTTTGCTGTATGGGCGCCGAACGCCGAGCGCGTCAGCGTGGTGGGACCTTTCAATCAATGGAATGGGAATGCGCAGGTCATGCAGCCGCGCGGCCGCTCGGGCGTCTGGGAGCTGTATGCCGCCGGAATCGGCTTCGGCACTCCCTATAAGTATGAAATCCGTACCCGTGACGGCCGCCTGCTTCTGAAGTCGGATCCTTTCGGATTCTCGATGCAGCTGCGGCCTGATAATTGCTCCATCGTCACGGCGCTCGAGGGCTTTGAGTGGCATGACGACGCCTGGCTCGCGCGCAGAGCCCGGCTTGACCCCCTGCGCGAGCCTTTCAACGCATACGAAGTGCATTTGGGATCATGGCGGCGCCCCTGGGACCAAAGAGTACCGCCCTTCATGAATTGGCATGAGGCGGCGCAGCAGTTGATTCCCTACACCGTGGATTTGGGCTACACGCACCTGGAACTCATCGGCATTGCCGAGCATCCGCTGGATGCGTCGTGGGGCTATCAAGTGGCGGGTTACTATGCCGCGACGGCGCGCTACGGTTCTCCCCGGGACTTCATGTCGTTCGTCGATCAGTGTCATCAGGCGCGCCTGGGCGTGATCCTTGATTGGGTGCCTGCGCACTTTCCGAGCGACGATCACGGCCTGGCTCAATTCGACGGTACCTCTCTGTACGAGCATTCGGACACGCGCTTGGGAGAGCATCGCGAATGGGGCACGAAAGTATTCAACTATGGGCGCCATGAGGTACGTAACTTTCTGGTGGCGAATGCGCTTTTTTGGGCCGACAAATATCACGTCGACGGACTGCGGGTGGATGCAGTGGCGGCGATGCTGTATCTGGACTACAGCCGAAAATCGGGAGAATGGCTGCCGAACCGCGATGGCGGCCGTGAAAATCTTGAAGCCATCGATTTCTTGCGGCAAATGAACAATGCCGTACACGCCTCGTTTCCGGGGTTGCTGACCATTGCGGAAGAATCCACGTCCTTCCCCGGCGTGACGCGTCCGCCGGAACACGGGGGCTTGGGCTTCAACTTCAAATGGAACATGGGATGGATGAACGACACGTTGCGTTATATGTCGCTGGATCCTGTGCATCGACGCTTCAATCACCAGCTCATCACCTTCTCGTTCGTGTACGCGTGGTCGGAGAATTTCATTCTGCCCGTCTCCCATGATGAAGTGGTGCACGGCAAGGGCTCGCTGCTCGGCAAAATGCCCGGCGACGACTGGCAGAAGCGCGCAAATTTTCGACTGTTGCTCAGTATCATGTGTGCGCATCCGGGCAAGAAGCTGCTCTTCATGGGTTCGGAGTTTGGCCAATGGTCCGAATGGCGCGAGGACGCCCAGTTGGAATGGCAGCAACTGGAATCCGCGCCGCATCGGCAGTTGCGCGACTGTGCACGGCAACTGAACCATGTGTACGCAGCGAGCCCGCAGTTTCACGCCAGCGACTGCGACGCTGAAGGGTTTCATTGGGTGGATCTGCACAATCCCGACGAGAGCGTATGGGCATTCGCGCGGCGATCAACGAGGCAGGCTGGCGGTTCACCCATCGTCTGTGTGTTCAATGCGACTCCGGTGCCGCGCGACGGCTACGAAATCGGCGTCGAGCAGCCCGGGCAATATCGGCGGCTGTTCGATTCCGATGACGCCGCCTTCGGTGGTTCAGGGTGCAACCAGCAGCTTCAGGTACAGGCGTCATCGAACAGCACTTTCGGGCGTCCGCAGGTCATAAGACTGAATCTGCCGCCGCTGGGCGCCATGTTTTACGCGGGGCCATGAAGTGATAGCCATTCAAACAGGCTCGCCGCGGCCGCTCGGTGCGACCTGGACGCAGCGCGGCGTCAATTTTGCGCTGTTCTCGAGCAACGCATCGCGGGTGGAAGTGTGCCTGTTCGATGTGCACACGGGGGCGGAAGTATCTCGTCACGATTTGCCCGGCCACACCGGCGATATCTGGCATGGACTGATATCGCCGCGCCACGCCAGTCCGGGCACGCAATATGCCTTTTGCGTTCATGGGCCCAATGACCCGGCGAGCGGCCACCGCTTCGATGGCACCGTGCCCTTGATCGATCCTTATGCGCGCGCGCTGTCGGGGCACCCGCTGCGCTCGCGCGTAATTGACCCCGAGTTTCATTGGGGCGACGACCGGCCGCCGACCGTTCCCTGGCGCGATACGGTGATCTATGAGCTGCACGTGAAGGGATTCACACGCTTGCATCCCGCGGTGCCGGAGCAATGGCGTGGAACCTACCTCGGGCTGTCGGTCGCTCCGGTGATCGAGCACCTGAAATCGCTCGGCGTAACGACAGTGGAATTGCTGCCCTGTCAGTCCTTCGTCAGCGAACAGTTTCTGGTCGAGCGCAAGCTCAGCAATTACTGGGGCTACAATTCCATCTCATGGTTCGCACCCGCGAACGAGTACGCGGTGGACGATGCCGTGGTTGAGTTCAAGACGATGGTGCGGGCGCTGCACGCCGCGGGAATCGAAGTGCTCCTCGACGTCGTCTTCAATCATACGGCCGAAGGCAACGAGACCGGACCGCTGCTGTCCTTGCGGGGCATCGACAATTCCGTGTACTACCGGTTGATGCCGGCGAACTTGAGCCTGTACGAAAATTTCAGCGGCTGCGGCAACACGGTCAACTGCGAGCACCCGCGCGTGCGTGCGCTGATCATCGATTGCCTCAAGTACTGGGTCGAGGAAATGCATGTCGACGGCTTTCGCTTTGATCTGGCAACCGTGCTGGCTCGCGAGGCCCACGGCTTCAATGCGCATGCCGCTCTATTCAAGGCTCTGCGGGCCGAGCCGGCCCTCGCCTATGTCAAGCTGATCGCCGAGCCCTGGGATGTCGGTTTGGGTGGCTACCAACTGGGTCACTTTCCGGCCGGATGGTCCGAATGGAACGACCGCTATCGGGATACCGTGCGGGCCTTCTGGCGCGGCGATGGCGGCAAGATGGGAGAATTTGCGGAACGATTTGCCGGCTCCAGCGACCTTTTCCGCCACAACGGGCGCAAGCCGACGGCCGGCGTCAATTTCGTCTCCGCGCATGATGGCATGACCTTGGCCGATTTGGTGTCGTACAACGAGCGCCACAACGAGGCAAATCTCGAGAACAATGGCGACGGCCACAACAATGATTTGAGTTGGAATTGCGGCGCCGAGGGACCTACGCACGATACGGCGATCATAAGCCTGCGCAAAAGGCAGATGCGCAATTTCCTGGCGACATTGTTTTTGTCGCAGGGCGTTCCCATGCTGCAGGCGGGCGATGAGTTCGGACGAACCCAGCGCGGCAACAACAATG
>DASYIN010000092.1:0-3682 GCA_035997505.1 Steroidobacteraceae bacterium | reverse complement strand
TGAATCATCCGCGACGGGAGGCGGATCGGTGGCCACGTAGCCATCGTAAGTGGGGTTCCAGGTGTAGTAGACGTCATTGGCGTAGTAATACGGAACTCCGCTATACCAATATGTCGCATAGGCTAACGGCAGGATGGGCAGAAACCATGCAAACCCGCTGCCATAAAATGCTCGGGGCCAGAAGCCGCCGTGCCAATATCCGCCGCGCCATCCAGCGCCGCGCCAGCCTCCCCACGCACCGCCATGCCAGCCGCCTGCGCCGCCATGCCAACCCGTGCCGCCGTGCCAGCCCGTGCCGCCATGCCAGCTTGTGCCGCCATGGACTCCGCCCACATGACCTGAGCCTGCAAAGTGTGCCGGTCCTGCAAAATGACTCGGTCCACCAAAATGAGCTCCGCCGCCGCCATGACCAACCGCACCGTGGCCGCCACCGCCACCCGCATGTCCGCCACCGCCCGCGTGTCCGCCACCGCCCGCGTGTCCACCGCCACCACCACCACCTGCGTGTCCACCGCCGCCGCCGGCATGTTGCGCCAATGCCGGTCCAGCGCCCGCCAGAATCAATCCTAGCGCGCCAACCGCCAAAAGAACGCCTTTGCCCTTGATGCTCATTTGCCTCTCCTTACCAGACCGCGCAGGCGGCCGGTTTCATCGACGTAACTAATAAGACCCTAACTGTTCAACGCGGTTCAAGGCATTCGGTGTACATAACACCAGCTTCATTACGTGGTGTTAATTACGCAGGGCTGCATTTAACATGAGATACGCGGTTCGGCCCGGCGCAGGCTCGAAAAACCTCGAATTTGTCTCATTCACGATCACAGAACCTACATAGGCTCGATTTGCCAGATTATCAAGCCGGGCGAATTCGCTGAAATGCCAGTGCCGCGTGTCCTGTTGGAATCCCGCCCGCCAATTTGCCACCCAGTAACCTGCAGCCGCATCCGAGTTGCGGTCGTCTGCGTAGATTTTTGACCGGCTCAAGGCTTCAAGCGTAGTCGAGAAACCCAGCGGCGCGTAATTCCAGCTCACGCCGACATACAATGAATTTCGCGCCACGGCAGGTAGGAAAGCACCGGCAGCCACCGGTAAAAAATTCGCCGGCGGCGGCCCCGTGGGATTGCTGAGCGGATTGCAAGGCGCCGCGACGCAGGTGAAGTAAGGCTGCGCCACGACGGCCTTGATGTACGTGTAGGCGACGCGCGCGCTGAATCCGTCGATCCACGCGGCATCGAAGCCCAACTCGAGTCCACGCCGCGTGGTCTCGCTGATGTTTTGATTAACTGTGCGGCCGCCGGAGTTTTGCAGCACCGCGAGCTCATCCGTGGTCTTGATGTAAAAGGCGGCAAGATTGGCGCGCAGCGATTCATTGCCCGCCTTGATGCCGGCTTCATAGTTGTTGCTGTGTGCCGGCTTCAATCCGAAATTGAGCCCCGGCAGGCTGCCATCGACTGAACGGTATGCCAAATCATTCAACGTCGGCGTTTCAAAACCCTTGCCGTACGATCCATAAATATTGATCGCGGAACTCGCGCGATAGGTCACTCCTGCGACCGGGTTGACCGCGGAATATCTAACTTCACTATCAGCATCGTCGAGAACCGCCAAGTGGCCGTGAGAGGTCACCTCGACAAGACTGTTGCGCACGCCCGCGACCAGACGCCAGCGTTCGGCCGGGTCCCATTGCGCCTGCAGGTATTGATCGAAGTCATACACATGATTGGCCTCGTTGCGGCGCTGCGCGCCCTGCACGCCCACCTGTGAGCCAATGTAATTGAGATACCCTTTGCGCGCTTCCGCCAAATCGTCGTAATTGACGCCGGCGATCAGCAGCAGCGGCGTTCCTCCCAACGTGCGCTGATCCGCGACATGCACATCGGCGCCCCAGTAGGCCCGGTCCAGGTCGATCACACCGCCCGGGTACAGCGGCGCCGCTTGCTGCGTTGCTTGGGGTATGGCCTGGAACTGCGTCGTGGCTCGATGTCCGGTATAGACACTGGCGATGAAATCATCGGCAGCGCTCAACTTGTTGTCGTACACCACGCCCAACTGTTCTTGAGCGAGCGACTTGCGCGTGTTGTACGTGATGGCGTTCACGCCCGCTTGCGTGGGATCAGCCGCGAGCTGGGCACGCGTGAGCCCCAACGGATCTTGCACGAATGGGGTCTGCACCGCATTCGCAACCAGCGTCAGTTTCGAGGAGTCGCTTAACGCAGCACTCGCCTTGGCGTTGAACAGGTTGCGCTCCGCAGAAGAATGCACGCGGTAGCCGTCCGTTTGAAAGTGAGACGCATCGACCACGTAGTTGACGATGCCGTCCCCCGTGGTCTTCATGGCGTAGCGCTGTGTGTTGAAACTGCCGTATTCCGCAGTGCCGCCCACCATATACCCGGATTTTGCATCTTCCGTGAATACTGCTATGACGCCGCCCGATGAGTTGCCGTACAGCGCCGAGAAAGGCCCTCGCAGCACTTCGATGTGATCGGCGCTGCTCAGGTCAAACTGGGAAAATTGCCCCTGACCATCGGGCATGGTTCCCGGAATTCCGTCCGAGTACAGGCGTACGCCGCGAACCCCAAAACTCGAGCGTGCGCCGAAGCCGCGCACCGACAACTGCAAATCCTGCGCGTAATTCTGGCGGCTCTGCGCAGAGACACCGGGAACTGTCAGCAGGGACTCCGATAGATTCACCTGCAATTGCCCGTTGTGAAGGGTTTGCGCGTTGACCCGGTCGACCGACACGGGCAGATCCTTACTCTCCTGCGGCGTGCGGGTGGCGGTGACGACCACCGAGTCCAATACTCCGGCGTTTTCGCCGCGCGCGGTCCAAGACACGCTAAAGAGCGCGCAAACCACGGCAACACTGAGCGCATTTGCTCGACGCATGGTCACAAAGAGGGCCTTCCTCGATTTACGTTATGTCCTGAACTTAAGCTGCCGGAACTAAAGTACCGTGCTCTTTTGCCGCTATTTAAGGACTTGAGCAAATCTTCGCACAATCAGGGCTTGAGGACGGCACGTATCGCACTGATTGTCGCCGCCGGGGTCACTGCGGCCGGCGCGCGGGACGTGCATTCGAATCTATCCGTGAGCGTCACCGTTCAGCCCGTGGCCAGGATCGAGCACGAGTCGGCGCCGCACGGCTTGGAGATCTCGGCGGCCGACTTGCAGCGCGGCTTCATCGACGTGAGGCAACCCACGCAGTTCACGGTTCGCAGCAACAGTCCGAACGGTTTCGAACTCGACGTTCTCACCGTCACGCCCCTGCTTTCCTCCATGATTGTTGAGGGCTTGAATTCGAACTTGGAATTGGGTGCGGAAGGCGGCACCATCGTGCAGCGCTGGCAGAAGCCCCAGTCCGTGAATCTGACCTTGAAGTTTCGATTCGCGCTCGCTCCCGGTCTGGTCGCCGGAAATTACCCTTGGCCGGTGCGCTTGGCGGTGCGCCCGCTGCAATGAGCTAGTAGGTCACGGTGACCGTTATGACATCGCTGTAGCTGCCGGGCGAGACGTCTTGCGAGGCCGGAATGAGCCCGTACAGGGTTCCGGTTGCGAAATTACTGCCCCCAGCGGGCACCACAAAAGGTCCGGCACTGCCGCCGAACGAACCGCCGCTGCCGTCGCCCATGATCTGGTTGTACGCGGTGCTCCAATAAATGTTGTAGTTGAGCACGTTGGCTCC
>DASYIN010000091.1:0-10396 GCA_035997505.1 Steroidobacteraceae bacterium | reverse complement strand
CCGCTCGTACGGCTGCGCATGCAGCACTGGCTCGGCGGTTACATCGATCGGCCCGAGATCCTCGATGCCGATCGCTACGTCGTGCCCCCGGCGCTTGGCGCGCAGTCCGGGGTGCTGGGCGCCATCAAGCTTGCCATCAGCGCCGCTCGACGCGCCTAGCCGTCGCTGAGCGCCTGCAGCATGCGTTTGAGGGCGAAATGCCGGTAGCTGTTCAACGCCAGTCCCTGGATTTCCTGCCAATCGCACTCGCGCGTGACATCCAGCGCAATCCAGCCGTTGTGGCCGAAATACGGCGGAATCTCATAGCGCGGATCGGCCGTCAGCAGGCTTTGATGATCGACCCCGACCCAAAAGCATAGCGTCAACTTTGAGCCGGCATACCGCGCAATGGCGAAGGTCTTCTTCCCCGCCAGCCAGGTGGGATGTCCGAACTGGCTGCCCTCGCTCGATTCTGGATATTTCAAACAGATCTTGCGCAGCTTCGACAGCACGGCCAGTGCGCGCGCCGATTTGAACGGATCAATTTGGGCAGGCGACAGCGCCTTTGCGGGAGGCTTGACCTTGGGTGTCTTGCCGGTGCGCGCCCGCAGGTCGGCCGGCGCCACTTTTTCATAACCTTCGCGCACCAGCCCGGTAATTTTCTGCCAATCGATGCCGCGATCCAGAATCACCCCGAGCCAACCGCGCGGCCCGACGTAGGGTGGAACGAAGAAATGTTTCGGCTCCGCTTGAACGTGCGTCTCCTGCGAGCCGGGCACTGCATTGAGCCACAATGCGACGCGGCCGTCGCCGTGGTGATTCACCACATAAGTAGCAAAGGTCTTGCCGCGAACTCTGAAGTTCGGGGAACCGTGCGACACGAACTCCTCGGCTTCGGGAAGCCACAGGCAGGCATCGCGCACGGCCTGATAAATATCACGTGCCATAATGGCGGCGATTATGAAGCAAACGCTGCTGCTTTTATCCGGCCTTTTGTGCGACGAGACCTTTTGGACCGATATCCCACAACGGCTCTCCGCGGTGGCGCAGGTATCCGTGGTCTCTTTTCGCGGCTTTTCCTCGATACCGGCCATGGCCGAGCATGTCCTTCGCATCGCGCCGGACCATTTTGCGCTGGCGGGCCACTCCATGGGTGGACGGGTGGCGCTCGAGGTCATGCGCGCCCACCCTGAACGCGTCGCGGGGCTCGCGCTGCTCAACACCGGGGTGCATGCGGTGCGAGACGGCGAGCCGCAGAGCCGCGGCCACATGTTGCGAGTCGCTTACGAGCACGGCATGTCGGCACTGGCGGCCGAATGGCTGCCGCCCATGCTGGGCAGCGACGCGGAGCGCGCCGCGCATGTGATGTCGCACATGACCGCCATGATTCAACACTGGACCGCCGACGCCTATGCCGCCCAGGTCAACGCGATGCTGCATCGGCCGGATGCGCTGTCGGTGCTGCGGAGCATTTCGGTTCCGACACTATTGCTGAGCGGCAGCGACGATGCGTGGTCGCCGGTTTCCCAACAGCAAAGCATTCGCCGCAGAATTCCTCACGCGACGCTGTTCGAGGTTCATGGCGCCGGACACATGGCGCCGCTCGAACGCCCCGATTCGGTCGCAATCGCCCTACGCGAGTGGCTGCTTAAGGTGAGACATCCGTCACCGGCATGACTTCGCCGGTCATCTCAGCTCTTTTGCGCCCAGACCTGGCACCAGCCGCCTTGCGGCACGCTCTTTCCGGCGAAAATCGTGCAAGCCGCCGTCGCATCCCCCGCCTTGCCTTGGAACTGCGCGCAATTGCCGCACTTTTGACTCGGTTTGAACGTTGGATAGGTTTTGGTGTCGACTTTGGTAGCATCGTTGACGAATCCCAGCGCTTTGGCGGTCGGATCGTTGGGATCGAGCGGCGGCAGCGTCGCCGCCGCGGCATTGCGCGATACGAGGCCGACTACTGGCAGCAAAGCACCGGCGATGAGACCGCTCTTGACTATGGATCGACGTGAAATCTTGCGTTGCATATGGCGCCTCGATGAGGAGTGAAGGGTTGTGATATTTTTCCCCATTTCGCGGTTTCGTGCTCATCAATTATTGCGAACGATTCTCAATTCCCCTTGGCTTTGCAGCAGTACCGATTGAAAAAATTGCAGTCATCAAACGATGGAACTTGATTTAGATACGCTCAGTCGCGCCGTCATCAAGTTGCGCGCCGACATTCCTGAGGATGCATTTACCGCCGGCATCTTGGGATCACAGCGCATCGGCAACGGCGTGGTCATCGATTCCACGGGACTGGTATTGACCATCGGCTACTTGATGACCGAGGCGACGGATGTGTGGCTCACCAATTCGGACGGCCTGGAAATCGCCGCGCATCCCTTGGCGTACGACCAAGTAACGGGTTTCGGTCTGGTATTGCCGCTGCAAAAACTGGACGCCGTGCCGCTTTCCCTCGGTTCCTCCACCGAGGTGCGAGTCGGCAGCGAAGCACACGTCGTGAGTGCGAAGGATTTTGCTCAACCGCAAACTGTGCACGTCGTCGCGCGCCGCGAATTTGCGGGCGCGTGGGAATACTTGCTCGAGGATGCGATATTCACGGCGCCGGCGCACCCGCACTGGTCGGGTGCCGCGTTGATCGACAATCAAGGCGCATTGATTGGGCTCGGCTCCTTGTTGGTCCGCGAAGTAATCGCCGGAGAAGAAATCAACGCCAATATGTTCGTGCCCATTGATCTGCTGAAACCGATTTTGCAGAGTTTAAAGGCCACGGGCAGCGCCGATCGGCAGCCCCGGCCATGGCTCGGCGTCTATGCGGTCGAACTGGCCGGCAAGGTCTATGTGACCGGCGTCGTCGAAGGAGGTCCGGCGCAGAGCGCAGACATACGCGAAGGCGATGTGATCAGCGAAGTAGCGCGCCATGAGGTGGGCACCTTGCCGGATTTTTATCGCCGTGTGTGGGCGGTGGGTCCCGCAGGCAGCGGCGTACCGTTAACGGCGATCCGCGGCGCGACCCAAATACACTTGAATGTGCGTTCTGTCGATCGCCGGGAGCTGTTGAAGCGGCCGCAAGCGAACTAGCTTCAATGCAAAGCCACGCGGTTCCCGTTCGGGTCCGCCAACGAGCGCTCCGCCTCGGTGCTGTGGCATGAGCCCTGACCGACCAGCGTCACCACCGCCGCGCATGCGTCGATACCCTTGAAAGCCCCCGCACCATCGGCGGCTTTCAATGTGGAACTCGTGTCGCGCAACAGACCGTACGCCGAAGCTGCCGTCAGTGAGGGATTCTTCGCCAACATGAGCGCGATTACGCCGCTGACCTGCGCCGTCGCAATGGAGGCGCCCGAGGCGAAGTCGTAGTGACCGCCGGGAAGCAATGTGAGGATCTCGCGTCCCGGTGCATAGAGCACCGTGTCGGTTGCCGAATGGCTGTCGGCGCTCGCAACCTCGATGACGCCCGCCTCGTGCATTAGACCTGGCTGACCGCTGGCATCGGCAGCGGCTGCGCCGACAAACAGCACTCCGCGGTGCTGCCCCTCGCGGATCAGATCGCCGAGCAAGGGATCATTGGGACCCGCGAGACTCAAGTTGACGATCTGCGCGTGCGCGGCAAACGCGGCGGTAAGGGCTCGGGCCAAAGTAAAGGAATTGCAGCGGGCGGCATCGGCGTCCGAGCGCGCCTGCCAACAGGCTTTGAATATGAGGAGCCGCGCATTCGGCGCCACCCCGACGATGCCCTCGCGATTGTTGGCCACGGCGGCGATCACTCCGGCCATTTCGGTGCCATGCCGGTCGCGCTGAAACTGCGCGTCGTCAGCATCCACGAAATTGACTGCCGAGGCGATGCTGCCCCGCAAATCGGGATGCTGAATGTCGACCCCGGTGTCGATGATGGCGATCCTGACGCCTTCGCCGCGGGACCAGGGATGCGCATCTGCCACGTCCATCTGCTGAAAGCCGCGCTGCAGACCGACATAAGGATCGTTGTAGCCCTCGGTGCGCGTGGCAAAGGTTTGCAACGGTTGCGTGAGCTTGACGCGACGATCCTTCGACAGGCGGGCAAGCAGTGTGTTGCGATCGGCACCCGATGGTATCTGCAGAACGGCACAGTGAATATGCAGCGGTGCGATCGGCCAGGCATTGACCTCTCGCAGTCCGTACTCGCGCTCCACGGCGCGCATGGTTTTGCGCGCCTCTGCACTGGCGCCGTAGTCCGCGACGGTGTCGTAGCCGCGCGGCGTGGCGCCGGCGTGCGCGACATAAGCCGCCGGCGCGTTTTCCACTGCGACAATGATGAAGCGATCAGAAGAGTCGGCCGGTTGATCGCCGAGCGGGCGCGAGTCGATGCGCACGGGTGCGCTGCTGCACGCGCTCGCCAGTGCGATAGCGGCGCTTAAGATTACCCAGCGAATCACGGTGATTTGCCTGATTCAGGCTCCGGCAATGTTCCCTCAGCGAAGCGAACCGTCGGGTGCTGACGCAGCAGCGCCAAAGACGCGCGCATCGTCAATGCGGAATTTGACGCCAATGAATACACGCCTGCTTCGGTGGGACCGGAGACTATTCGCAGCTGCGCCTCATCCAGGATTGACTGCAATTCGATCAAGGTAATATTCGGCGCGAACACGGCGCGAATGACCTCGCCTTGGGGCCGGGGTACGGCAGTCGTCACGGTGCTGTATTTGGGCTGCGTCAGCCGCGAGTCGAACTGCGCCCAACGGTCGACAACCACCAGCCCCACGGCAACAGCCACCGCTGCAACCGATGCAGCCATCCATCCGCGCCAAGGCGTGGCGCTGCGGCTTTGCTGTTCCAGTGCCGGCGCTTGGACGGGTGCCGAGCCCGCCTGCATGGCATCGAGCCGCATGTGCAACCGTTTGAGCGAGGCCACCGGCATGTAATCGAGCGCCGGCTGGGCATGAATCCCGTCGCAGATGCGCCTCTGCACCGCCAAGTCGTCACGGCAGATTGCGCATGCATCGACGTGAGCGTCCACGCGCTTGCGCGCAGGCTCGTCCAGGGTTTCATTGACGTACCAGGGGATCAGCGCGGAGACCTCATGGTGCTCCGCGGAATATTCGGTGCGGTTGTGTGTCATCCGATTCTCGCGGGCATTTCTGACGGACCGCCGCTCAAAGTCGGAAGGTATTGGCGCAATTTTTCGCGCGCGTGAAACATGCGAGCCTTTACCGTTCCGACCGGGCACTCCGTGATCACCGCTATTTCCTCTAACGAATGTCCCATGTGATAGGCGAGTTCCAACGTCAGCCGCTGCTCGACCGGCAGACGATTCAAGCCGTGCTTCAGCCAGTCATGCACTTCTGCGTCGAGCGTAGGATCAACGGTTTGTTCGGGATAGTCCTCGAGACTGCCGGTCCCGGTGTGATTTTTCTGGCGCCGAAAGGATTTCAGCGCCGTGCGATACGCGATACCGATGATCCAAGTGGACACCTGCGATGCATTGCGAAAATCCTTGGCGTTTTGCCAGACCACCATGAAAGTGTCGTTGATGATTTCTTCGACATTTTCATAGCGAGGGGTAAACCGCGACAGGAAGCGCGCCAGACGCCGGTGATAGCTCA
The DNA here is from genome assembly GCA_035997505.1 of Steroidobacteraceae bacterium. Taxonomy (GTDB): domain Bacteria; phylum Pseudomonadota; class Gammaproteobacteria; order Steroidobacterales; family Steroidobacteraceae; genus Bog-1198. The sequence goes on along the minus strand of DASYIN010000091.1, from coordinate 4,835 downwards.
GATATAGCTCTTCCATAGCGCGTCGATCGCCTGCCGCAATGGCCACCAACAGCGCGTTATCGCGCTCTTTGGGGGAGTTCTTGGCGGGCAGGGTCATTTAGGGCAAGTCCTCAGCGAAATCATATGTATGCCCGTAAGTACCGGGCGCGTCCCCAAGGGTTGCACGAGGGGGCGGGTTTTAGAAGCGCCAAATGACGGTTCCCGTCCATTGTCCGGTCGCCGCGGCATTATAAAACAATGTCTTAGCCCCGGAACTGGTATTGACATATGACAAGGCCAATGTGACCGACTGCAGGTCATAGGCGGCGCCCCCACTCCAGTAGCTGTAGCCGCCCGGTTGCGGTCCGGCCACGTGGCTGTAGCCCACACCTGCCAGCAGCGATAATTTACCGAAGACTTGCCGCTGGGCGCTCACTTCGGCCGAGCTCTCTGAGACCTCGATGTGCTCGCGGTAGGGTGTCGCGACAAAGCGCGGCGAGTTTGGCGAGTAGCCGGCGCTGAAATGCAGCCAACCCCGGTAGGATATGTCCAGGTCCAGCTCATCATAGTTGTAGTGCGAGGCCGCCCGATTCCAAGGGTAGGCGTAATGGCTCGCCAAAACCCTGCCGCGCCATGCCTCCCCCATACTCCAGAGGTAGCCGAAGAAAGCGCTGAGCTCGACATCGCGCGGCTTGCTCGGATCGATTTGCGTGTTGGATGCGAATGCACCCGCCACGAATCCGTTCGGGTTCGTGTAGTGCAGGTCCAATTGCAGCGCCGGATCATTGCTGGTGCGCGAAATTCCGCGCACGAAGTAGTCGCTCGACAGCGCCACGGAACCACCCCACTCGTCCCCCGCGCAGGCTTGCGATGAGGTGAAGGCAATACCGGCAAGCAATGCAGCTGCCGCGCGCAGGCGCACTATTTCGTAACCGCCGGAGCGTGCCTCGAGCACAGCATGCCGCAACCTCATCGATGTAAGGCCGCACAGATTAAACCTTTCTTGATTGCTTGGGCACTTACCTCACGAACTGACCGCCATACCTCAACTCGGGGATTCATCATGAAAAGCTATCGTGCCGCCATCCTCGGCTTGACGAGTTTTTTTTGCGCCGGCGTCCTACAAAGCTGCGGTGGTGGTTACCAGTGTTCATCGCGCCGAGATTGAACGCGGCGCTGACGGCCTTTACGGACGCATTAATTTAACTTCTCCTTGAGTCTCCGATGCAAGCACGACTATTTACGTTAGCTACGCTCCCTTACACCGCCATTGCGCTCTGCAGCCTGCTGATCGCAGCCTGCGCCGGCAACGGCGAAGGCCTGGACGCCAATGGCCGACCTCTGACACCGGGAGGAGCTGCCCCGCCGCCGCTGTCGGCCGACTTCGAGTCCCTGCAGGCGAATATTTTTACGCCCATCTGCTCGGTATGCCACGTCGGCGGAAGCGCTCCTGAAGGTCTGCGGCTCGATGCCGACAACGCCTACAATTTACTGGTGGGCGTCCCGAGTACCGAGGTGCCCTCGGTGCTGCGCGTGAAACCTGGCGATCCGGACAACAGCTACATCATTCAGAAGTTGGAGGGTCACGCCGCGGTCGGCAAGCAAATGCCCTTCGGGTGCCCCACATCGCAGCCCTGTTTGCCGACGACGACGATTGCTTTTGTCCGGCAGTGGATCACGAATGGCGCGCCGGCCGCTGCGGCCTCGGCCGACGTCACCGCGCACCTTGCCATCAAGGCGATCGTGCCGGACAGCGCCGAACCGGTGGCAGGATCGCCGCCGCAAATCATGGTGGCGTTCAACCGCGATCTTGACGTGAGCCAGCTCGCGACCCACACGGTCCACATCGAGAAGCTCGCACCTGGCGCTGCGCCCGTGGTGACTGAAAAGCTGTCGGCCCGCATCTCGATGCCGGAAGGCAACCTCCGAGCCCTGTTGATCTGGCCCTCTCGCCCGCTTTCCGTCGGACACTATCGCGTCGTGATCGATGCCGAATCGTCCGCTAGCTTCAGCGATACCGCGGGTCAGTCGGTTAGCGTTGGCGCGCCCGACGAACTCGGCGCGTCCGTCCTGTCCACCTTCGATGTTGAGGTCGTTCCATGATTCAGCGCCTAACACTCGCCGCTCTGGTGCTCGCGGCGCTCGCGGTGCTGCGTGCCGCTCCGGCCTCCGCTGAGCCCTATCTGGCCGTCACGACCGGCTATAAGTGCAACGTCTGTCATGTCAATCCAACGGGCGGCGGGTTGCGCAACGACTTTGGAATCACGTACGCAAAGGTGCTGCTGCCGGCCGAGACGGTGGACAACGCCCTCGATTCCTGGACCGGAAAAATCACCGATCGACTGCGCGTCGGCGGCGATCTGCGTGCGGACTGGACGCGCACTACCGCGCCGAATTCGCCAAGTCAGCAGGCCTTTTCCCTCGACCAGGTCCGCGTCTACGCGGATCTCACCCTCATCCCGGACCGGTTGGGGATCTACGTGGATGAACAGATCGCGCCGGACGGCTCGCAGAATGAAGAAGCTTACGTCCGCTATGGCAGCACCACCGATGGTTTCTACGTCAAAGGCGGACAGTTCTACCTGCCGTACGGATGGCGTCTGCAGGATCAAACCGCGTTCGTGCGCGAGGTCACCGGCATCAGCATGGCGACGCCCGACAAAGGAATCGAGCTCGGCTACGAACATGCCGCCTGGTCGGCGCAGTTCGACGTCACCAACGGCATCGCCAACGCAAGCTCAGGATCAGGCTATCAAGTCACAACGCAAGTGGTCTATACGAAGCAGATCTGGCGGTTGGGCATTGCCGGCTCATCCACGAAATCGGATGCCGGCGACCGGCATATGGGGGGGCTGTTTGCGGGCCTGAAGACGGGGCCCATTGCCTGGTTGGCTGAGGGAGACATCGTGCACGACGACAGTTTCCCCGGAGGACGCACGCTTGCTGCCGCCTTACTCGAAGGCGATATCCGAATTCGCCAGGGCCATAACCTCAAGCTCACGGCGGAGTATTCCGATCCCGACCGCTCGGTGCAGAACGACCAGCAGACGCGCTATAGCATTGTGTACGAATACACACCGCTGCCCTTCCTGCAGGTGCGCGCGGGCTATCGGCACTACTTCGGCATCCCGCAGAACGATCAGCAGCATCAGCAGCTGGTGCTATTCGAGTTACACGGCTTCTTCTGATGGTGGTCCGGCCGATAGCCGGCCATTGAAAGCGGATGCTGCGAGTCAGCAATGCTGGCGAGCACCAGATAATCGAAGCGCGAGGGCTCGGCGAGGACGCTGCACACGGTCGAGACATCGCGCGACACCGCGCTCAACATTCCTGCGCTCAATATGCCTGCGAAGGACAACGCCAGCACAATCCCCACGCGATCCCGCATCACGATCGTCGCCGCATCAGAATCGTCGCCGCATCACAATCGTCCGGACACCACCAGGACGAGCAGCACGATCAGCACCAAGCCCAGTCCGCCACTGGGATAGTAGCCCCAGCCGCTGCTGTATGGCCACGCGGGAAGCGCGCCCACCAACAACAGAACCAGGATGATCAATAAGATTGTGCCTATGGACATTATTCTTCTCCCGAATGTGTGGTGAACCGAATGTAATCTCGATTACTTTGCCGGGCAGTCGGGTGCTCGCGTCACCCCCTGTAGGGTGTGTCCTACTGAGGGCCTTTTAATTGGCGGGTTCGACCCTATTGTGTCTTCAGGAGACTTCCATGCACCAAATCAGACGCAGCCAAGAGCGAGGCTTTGCCGACCACGGTTGGCTCAAGTCCTTTCACACGTTTTCTTTTGCCGACTACTACGACCCGGAGCATGTTGAGTTCGGGCCATTGCGGGTGATCAACGAGGATCGCGTGCAAGCGGGGGCCGGTTTTGGCACCCACGCTCATCGCGACATGGAGATCGTCAGCTATGTGTTGTCCGGCGAACTCGCACACAAGGATTCCATGGGCAATGGGTCCACGATCAGGCCCGGCGATGTACAACGCATGAGCGCCGGCAGCGGCGTTCGGCACAGTGAGTTCAATCCCTCAGCAGGCGAAGGCACCCACTTTTTGCAGATCTGGATCCAACCGGACAAGCTGAACATAGAACCGAGCTACGAGGAGAAGCATTTCGAGCCCGAGGAGAAACGCGGACGGCTGCGGCTCATCGTGTCGCCCGATCGCGCGCAAGGATCGCTGCTGATCCACCAGGATGCACGCATCTACGCGGGCGAGTTCGACGGAACCGAATCTGCGGACCTCAAGGTCTGCGAGGGACGGCGGCTTTATGTGCATGTCGCACGCGGCGCCATCAGTGCGAATGATGTGGCCTTGAGCGCGGGAGACGCGCTGCGTATCACCGGGGAGAGCGGACTTCGCTTGCAGGGGGGTCGCGACGCAGAGGTTCTGGTGTTCGACTTGCCGGGCGCGCAGCGGAAGTCCTAGAGACCCGGGTTCTTTCGCGACCAGTACCAGTAGAGCGGCAGACCGGCCAGCAGCACCGCCACGCCTTTGAAGGCTTCGTTGGGCGCCGCGACGAATGTATTGACCAGCAAGGCGGCGGTGACCAGGAGAAAGATCACGGGTACGTATGGATAGCCGAGCGCGCGATACGGCCGGTGGGCATCCGGCATGGTTCTGCGAAAGATGAATAACGATCCGGTGCTCAGCCCGTAGAAGAGCCACGAGGCAAAGATCACCGAATCGGTCAGCGCGTCGTAGGAGCCGGACAGGGCCAGCACACTGCCCCATGCGGCTTGCGCGACGATCGCCCTGGCAGGCACGTTGCGCGGCGACAAGTGCGCAAGAGCACGAAAAAATAATCCGTCTCGCGCCATCGCGTACGGGACGCGCGA
>DASYIN010000090.1:0-27879 GCA_035997505.1 Steroidobacteraceae bacterium | reverse complement strand
TCATGACATCGAGATTCTGAATCCGGATCTGGTCATCGCCAACCTCACCAAGGCCGGTGAGCTGTCGATGTCATTGAAGGTCGAGCGCGGCCGCGGCTACCGTCCGGCAGCGCAGCGCATGGCATTCGAAGAGCAGACGCGCGCCATCGGCCGCCTGCAACTGGATGCCTCCTTCAGCCCGGTCCGCAAAGTGACCTATAACGTCGAGAGCGCGCGCGTCGAGCAGCGCACCGACTTGGACAAGCTGATTCTGGACATCGAGACCAACGGCACGATCGATCCGGAAGAGGCGATTCGCCGTGCCGGTGGCATCCTCAAGGATCAGTTGTCGGTGTTCGTGGATCTGCAGGGTCAAGACGAGTCGACCACCAAGGCCACCGAAACGCAGTTCGACCCCATTCTGCTGCGCCCGGTCGACGAGCTGGAGCTCACGGTGCGTTCCGCCAACTGCCTGAAGGCCGAGAACATCCACTACATCGGCGATCTCGTGCAGCGCACGGAAGTCGAATTGCTGCGCACGCCGAACCTGGGCAAGAAGTCTTTGACGGAAATCAAGGAAGTTCTGGAGAGCCACGGTTTGACGCTTGGAATGCGGATCGACAACTGGCCGCCGCCCGGCTTGAAGCGCGACGACGAGCGCGACGGTATTTGAATTAGCGATTAAGAGTTAAGAGAAGAACATGCGTCACAGAAACAGCGGGCGTCAGCTATCGCGAAATGCCTCTCATCGTCATGCGATGTTGCGCAACATGGCGACCTCCTTGCTGCAGCACGAAACCATCCGCACCACAGTGCCGAAGGCCAAGGAGCTGCGCCGCGTAGTCGAGCCGTTGATCACGATGGCCAAGGTGGACTCGATCGGCTTGCGCCGTCTGGCGCACTCGCGCTTGCGCGACGATGCCGTGGTCGAAAAGTTGTTTGCCGATTTGGGGCCGCGCTTCAAGGCGCGCGCCGGCGGCTATACGCGAATTCTGAAAATGGAACCGCGTCCCGGCGATAACGCCGACATGGCGCTCATGCAATTGGTGGATTCAGCCCCCGTCGCGACCGAAAAGAAAGAAGATAAAAAGGCCGCTAAAGCGTCGAAGGCAGAGCCCAAGAAGACCAAGGGGAAGAAAGCCGCCCCCGCCGCTGATGAGAGCGAGACCGAGGCCAAGCCGAAGCGACGCAAGAAAGCTGCAGCCTGACAGGCTGCAGCACGTTCGCCCTGATCAGGCAGCCGCGCCTTTCGCGGCAGCGACTCGCGCGAACGCATCCCGAGTCATGTTTTCGGGCTTCCCCGCGGTCGCGGCGACATTGTCTTCAATCCGAATTCCGCCGAAGGGCTTGAGCTCGTCAACGACCGCCCAATCAATGTGGGCGCGGCGTTCGTCCGCGTGCGCCGCGGCGAGCAGCGACTCGATGAAATAGATTCCCGGTTCCACCGTCACCACCACGCCGGGCTCCAGCATGCGCGTGAGGCGCAAATAGGGATGGCCTTTCGGCCGCTCGCGTTCATGCCCATTGGCATCGCCCATGACGCCGCCTACGTCGTGGACCATCAGCCCCAGCAAATGCCCGATTCCGTGGGGAAAGAACACGCCGGTGACGCCGGCCTCCAATGCTGCCTGGCCGGGCAGTCTGGTGATCCCGGCTTTGTGCATCACGTCGCCTAAAGCGCGGTGGGCGGAAAGGTGCACCTCGCGATAATCACGGCCGGCGACGATCTCGTCGCACAGCGTTAATTGCGCCTTGTCCATGGCCTTGACCAGATCCGCGAAGCGCCCGGCGCCTCGGGAGTACGTGCGGGTGATATCCGCGGCATAACCGCGGTATTGGGCACCGGCATCGATCAAGAAGGAGCGCAACGGTGAGGGTGGGACCCTAGCCAAATGCTGATAGTGCAGGACGGCCGCATTCTCGTTATAGGCGACGATATTGTTATAGGGCATCTCCTCCTCGCGCTGCCGGCAGGCCGTCAAATAGCTCATGTGCGCGTCGTATTCGGCGTCTCCGCGGTGAAATGCCGCAAAGGCCGCTGTATGGCCGCGAGCCCCCATTTCGCTGGCTCGTCGCAGACACGCCAACTCGTACGGGGTTTTGACGGCGCGCTCATAGTCCAACAGGGCCATCAACTCTTTGGGGTTGACGCACTTCGGATCAACGCCCGAAGCCGTGCCTTCGGGCCCGAGAAAGGCTACTCGCCCTAATTTGGACCAGTGCGCAGCAGCCTTTGAATCATCGTCGATCGCAATCAAATTGATTGCGGCGGTCCACGGGCCCGCCGGCAGCGGCGCGGCTTTATGCCAGTAATCGTTGGGTTGATAGAACAAAACCAACGGCCGTACGCCGGGCGCATACACCAGTATGCAGCGTGCATTGTCCACGATCGGCACCCACGCCTTGAACTGCGGGTTGACCTTGAAGGGGTAGTCTTGGTCGTCGAGAAACTGCAGGGGCGGCCGGCCTGCGTGGACCACGAGCGCGTCAAAGCCGCTCACGCTAAGCGCGCGGTCAGTGCGGCGCATGAGGGTAGCCAAGTGCGCGGCGTACAGTTGATCGAGACTGGAATCGCTCACAAGTCCTCCGGCGGTCAATGGGCTCGCGAATTATGCGCCAGACGCGCTGTTCCTCTACAGCCCTTTAACCCCGTGCGCGATTTCCCGCGTTAAAGGCGTGCGGGGTTTGGCGAAAGTGATATGAAAATGAGCCAAAACACTCTAAAATCGGCCGGGACGTTTGGGTACAGTCCCAAAAACAACACGCTCGGCCTAAATTTTTTACCTTTAAAATTTCTGGGGTATCGATAGATGAAGACTAAACTTGCTCTGACCGCCTTTGTCGCTGCATTCATGCTGAGTGCCTGCGGCAGCAAGACCGAGGCTCCTGCCCCGGCCGCTGCTCCTCCTCCGGCCGCCGCGCCTGCCGCGGATGCCGCTGCCTCTGCCGCTGCTGATTCGGCTGCTGCTGCGAGCGCCGCCGCCGATGCAGCTGCCAGCGCAGCCTCAGCTGCGAAGCCGTAATAACGCTTCGGAGTTAGCTGATCCACAAGCCCGGGCGGGCTGCCATCTGGCATGTTCGTCCGGGCTGTGTCTTTTTATGACTCGAGGATGAAGTTTCGTTGCTTGTCAGTATCCGCGATGTCAGACATTCGAAGCAGGATCGCCAGTGGATCCAGAGTGTCTACGGCGAGTACATCGAGTCGCTGGCCGACTTAAATACCGGTTTATTTTCCGTCATCGGCGCGAACAATCCGCACGAAGCCGAAATATTCGCGAACTGGTTTTCCAACGATCAGTCGCACCCGCTGCTGATCCTGAAAGGGACCAATTCCGTCGGATTTGCGCTGGTCACGCGGCCGCGCATCCCCAAAGCGGGCGAGAAGGCCGCGGACTACCGAATGTCCGAGTTTTTCGTGCGCATGCAATACCGACGCTCCGGCATCGGCCGCGACGCTGCGACGCTCATTTTTGACCGCTTCGCGGGCGACTGGGAAATCGTAGAATACATGCGCCATCCGGGCTCGGTGGCGTTCTGGCGCAATGTGGTGGCCCGCTACAGCGCGGGCCGATTCACAGAAAGCTCGCGCAATGGCGAGGTACAGCAGCGATTCGCAAGCCGGCCCTCGACTGCGAAGAAATAGGGATATTTTTATGCGTTGTCGGGTTATGACCCTCAAGAATCGGGCATTTGGGCCGATCAATTAACTCCTGTGGAATCTCAATCTACCGTTGCCTTTGGTTTCATCCGCAGCCTCGCCGAGGAATTGTCCGGGGGCCACGTCGATCTGCCGTCGTTTCCGGAAATAGCACTGCAGGTCCGGCGGATTCTTTCCGACCCGAATACCCGGGTCGAACAGATCGTGCGTGTGGTGGGATCGGAACCGGCTCTGGCGGCGCGGCTGCTGCGCATTGCGAATTCCGCCGCCATCAACCGCAGCGGCAAAAGCGTCACCGATCTGCGAACCGCCATTGCGCGCATAGGCCACAACATGGTGCGCAGCGCCTCGATTTCCTTTTCAATGAATCAAATCCGCAGGGCCAACACGCTGGCGAGTTTGGCGCCGCATTTGAATGATCTTTGGGAGCGCAGCACCTACGTGGCGGCCTATGCGTATGTGCTGGCGAGAACCTGTACACGCGTCAATCCAGACGAAGCGATGCTCACCGGAATGATGCATGGCATCGGCAAGCTGTACATCCTGACCCGCGCCATCGGGCATCCTGAGCTGTTTGCCAGCGAGGATGTGCTGAAGGACATCATCAATGATTGGTACCCCTCCATCGGCAAGGCGATTTTAGAGAACTGGAAATTCTCCGAGTCGATGGCGCGCGCCGTGGGGCAGGAGGATTTTTCCCGCACGGATCTGGATTCGCCCGATCTGACCGATGTCGTCGGCATCGCCATGTTGATGGTCGCCTACGGCACGGACATCGCGGGCCTCGAGCAAACGCTGGAAGAGCTGCCCGCCGCAAAGCGGCTGGGCATGAATCAATCGAAGACCTTGGCGGTCATGCAGGATTCCGCAGCTGAAGTCACCGCCTTGAGTCAGGCGCTCGCCGACTGATCCTTCAAGCCCCGCTTTCCGCCGCGAACGCCGCCGCCACGTAATCCACATTGCCGGGCATGATGCCTGCCAGATTCATACGGCTGTCGGACGTCATGTAGATGTGATGTTTTTCGCGCAACCGCTCCACCGCATCCGGCGACACGCCGAGCAACGAAAACATGCCGTGTTGCGTGCGGATGAAATCGAAGGAGTTCCCGCCCGTGGCCTCTTGGAGGCGGCCGGCGAGCAGCGAGCGCATTTCCAAGATCCGCGTTCGCATGGCCTCGAGTTCCCCAATCCATTGCTGCCTGAGCTGCGGTTCCGCAAAAACTCTCGCGGCGATGGCCGCGCCATGATCCGGCGGCATCGAATAGATGCTGCGCGCAATGTGCAGCATGTGGCTGTAGACGGCGTCCGCGCGGGAGGTATTCTCGCTGATCACGATCAGCCCGCCGACGCGCTCGCGATAGAGGCCGAGGTTCTTGGAGAACGACACCGCCACCAGCGCCTCAGGCACCCGTTCGACCACGGCCCGAATGGGGGCCGCATCGGCTTCGAGCGAGGAGCCGAATCCTTGATAGGCCAGATCCAGAAAGGGGACCAGCTTGCGCCGTTCCAAGAGGTCCGTCGCCGCCTGCCATTGCGCGGTACTCAAGTCCGCGCCCGTCGGGTTGTGGCAGCAGGCGTGGATCAACACCACATCGCCTTCGGCCGCCTCGCTGAGGCGCTGCAGCATGGCCTCGAAGCGCAATTCGTGGGTGACCGCGTCGTAGTAGGGGTAGCGCGCCAGCTTCAGTCCAGAGCCTCCCATCAAGGGCGTGTGATTGCCCCACGTCGGGTCGCTCAAGTGCACCACGGCAGTGGGCGAGGCCGCCTTGATGAGTTCCGCCCCCACCCGCAGCGCGCCGCAGCCGCCGGGGCATTGCAGCGTCCGCGCACGATGATCGCGGCGCGCCGGATGCGCGCTGCCCAGCACGAGTTCCTCCAACGCCGTGTTGAACTCCTCCCGGCCGGCAGCACTCACGTAGGATTTGGTGGTTTGGGCCGCCAGAACCTCTTTTTCCGCTCTGCGGACGCAATCCAGAATAGGGGTATTGCCTGAAAGGTCCCGGAAAACCCCTACCCCTAAATCGACCTTTTGCTTGAAAGGGTCTGCTCGATATTTGGCCATTAACCCGAGAATCGAATCGGAAACCAGCCGCTCAAGTTGTTGGAACAAAAGTTAGCGCCCCTTCTTTAATTGAGGGGCATTATATCGTCCACACTGACGCCGGGCCTCGAGAACTCACCGTCTCCAATAAAAGACAGTAGGCCGATGACATTTGCCGGCGTTAGCGTGTACGCTTTAGCCACTCATTAGCGGGAGAGTTACCTTATGGCGCTTTGGAAAGAAAACCCCACGCCCGTCCCTGCGGGTTCATCCGTTCCTTCTTCGGGACTCGCCCCCGAGCGAAGCCCGCCGGAACGCCCCGTCAACGACCCGGGACTGGCCGTGTCCCCACGGCGTCCTACGCCTAAAACGGCGGTCGAGGGCGGAGAGTCGGTCATCGCTGCCAATCTCTCGATCGAAGGCAAAATCGAGGGCTCGGGAAATGTGCGCATGGCAGGCCGTTTCAAAGGCGATGTACGCATTGACGGCAATTTCACCATGGACAGCGGCGCGCATTTGACCGGTCAGGTGCTGGCCGGCATCGTGGTCGTCGGCGGCGAGCTGCAGGGCAATATCGAATCCGCCAAGCGCGTCGATGTGCTCGAGGGCGGTGTCATCGTCGGCGACGTGAAGGCGGGATCCATCACCGTCGCGGCCGGTTCACGCATGCGCGGACATGTTGAGTTCGGCTGGGAAGATGAGAAAGGCAAGATCAAGGGCCTAGTCAGCAACGGCAGCTAGGAGCCTCGTCATGAGCGTCGCTCGCCAGAGCAGCCTCGGCGCGACCCGGGTATGTCCGCACTGTAAAGCCACGGTCTTGCAGAGTGCGAACATATGCCCGGGTTGCCACCACCATCTGCGTTTCAATACGGTCAACGCGGAGCCGCAGACTCAAGCGCTTTCAGCCATGCGAATCGAGGGCACGATTCATCACCCGGCGCGCGGCGAACAGTGTGAGTATTGCGTGGTGATCGCGATCACCAACGAGAAGGGCGAAAAAATCACGCGCCAGGTCGTCGGCGTGGGCGCGCTTCAACCCGGGGAGCGGCACAAGTACAGCTTCTCGGTCGAGCTGGTGCCCGTGCGGCCGTTGCCCAAGGTTCCACCGCCGAGAAACTAATCCCTCGGCCCCTGAACATGACTGGCCCGCATGTTCCAGGCTAATGGACGGGTCGCTCAGCCTCCCTAGCGCGCTACATCAACCGGTCAATATCACTGAGCCGGGGTATTAGCGCTGATTGCTGCCTTCGATGGCGATGAAGCGCAGGAACTCGGCGCGCGTGCTGGCATCCGCGCGAAAGGTGCCGAGCATCTTGCTGGTCACCATGGACACGCCGCGTTTGTGCACCCCGCGCGTGGTCATGCATTGGTGAACGGCGTCGATGACGACGCCCACGCCTCTCGGCTTCAGCACTTCGTTGATGCATCCGGCAATTTGCGCGGTGAGTTTCTCCTGAACCTGCAAACGGCGTGCGTAGCCGTCGACGACGCGCGCCAGCTTGCTGATCCCGACCACTCGGTCGCTGGGTAGGTAGCCCACATGCGCGCGGCCGATGATGGGTGCCATGTGATGCTCGCAGAACGACTCGAACGAGATATCGCGCAATACCACCATTTCATCGTAGCCTTCGACCTCCTCGAATGTGCGCCGCAGGTACGCCCCGGGGTCGATGGAATAACCGGAAAACCAGTCGCCGTAGGCATTCGCGACCCGCTTCGGCGTATCGCGCAGCCCCTCGCGCAGCGGGTCGTCTCCCGCGAAGCGCAGCAGGGTGCGCACAGCGGCTTCGGCCGCAGACCGGCTCACCGCGCGAATTTTCTTCTTCGGCATCACAATCTCCACGGCGCCACGCGGCCGCACCTTGCATACGATAGCATGGGGGTCATAAACGCGAATTCCACGCATTCATCGGGAGAACACTTCTTGAAATATCGTATGGTGGTGAGCGGCATTGGCGCGATTTTGATCGGGTTGTGTGTTCAGGCGGCCGCCGCCGCGAACCCGGATGGCGATGCCGTGACACGTAAGAATGCGCACGACATTTTCAAGCAGCTGATCGAGATCAATACCACGGACTCCGTCGGGAGCACGACGCTGGCCGCGCAAGCGATGGCGCAGCGCCTGCTCGATGCTGGATTCCCCAAAGCCGACGTGGTCGTGCTCGGTCCCAACGATCGCAAGGGCAACATGGTTGCGCGCTACCGCGGCAAGCCCGGGTCAAAGCTCAAGCCGGTCCTGATCATCGCGCATACGGACGTCGTCGAGGCGAAACGTGAGGATTGGACCTCGGACCCGTTCCAGTTCGTCGAGAAGGATGGCTACTTCTACGGCCGCGGCACGCAAGACATGAAGGACAGCGTCGCCATCGCCGTGACCGACTTCATTCGCTTGAGAAAAGAGGGATTTGTTCCCGACCGCGACATCATTCTGGCGCTGACGGCGGACGAAGAGAACGGCAAATCCAATGGCGTCGACTGGCTTCTCAAGAATCATCGCGAGCTCATCGATGCGGAATTTGCCCTGAACCCCGACGCCGGCGGCGTGCGGCCGGACAAGCCGCAGACTATCGGCTTCGAGGCTACCGAAAAACTCTATGGAGACTTCCAGGTCCTCGCCACCAATCCCGGCGGCCACAGCTCGTTGCCAACGCCTGACAATGCGATCTACCACGTGGCCGATGCGCTGGCGAAGCTGCAGAAGTACTCCTTTCCCTTCGAACTCAATGCCGTGACGCGCGAATATTTCGCGCAGATGGCCAAGATCGAGACCGGCCAGAGAGCTGCTGATATGCGCGCCATCTTAGGCGAGCCTCCCGATGCGAAGGCCGTCGAGCGGCTGTCGCAGGACACGCACGTGAACTCGGTCATGCGCACCACCTGCGTCGCGACCATGTTGAGCGGCGGTCATGCGCCGAATGCCCTGCCGGGTCGGGCTGAAGCCAACGTGAACTGCCGCATTTTCCCCGGCCACTCGCAGGAGGAAATTCGCGCTCAGCTGGTCAAGCTCTTCGACGATTCGAAACTCACGGTTCGCTATCGCAGCGACATCGGCGAATTGACGGATCATGGTTCGGACCGCAAGGCCATGGCGCCGCCGCCGCTGCGCGACGATGTCATGAATTCACTGCGCGGCGTTGCCGCCAAGTTGTGGCCGGGCTTCGTCGTGTTGCCGGTCATGGAAGCCGGCGCATCCGACAGCATTTACACCATGAACGCGGGAATACCGAGCTACGGTATCAATGGAGTGGCGATCGAACGTGCCGACGACAGGGCGCATGGCAGGGACGAGCGTGTGAAAATGGACGCCTACTACACCGGCGTGGAATTTTACTATCAGTTCCTGAAGGCGCTCACCGCACCGTCGGGCTAAAGCTTAGGCTGCCTCACGGCTTGCCGCGCGGAGTCGCGTGAGCCGTGGTGCCGTCGCGGTTGAACTCGAACTGCACCAACCACTCCCGTGGGGACTGATTGTCTGCGGGCGCAAACTTCCAGCGCTTCGCGGCCTCCGTTGCCACGCGCGCGAAATACCGGCTTGAACCGCGGGCCTCGAGATTCTCGGCGATGACGTTTCCCGCACGGTCAACGGTCACGCGAACCACGACCTTGATCTGTCCACGGACCGATGCGCGCGCGCTGCGCGAAACCGCAGGCATCTCTTCGTGCAGCACCGCGGAAGCCGTGCTCGGCGCAATGGCCGGGCTCTGTATCGCAGGTGCCGGATTCTGCGGTGCGGGCAGGACGGCGACGGGCGGCGGTGAAGCGGGACTACGCATTGCCCGGATGCCGATCCATAGCAGGATCAATCCGAGGAGCCCAGCAGCCGCCGACCGCGCCAGCAGGGTCGGTGTGACCCAGGCAGGAAATGACGCAGTCCGGCGCGATGCAGCGGGTGCGTTCGGCGCGCGCGGCGGGGGAGAGGCCGCCGCCGGTGGCACAGACCTAGGTGCAGGAGCCGCCGCAGGTATCCCGGGCGCCGTCGCCATCGCGGACGCTGTCACGGGTGCCATCGCTGCCGGGGGCGCTGGCGGGACCGCGGACACATCGGGCGTTGGGCTGATTTGATTGCGCAAATCGGCCAGGGTGGGGCGATCGGCCGGATCGCGGCTCAAGCATCGCCATACCTTGTCCGCCAGGGCCGCCGGAAAGCTCACCGGCAATAGTGCAATGTCCAACTGCTTGTCGGTCGAAGGTGGGTGCTGGGTCATGGCCTCGATCAAGGTCGCGCCGAGACTCCAGACGTCTCCCGTGGCAGTGATGCCGCCGCTCTTGGCTTCGGGGGCATCGTACGCAGATGGTCTGGCGGCCGATGCCGCGGGCTCGCGGAACGCCCTGATGCCGTCGCTCGACAGTTTGAGCTGATCGTTGACGACCAGGAAATTGGGGGGCTTTAGCTGCCCGTGCACCAGATTCTTGCCGTGCAGGAACTCCAAGGCATTGAGGGTGGGACTCAGCAATTCCCGTAGCTCGTCGGCCGTCAGGGCGCGATGGGGCAGAATCTGCGCCAGATTTTGCTCCGCATATTCCGTAACGACAAACAGGAACGGGTGGCCGCCAAGCTTGCAGCGGCCAGAGTCGAGCAATCGGATCAAGTGCGGATGCGACAGGGTTGCGGCGCTTCGCCATCTCGAGAGTTGGGCTTCCGCCAACGCCTGATCGGCAGGAATTATCTTGATGGCGGCATTTGGCAGGTTCTGCGCGCGGCATTCAGTGAGGAACACGACACTGTGGTTTGACCTGCCCAAAAAGCGGCGCAGGGGAAACACTCCGTTGACAATCTGGCTTTCCCACTTCGTCCAGATGTCGGTCTCGGTCATCTCCTGCCTCCAGACCTTAGGACTTGCTTCCATTACCATCATACGAACATATCATCTGCTCAAGAATCAACGGTCCATGTCCGTGTTTAACGACAAGGAACTCCGCAGCCCGGGCGGCCTCAAATGCGATAATGGTCAAACACAACTCTTAAGCTTACGGCCTATGGCGATTTTACACTTGGTCAATGCGCGGCAACGCGATCTAGGGGGCTTCGTCGTTCGCCGAGTCCTGCCCGCTGAAGGCCGCGCCATGGTGGGCCCTTTCATCTTTTTTGACCATATGGGACCGACTCAATTCGACCCGGGACAGGGTATCGACGTGCGACCGCATCCGCACATTGCGCTCGCCACAGTGACCTACCTGTTTTCGGGCTCGCTCGAGCATCGCGACAGCCTCGGCAATGTGCGTGAAATCCGTCCCGGCGATGTGAACTGGATGACGGCCGGACAGGGAATTGCGCATTCGGAGCGCACCCCTCGACTGGCGCGCGCCGCCGGCGAGAAGATCCACGGCATCCAGAGCTGGGTTGCGCTGCCGGACGGGCATGAAGACGTCGAGCCGAGCTTCACACACTACCCGGCCAGTACAATTCCGCAACGAGTGCAGGGCGGGGTTACGCTGTCGGTGGTGGCGGGCGAAACATCGGGACTGCGCTCTCCCGTCACGACCCTGTGGCCGACCCTCTATGTACATGCGAGATTCGCGCCGGACGCAGTCATGGACGTGCCCGGCGAGCACGACGAGCGTGCCGTGTATGTGGTGCACGGCGAACTCGCGATCGGCGATGAAAAATTTACCGAAGGGCAACTCGCCGTCCTTGCGCCCGGCGCAAGTGTCAGTCTTCGCGCCCACGGCGAGACTCGCGCCATGCTTTTGGGAGGCAAGCGGTTCCCGACCCCGCGCTTTATTTGGTGGAATTTCGTGGCCTCCTCGCAGGACCGCATCGAGCGTGCCAAAGAGCGTTGGGCCAATCGTCAATTTGCGCCGGTACCCGGCGAAACGGAATTCATTCCGCTGCCGCATCAATAGGCGTGCGGATCGAGCCGCCTCGTAGCATCTACAACTTTTAGGAGACTTTGAATGAGCGACAAAAGCGCGACCGTGCATTGGGAAGGGCGGGGCAAGCAGGGCGTAGGCAAGATCAGCACTCAAACCGAGGCGTTGAAATCCTACCCCTACGGCTTTGCCAGCCGTTTCGAGGATGACAAACGCGGCACCAATCCCGAGGAGTTGCTGGCGGCGGCGCATGCGGCCTGTTTCACCATGGCCTTCTCTTTCGCCTGCGAC
Organism: Steroidobacteraceae bacterium; assembly: GCA_035997505.1. Lineage (GTDB taxonomy): Bacteria > Pseudomonadota > Gammaproteobacteria > Steroidobacterales > Steroidobacteraceae > Bog-1198. Next base: position 16,099 of record DASYIN010000090.1, on the reverse strand, counting down.
GCGGCGGGCTTCTCCACAGCCGCTGTCGACACGCAGGCCGCGGTGCGATTGATGCTGAAGGGCGCGGGTTACTCGATCGAGCATATCGGCCTGCGGCTCGAGGCCAGCGTACCGGGAATGGACGATGCGACTTTCCAAAAGCTCGCCGCCAAGGCAAAGCAGGATTGTCCCTTGTCCAAGGCCCTGGCCAGCGTTCCCGAGATCACGCTGACGGCAATACTAAAGACTTAGGTGATGACCGGCGGCGTGCGGAAGGCGCGCAGCAGCTTGATGATCCAGACGCCGGTGACCGCAAAAAAAACCAGCAGCCCGACGCCGACCCACCGATTGGATAAATGCGGCGGCATTTCGCGATGTGCCGCCAATTCCAGCCAATGGACGTAGCAAACCATGGCGACCATGAGAGAGCCGAACCACACTCCCTGCGATACGAGCAACGATCGCGTCTGCGCGATGCGCTCCGGTGCCAGCCAGTACTCGCGGTTCGGCAGTTTCATGTCGCTGGCTCTGGAGTAGATCAGCGTCAACAGCGCCACCATGGCGATCGGAAATCCCACGCCCATCGCAAAAACGAATTTGATGTAGAACTCGTGGGTCATGTGCGCGGTAGGGAATCCCGCACCGTCAAAATGAGACGCCACCAGCGCCGGCAGACTGGACACCGTGGTCGACAGAAAGATCACCGCGAACAGCAGCATCAGCGCGAATGCAATCCAGGGGACCTTACTCATGGTGGCGAGTTCCATAGGACGGGGAACAGAGGGTGATTCATGGACGCCCCCGGGGCCAATTCGTCGGCCAGGCCAGGGAAATCCGGCGATGTTTTCCAGCGGCGCGGCGCATGCCGGATATCATCGCCGAGAAAGCGCACGGAGAACACCCGGCGCCGCTGCGCGCCGGTGACGCCGCGCGCGCCGTGCAGCATGAGCATGTGAAAGCAGACGGCATCGCCCGGTTGCATCTCCCAGTCGAGAATACGATATTTATGGCGCGCCGCATCGATATCGGGTAGCTCCGCCAGCGAGCCTTCCGGAAACCACTTCGCTTCGGCATCCATGAAAGTGCGCGGCATCAGCCACGGTCCCAGGTGGGTTCCCGCCACGAGTTGCAGCGTGGATTCGCGATTCACAGGATCGACCGGAATCCAAAAACTCACGTTTTGCCGGCCCTCGATATTGTAGTAGGGCTGATCCTGATGCCAAGGGGTCACCTGCCGCGTCCTGGGTTCCTTGGTGAGCATATGGTCGTGGTATAGACGCGCAGTGGCGCTGCGCATGAGCTTCGCGGCGGTTTCGGCCAGGGGCGAGTCGAAAATAAAGCGGCGGTAGTGCGCATTGTCCTGCCAGTTGCAGAAGTCCTCGACGAAGTGCCCCGGATCGCTGGGCGTACTGGCAACGATGGCGCGCGGACTCAAGGCGCTGAGGTTTTGATCGATGCCCATCCGGAGCGTCTCGATTTCCTCCGGCCGGAACAGCCGGCGAATGCACACAGCGCCGTCGCGCTGATACAGCTCGACGGTTTCCGGGTCAATCATGCGGGCAGCGCACGCAATATCTCCTGCAGCAACGCCGGTCCTCGATACGCGAAGCCAGTATAAACCTGCAACAGGTTTGCCCCGGCGCGCAAGGTTTCGCGGGCTTGGTTCCCCGTGACGATACCGCCGACGCCGATGATGGGAAAGGCCGCACCGAGCTCGGCTCGCAATTGCGATATGAGCTTCACGGACAGAGGATGCAATGGTGCACCGCTCAAACCGCCGCGCTGCTGCGCGGCGGGCGGCGAAGCGAGCAGGCTCAAATCCGTCGAGGTGTTGGTGGCGATGACGCCGTCGAGCTGCACCGCGCGCACTTCTCGCGCGAGCGCTGAGACCTGCTCTGAACTCAAGTCCGGCGCCACTTTGATCAACAGAGGGACGCGTTTACCAATGCGTTGCTGCAGAGTGAGACGCTCCTCGAGCAGCGTGCCGAGGATGCGCTGCAGCCCATCGCCGGCTTGCAGTTCGCGTAAGCGCTCGGTATTGGGCGAGGACACATTCACCGCGATGTAATCGGCATGGGCGTAGACCTTGCGCAGACACGCGACGTAGTCGTCCTGTGCCTTTTCGAGGGGCGTATCAAAATTTTTGCCGATACTGATGCCGCGAATGCCGCGGTAGCGGCTGCCGGCGAGACGCGCGACCAGATGATCGGCGCCCTTGTTGTTGAATCCCATGCGGTTGATCAGCGCGCAACTGCCCGCAATTCTGAACATGCGGGGCTTCGGGTTGCCAGGCTGCGGGCGCGGTGTCACCGTACCCAACTCAATGTGGCCGAAACCCAGCGCGCCCAGCGCGTCCAAGTAGTCGCCGTTCTTGTCGAATCCCGCCGCTAATCCCAATGGATGCGAAAACCGCAGGCCGAAGCAGCTCACGGCGAGCGCCGCGGGGAATTCCATCGGCGGCCACAGCGGCCGTACGGCTTTCAAGGCTGCCAATCCCAAGTCATGTGCGAGCTCGGGATCAAGACGCGTCAATATCGGCAGCGCAGCCCGCGCCAGTCCGGCGACGGCACGGCTCATACGTACCTCCAACTGGCCAGCGCGCCCAAATAGAAGCAGACCTCAGAAATCAGCTGCGTCAGATCGAGCGTGTCGTCCGACGCGTTGATTTTTCTGTACCGCAGGAAGGCGATGAGGAACATGGCGGCGACGATGGCGGCGGCCAACCCGACGAGGCCCGGAATGCCGAGCAGCGCGGCGGGTGCGAACCCAATCAGCAGGGCAAGTGCCAGCGCTCCATGGCCAACCTTCGGCGTGGACTTGTCAGGCCACGTGGCCATGGTGAACACCAACAGTGCGAAGCTGGCTCCGTATCCGCAGATCATGATCAGTGCCAGCGGCACATTGGGTGGAACCGCAAACGGCAGCTTGGCGGCCGACAAGGCCATGAGCGCGTTGTACTTGATCAGGAGGCACAGCATCCGGCTCATCACGTCGAGCCGCGTCGCCGGCAGCACGCGAAAATCCATGGTGAGCACCGCCGTTGCCGCCATCGACAACATCACCGCCACGCTCGAGGGCCATATTTGCGCCGCCAGCCAATAAATCGCGCCGCCCAATGCCCCGATCAGGATGCCGGGAAGCGGCGCGAGCTGGCCGGTTACGCGCACCCAGTCAGGCTCCTGGGAGAGGCTCCGGTGTTCATGCGCGTTTGCGCTCGAAGTTGCTCGGCGCGGCAAGCGTTGCACGCAGGTAATGGCCGGTATAGGAGGACTTGCTGGCTGCGACTTGTTCCGGCGTGCCGACGGCAATGATGCGACCGCCGTTGTCGCCGCCTTCGGGTCCCAAGTCCACCACCCAATCGGCGGTCTTGATGACGTCCAAGTTGTGCTCGATCACGATGACCGTGTTGCCCTCATCGCGCAGGCGTTGCAGCACCACGAGCAGCTGCGCGATATCGGCGAAATGCAGACCCGTGGTCGGTTCATCGAGAATATACAGTGTGCGTCCGGTGGCGCGCTTCGAGAGTTCTTTCGACAGCTTGACGCGCTGCGCTTCGCCGCCGGACAGCGTGGTCGCGCTTTGACCGAGGCGCACGTAGGACAGGCCGACATCGAGCAGCGTCTTGAGCTTGGGCTGCACGGTCGGTACTGCGGAGAAAAACGGCAGAGCATCCTCGACGGTCATGTCCAGGACCTCTTGAATGTTCTTGCCCTTGAAACGGATTTCCAAGGTCTCGCGGTTGTAGCGCTTGCCCTTGCAGACGTCACAGGGTACGTAGACGTCCGCCAGAAAATGCATTTCGACCTTGATGACCCCGTCGCCCTGGCACGCCTCGCAACGGCCGCCCTTCACGTTAAAACTGAAGCGGCCGGCTTCATAGCCGCGCGCGCGGGACTCCGGTACCGCCGCAAAAATTTCGCGAATTGGCGCGAACAAGCCGGTGTACGTGGCCGGGTTGGAACGCGGCGTGCGACCGATCGGACTCTGGTCGATTTCGATGACCCGATCGATGTGCTCGAGCCCCTCGATCCGGTCGAAGTGCGCGGTACCGGCCGACGCGTGGTTCAACTGCGTTGCGACGGCGCGAAACAGCGTGTCGTTGATCAGGGTTGACTTGCCGGAGCCCGATACGCCCGTGACGCAGGTCATCAGCCCCAACGGAAATTCCGCCGTCACTTTTTTCAAGTTATTTGCAGTCGCGCCGATCACACGCAGCATGCGTTTCGGATCCGGAACATGCCTCAAGCCTGGGATTTCTATGCGGCGTCGGCCGCTCAAGTACTGACCGGTGATGGAGTCGGGGTGCGCGGCCACTTCGGCCGCTGTGCCTTGCGCCACGATGTTGCCGCCATGCACGCCCGCGCCGGGCCCCAGATCGACTACGTAGTCGGCCTGGCGTATTGCGTCCTCATCGTGCTCGACCACGATCACCGTGTTGCCCAGGTCGCGAAGGTTTACCAGCGTGTCGAGCAGGCGCTGATTGTCGCGCTGGTGCAAACCAATCGACGGCTCATCGAGGATGTACATCACGCCGACCAGTCCGGAACCGATTTGGCTGGCAAGACGAATGCGCTGCGCTTCGCCGCCGGACAGCGTATCGGCACTGCGATTGAGCGTCAGATATCCCAAGCCCACGTTGCCCAGGAACCCCAAGCGATCGTTGATTTCTTTGACGATCTTGACCGCGATTTCCCCGCGCCAGCCCGGCAGCGTGAGCTTGCCGAAGAACTCCAGCGCGCGCAGCACCGAGAAGGCCGAAATATCCGGGACGCTTTTACCGTCGACGAAAACATTTCTCGCCGCGCGGTTGAGCCGCGTTCCGAGGCAATCAGGACAGGGCCTCGAGGAGCGATACTTGGCGAGCTCTTCGCGTACCGCCACCGACTCCGTTTCGTTATAGCGCCGCTCCAGATTTCTGACGATGCCCTCGAAGGTATGCCGGCGCGATATCGTGCCGCCCTTGCCATCCAGGTATTTGAACTCGATCTGTTCATCGGCGCTGCCGAACAGCACCAGATCCTTGATCTTCTGCGGCAAGCTTTCGAACGGCGCCTCGATATCGAATTTCGAATAGCGCGCCAGCGACTGGATCAACTGAAAATAATAGGCGTTGCGCCGATCCCAGCCGCGCACCGCGCCGCCCGCCAGCGACAAATGCGGATTCGCGACGATCTTGCCGGGATCAAAGAATTCCTGGGTGCCGAGTCCGTCGCAGGTGGGGCAGGCGCCGATGGGACTGTTGAACGAGAACAGCCGGGGCTCGAGCTCGCTCAGGGAATAATTGCAGATCGGGCAGGCGAATTTGTCGGAGAACACGAGTTCCGCGCGTTCCGGATCGTCCATGTAGGCGATTCGCGCGACGCCTTGACCCAAACGCAGGGCGGTCTCGAAGGATTCCGCCAGCCGCTGACCCAGGTCGGGCCGCACCTTGAAGCGATCGACAATGGCTTCAACGGTATGCTTGCGGCGCACATCGAGCTTCGGCGCCTGATCCAGTTCGACCACTTTTCCGTCGATACGCGCGCGCACAAAGCCGCCCGCCTGCAACTCCTCGATGAGTTCGGCATGTTCGCCTTTGCGCTCCGCGATCGCCGGTGCCAGCAGCATGAGGGCGGTGCCCTCCGGATGCCCCAGTACGGTGTCCACCATTTGGCTGACCGTTTGCGCGGCCAGGTCGATGTGGTGATCCGGACAGCGGGGCGTACCCGCGCGTGCGAACAGCAGGCGCAAATAATCATGGATTTCCGTGACCGTACCGACGGTGGAGCGCGGATTATGCGAGGTCGATTTTTGCTCGATGGAAATGGCCGGCGACAGGCCTTCGATTGTGTCGACATCAGGCTTTTCCATCATCGACAGGAATTGCCGCGCGTAGGTGGACAAGGATTCCACATAACGCCGCTGCCCCTCGGCATAGATGGTGTCGAAGGCCAGGGAGGACTTGCCCGAACCTGAGAGTCCTGTGAACACGATCAATCGATCCCGAGGCAGGTCGAGATCGATATTCTTCAAGTTGTGGGTCCGGGCGCCCCGGATTCGTATATTTTGCATCTAACCAATTACTATACGCGCCGCGTCAAGCGCGGGTAAAACGACCCTAGGGTCCCGTCGAGGCGCCTATCTGTGTTATCGCGCGCCTGAAGGGCGATATTGGGGCTCGGCTCGCCGTGTACAATGTGCGGCAGTAAATTGAGGCGGAGGGAAGGGTCATGGCACGTGGTGTAAATAAGGTAATTCTGGTCGGAAACCTAGGCGCCGACCCGGAAACCCGGTCCATGCCGAGCGGAATGACGGTGACCAATATTCGGATCGCCACCAGCGAATCTTGGAAGGACAAGGCTTCCGGCGCTCAGCAAGAGCGCACCGAATGGCACAGCATCGCTCTATTCGGCCGTTTGGGCGAAATCGCCGCCGAATACCTGCGCAAAGGCTCCCAGGTGTTCGTCGAGGGCAAGCTGCGAACCCGTAAGTGGCAGGACAAGCAGGGCAACGATCGATTTACCACGGAAATCATCGCCGATAACATGCAGATGCTGGGCGGCCGTGCAGGCGGAGGCGGTGGCGGTGGCGGCAGCTCGGGCGGAGGCGAAAGGGCCCCCAGCGCAAGTGCACCGCCGCGGGATGATTATGATCAGTCACCGGCGCCGGCCGGCGGGAAAGAGGAATTCGACGACGATATTCCGTTCTAAGCTGTGGGAGGCGACTTGGGCGCGAAAGCAGTGCGGACACCGGCGGCCGATTCGAGCAGCGGCAAAACCACCCTCTGCACCTGGGTCAAGGCCATTTGCCGCGCACTGGATGCCGCAGGTTGCGATAGCGAGGCACTGCTCGCCGAAGCGGGATTGGACCGGAAATCGCTCGACTGCCCGACCGCCCGCTGTCCCGTAACCTACAGTCTGCGCCTGTGGAAAATCGCGCTCGCCGCAACGGGCGATCCTGGTTTCGGACTGAAAGTGGCGAGCTACATCAGGCCCACCAGCTTTCACGCCATGAGCTACGGCATGTCCGCGAGTTCCACGCTGAAAGAGGCGTTCGAACGGGCGCAGCGCTACTGCCATATCGTCAGTGATGCGGTGGACTATCAGTTCTTTCTGCGAGGCTCCGAATATCATTTCATCATTTCACCCACCACCGACTTGGGCGACGCGCCCATCGATGCCGTGGTCGGGTTGTATTTGCGGATGTGCCGTTCGCTGATCGGGCGGGAATATTCGCCGTTGCGCATTGAATTTCGCCGCTCGCAGCCCGCCAGGCTCGACGACTTTGTAAACCTGCTGCGCGCACCGTTGGTGTTCGATGCGCCGCAAACCCGTTTGGTGTTCGATCTCGAAAGCGTGGAGCGGCGCTTGGACGGGGGTAATCCGGAACTGGCGCGGCACAACGATGCCATTGCCTTGCAGTATTTGTCGCAACTCGAGCGCGACAACATTGTAGTGCGGGTGCGCGAGGTGTTGACGCAGCGCCTGGCGCACGGCGAACCCTCGCAGGACGACATTGCAGAGCTCCTCAACGTGAGCGCGCGCACCCTGCAGCGCAAGCTGGGCGAGTGCGGTACCACGTACAAGGAAATTCTCGACGACACGCGCCACGCACTGGCGCTCGCTTACCTGAGCGCGCCCCGGCACAGCGTCAGCGAAGTCACTTACTTGCTCGGATTCTCCGCGGGAAGCTGCTTTACGCGAGCCTTTCGCCGTTGGACGGGTCAGTCGCCGTCCGATTGGCGTGCGGGAATCGTGCCCTCGACCGAGACTCTGGCCTAACGCAACGCTGTCGCGAGTGCAGCTCCCCATCCGCAGCGGCGATGCCGCTCTTACACTTGAATTCGAGGAATTCGGCGCGCCCGACAAGGGCACCATCTTGTTGATCATGGGCTTGGGAACGCAGCTTATCGCGTGGCCCATGGACTTTTGCCGACGGCTGGCGGCCGCCGGATATCGAGTGATCCGCTACGACAATCGCGACGTGGGTCTGTCGACAAAATTCGAATCGAGCGGTGTGCCGGACGCGCGCGCCGCCATCCTGCGCCGCCTGCTGCACCTTCCCGTCAAGGCGCCGTACCGTCTCGAGGACATGGCTCAAGATGCGGTGGGGCTGATGGACGCATTGAAGATCGATCGGGCTCATGTGGTCGGTGCCTCGCTCGGCGGGATGATCGGGCAGCTCCTGGCTTCGCGGCACGCAGCGCGCGTGTCGACGCTGACGACGATCATGTCGAGTCCGGGTGCGCCGCCTCCTTGGGATTCGACCCCGGCGGCGCGCAAAGTATTGATGGCGAGAGCCCCCGAAAACGCCACGACGGAGGACCTCACCCGCATGCGAATGAACACGTACCGGGTCATTGCCGGTCCCGGTCAAGCGTTAGCCGAATCGACGCTGCATGAAATGGCGAGACTCAGCGTCGAGCGCTCCGCAGATTCTCAAGGCTCGCGCCGTCAAATGCTCGCCGCGCTGGCGACGGGCAGCCTCAAGGCTGACTTGGGGCGCATTCACGTGCCGACATTGATCATTCATGGCAGGAATGATCCGCTCATTCCGCCGCGCCGTTCAGAGCAACTGCACCGGGGCATCGCCGGCAGTAAGCTCATGATCCTGGAGGGGATGGGTCACAATTTACCGCAGAGCCTGATCCCGCAAATCGCCGCGGCCATAATCGATCATTGCGGCCAAGGACGCTGAAGGATCAGCTCAACGTCCCGAGCGAGGTCTCCAAATCGTTGGCGAGCGCAATGAGTTTCGGCCGCACCTTTTCCAACAGGAAATCCTTTGAAACCATGTAGGCCGGTGCGCCGCAGTTGATCGGCATCGGCGGCAGACCGCCGCCGGGACGCACGGGCACCGCAATGCCGTTGACGTCCTTTTGCCATTCGCCGAAAGAGCAGCACACGCCGAGTTCCCGGATGTCGCTCATGGCGCGGTCGATGCCCGCCTTGATCTCCTGCCAGCGATCATCGGGAACCAGCTCGCGCACCCGATCCATGATTTCGTTTCTTTCCGCTTCCGGGACGGCCGTGATGTACGCGCGGCCCATGGCGGAGGTCGCGATTTGAATTCGCGCGCCCATATCCAAGCTCAAGGTTACGGCGCCCGAGCCGCGTACCACATCGATGTACAGCATGGACAAACGATCGCGCGTTCCCAGGCTCACCATGCACTGGCCGAACTCGGCCAACTCCTGCATTCGAGGGTGGGCAAGCTTGCGGATGTCCAAGCGCGCCAGCATCGCGCTGCCCAGACTCAAAGTCGCGATGCCTAGGCTGTACTTGGCGCTCTCCTCCACGTAAACCAGATACCCCAATTTGGTGAGCGTGTTGGTCAAGCGCGAGATCGTGGATTTCGGCAGGCCGCAGGCGCGCGCGAGATCTTGGTTGCCGAGCATGCGATCGCCATGGCGGAAGCAGGCCAGCACTTCGAGCCCGCGCCCCAGGGCATTGACGAAATGACGGTCTGCCTTGGCTGCCGCTGTGACCGCGGAAATATTCGTCTTCTTCGCCAGCATCATTGACAACCCCTCACCGCCATCCCCATAATTTTGCCTCATTTCAGAATTAAATTCTGTTCTGCAGAACAGAACTTAAACGGAATTCCGCGATGCGTCTAGAATTCACCGAAGCAGAGCAGGCCTTTCGCGAGGAAGTGCGGGCGTTTCTTGGGGAGAAACTGCCGGCGCATATCCGCGAAAAAGTCTTGAACGGCTTCGAGTTGAGCCGCGATGACCATGTGTTGTGGCAGCGCACGCTGCACGAGCGCGGTTGGGGCGGAGTCAGCTGGCCCAAGGAGTTCGGCGGTCCTGGCTGGAATTCCGTGCAACAATATATTTTCGAAGAGGAAACGGCCCTGGCAGGCGCACCCCGCCTCATTCCCTTCGGCACCAAGATGGTCGCGCCCGTGATCATGGCCTTCGGGAATGCTGCGCAGCAGCAGCGATTCCTACCCCCTATCAGTTCAGGTTCGGAATGGTGGTGCCAGGGCTATTCGGAACCAGGTGCCGGCTCAGACCTGGCCTCGCTCAAGACGCGCGCTGTTTTAGAGGGAGACCACTATGTGGTCAACGGCCAGAAGACCTGGAACACGCTGGGGCAGTACGCCGATTGGATTTTTTGCCTGGTGCGCACCGACACGGCTGCCAAGCAGCAAGCCGGCATCAGTTTTTTATTGATCGATATGAAGAGTGAGGGAATCACCGTCCGGCCGATCACGCTGCTGGACGGCGGCCATGAGGTCAACGAGATCTGGTTCGAGAATGTGCGGGTGCCCGTCGAGAATCGCGTCGGCGATGAAAACAAGGGCTGGACCTATGCCAAGTTCCTGCTCGGCCACGAGCGCACCAACATTGCAGGCATCGGCGGTGCGAAGCGCGAATTGACGCGCTTGAAGCGCATAGCGGCCGCGGAGCGAAAAAATGGCCGGCCCCTCATCGAGGATCCGCTATTTGCCGCCGATATTGCGCAGGTTGAGGTCGATCTGTGGGCGCTGGAAATCACCAATCTGCGCGTGCTTTCCGGCGAGCGCGGGTCGAAGGCTCCGGGACCTCAGGCGTCCATTCTAAAGATCCGCGGCACCGAAATCGCACAGCGGATCTCTGAACTGCTGATGCGCGCCGTCGGCCCGTATGCACTGCCTTTTCGGCGCGAAGCGATGGAGGCGGGTTGGCAATCGGATCCCACGCGCGAACCGCCAGGCCCGAGATACGCCTCCACGCTGGCGGCGGCATATATGAATCAACGCAAGCTGTCGATTTTTGGCGGCACCAACGAGATTCAGAAAAACATCATTTCAAAGATGATCGTTGGTCTTTAAGAGAACCGCATGAACTTCGAATTCAGCGAGGAGCAGCAGCAGCTGCACGACACGGTTGATCGCTTCCTCGCGGGTCAATACACGTTTGAGAAATTCCGAGCGATCGTCGCTTCCGCCGCAGGTTGGGACAAAGGGGTGTGGAAGGGATTGGCGGACTTAGGGGTGCTTGCACTCAACGTGCCCGCGGCGCAGGGCGGACTGGCATTTGGCCCGCTCGAAACCTTGAGCGTCATGGGCTCCTGCGGCCGCAGCCTGCTGCTCGAGCCTTTCCTGAGCAGCGCCGTGATTGCGACAGCGGTGCTGCGCTCATTCCCTGAGGATCTCGTGGCTGCGGAGCTTTTGACCCGGATGGCGGTCGGCGATGCGATCAGCGTTCTCGCGCACTATGAGCCTGATTCTCGCTTCGAGTCTCAGTGGGTCACAACCCAGGCGCGTAAATCCGGCGACGGCTACATGCTGAATGGCCACAAGGCCGTGGTGATGCATGCCGCCGCCGCAGGCACCTTGCTGGTCTCGGCGCGCACGTCAGGGAAGTCCAACGACGCCGAGGGCGTTTCGTTGTTTCGGATTCCCCGCGACGCCAAAGGCCTTGCCCTCGATCCGTATCCGACCATCGACGGCCAACGTGCCGCCGAGGTGTACTTGAAAGACGTGCAAGTGCCTGCGAATGCCCGCCTCGGCGCCGAAGCCGCGGCACTGGCGCCGATCGAGGCCGCGCTGGACATCGGTCTTGCTGCGCTCTGCGCTGAAGCGGTCGGCGTCATGCAGGCGCTGGTCGATGCCACGGTTGCCTACGTACAGTCGCGCCGGCAATTCGGCGTCCCCATCGGCCAATTTCAAGCACTTCAGCATCGCATTGCCGACATGCTGATTCATTTGGAACAGGCCCGATCGATGAGTTATCTGGCCGCTCTGCGCTGCACGGACGCGAATATCGCCGAGCGCCGGCGTGCGCTGTCGGCGGCCAAAGCCGTCGTCGGCCAGTCCTCGCGCTTCGTGGCGCAACAGGCCGTGCAGTTGCACGGTGGTATGGGCATGACCGATGAACTCGTCGTCAGCCATTGGTTCAAACGGCTCACGGCGGCCGAGCTGATGTTCGGCGACAGCGATACGCACCTGCAGCGCTATGCTGCGCTCACCCGCGAATAGGAAACACTCAATGGCTCAATTGGCTAAAGCAGTTCTGGCGCGCGAAGTCGGCAAGCCGGTCCTGGTTGAGGAAATCGAAGTTGCCGATCCACGGCATGGCGAAGTGATGGTGCGCATCGCAGCCTGCGGCGTTTGCCACAGCGACCTGTCGGCAACCAATGGCACGATTCAATATCCGCTGCCGCTGATTTTGGGTCACGAGGGCGCGGGCATCATCGTGGCCGTCGGCGACGGCGTCGATAATTACGCCGTCGGCGATCATGTGGTCAGCTCGTTTGTGAGCATGTGCGGGCACTGCCATTACTGCCAGACCGGGCGGCCGCAACTCTGCATGCAGTCGATCAAAGCGCTGTTCACATTGCCGGACGGTAGCGTTCGCACGCGCGATTCGGCGGGCAAGGATCTCAATGTGTTCTGCGGCTGCGGCGTCATGGCTGAATATGCCACCGTGCACATGGGCAATGTCGTCAAGATCGACCGCAGCATGCCCTTGGACCGCGCCGCGCTGATCGCCTGCGGCGTGATGACGGGGGTCGGCGCCGCCGTCAATACGGCCAAGGTGGAGGCCGGTTCCATCGCTGTGGTCTTCGGCTGCGGCGGCGTCGGTCTGAACGCGATTCAGGGCTGCGCGATTGCCGGTGCGGGGGTGATCGTCGCCGTCGATACCAGCGATGAGAAGCTCGAAATGGCAAAGCAGTTCGGGGCGACGCACGGCTACAACGTGACTGGGCAAACGAATGCCGCCAAGGATTTGTACAAGCTGACCGGCGGCGGCGCCGACTATGCGTTTGATTGCGTGGGCCTCGGCAAGATCTCGGAAATGGCGTGGGGCGTCCTGCGCCGCGGCGGCACTGCGGTGATCGTGGGCATCTCAAACCCTAAGGATCAAATCGTCTTGAACGCGCAACAGGTCGCCACCACGGAGAAGACCTTGACGGGCAGCATGTACGGCGGTGCTCGCCCACAGCTGGATTTTCCCCGGCTGATCGGCCTGTACCGCAGTGGACGCCTGAAGCTCGATGAACTGATCACGCGGACTTATTCCATCGATGAAGCACCGCAGGCATTCGCCGATTTGAACGCCGGCAAGCAGGGACGCGGCGTCATTCTCTTCGACGCCAGTACTTCGGCACTGTGAAATTGAGCGTCTCGCAGGTCCTAAGGGCATCGGGAGCTTCAAGGCACGGAGGAACGCAGTGCCTTGAAGCTCCCTATCCCCGTAGGACTTTCAATTGGGCGCTCGATGTCACGGTGTCGGTGCCGAGGTTCTAGTCGTCCTGCAGGACTTCCCCGGGAAACAACGCGTCATTGAAGCCGAATTGCGTGAGGTCGCGAATTCGGCGCGGATACAGAATCCCGTCCAGGTGATCGACTTCGTGCTGCACCACGCGGGCGTGAAAGTCCCTGACGCTGCGATCGATGGGGTTTCCCGCGGCGTCGAAACCGCGGTAGCGCAGCTCGCGATAGCGTGGCACCAAACCGCGCATGCCGGGCACTGACAGGCAGCCTTCCCAGTCCTCGTCCTGTGCCTCGCCAATGGGTGCCAGGACGGGGTTGATCAGCACGGTAAAGGGCACCGGATCCGCCTCCGGATAGCGCGGATTCGCTTCGAAACCGAATATCACCACCCGCAAGCCGACGCCGATTTGCGGCGCCGCGAGGCCCGCCCCATTGAGATTTCGCATGGTGTCCTGCATATCCTGCAGCAGGTTTTCAAGCTCGGGCGTGCCGAATTCGGCTACCGGCTGCGCCACCGCCAAGAGGCGGGGGTCGCCCATTTTGAGAACTTCGCGTATTGCCATGGTTCCTAGTATCTTAGCGGCCTTTTCCTCGTGAGCCCATGTTCTAAATGCCCGGTCTTTTATACATAAAAACGTTCGGCTGTCAGATGAACGAATACGATTCCGGCAAGATGCGGGACGTGCTCGAAGCCGCGCACGGCATGCAAAGCACCGATGATCCGGCCGCAGCGGATGTCCTGCTGGTCAATACCTGCTCGGTGCGCGAAAAGGCGCAAGAGAAGGTGTTCTCGTTGCTGGGCGAATGGCGCCTGCTCAAGCAGCAGCGGCCTCACGTGGTGATCGGCGTCGGCGGTTGCGTCGCCAGCCAGGAAGGCGACGGGATCACCAAGCGCGCGCCGTTCGTGGATCTGGTGTTTGGGCCCCAGACGCTGCACCGTCTGCCGGCCATGATCCAAGGGCTGAAAGAATCGGGCCGATCGCAAATCGACGTCAGTTTTCCCGAAATCGAGAAATTCGATCGGCTGCCCGAGGCGCGAACCACGGGCGCGACCGCCTTCGTTTCCATCATGGAAGGCTGCAGCAAATATTGCACGTTCTGCGTCGTGCCCTACACGCGCGGCGAGGAAATCAGCCGCCCATTCGATCAAGTGCTGGCGGAAGTCGAACACTTGGCGGCGCAGGGGGTGCGCGAAATAACGCTGCTCGGCCAGAACGTCAACGCCTACGCCGGCCCGATGTCGGACGGCACGCCCGCGGATCTGTCGACATTGATCCATTTTGTCGCCGCGATCGAGGGCGTCGAGCGCATTCGCTTCACAACATCGCATCCCTTGGAATTCAACGACAGCCTGATCGAGGCGTATGCGAACGTTGCGCAGCTCAACAACTACCTGCATCTGCCGGTGCAAAGCGGTTCGGACCGCATACTTGCGGCCATGAAGCGCGGCCATACGGTGCTTGAGTACAAGCAGAAGCTGCGCAAGCTTCGAGCGGTGCGGCCGGATATCTGCATCTCAACCGACCTGATCGTCGGCTTTCCAGGGGAGACGGATGAGGATTTTCTGGCAACCATGAATTTGGTCGCGGAAGCCGGCTTCGATCAGTCGTTCAGCTTTCTCTACAGCCGCAGGCCCGGCACGCCGGCGGCGGCGTTGCCCGACGAGGTGCCGCACGAAGTCAAGCAAGGTCGGCTCGAACTGCTGCAGCAGCGCCTGAACACACAGGCGCGCGCGATTTCTCAAGCCATGGTGGGAAGCCGGCAGCGTGTGCTGGTCGAGCGCCATGCCAAGCGAAATGCGGCGCAATTGGCGGGACGCACCGACAACAATCGCTGGGTCAATTTCGATGGACCGGGTGATAATCCCTCATCGCTCATGAATAACTTTGCTGACGTCATCATTACCGAGGCCATGCCCAACTCCCTTCGCGGGCGTCTCGCCTCCGCTGGTCCTTCGTGAGTTCGGCGCCGATGACCCGGGATGTGCTGCTGGCTCCGGCGGACAATATCCGGCTGGTCGAGCTGTGCGGTCCGCTGGACGAACATCTACGGCTGATCGAGTCCAGATTGGGCGTTGAAGTGAGGCGGCGCGGCAACCGGTTCCAATTGGTCGGCATGGAACCGGCGATCGAGCGCGCGGAATCGGTGCTGCAGGATCTGTACGCGCGCGCGCAGCGTGAACCGGTCGATTCGGAGCGGGTGCATATCGCGCTGCAGGCCCTCGACATGGGCGACAACGGCGCGGATACGAAGCCGGAGTCGGAGGAATTGAAAGTCCGCACGGCGCGCGGCGCGGTGCGCGCGCGGGGCGCCAATCAAACCGAATATCTCACCAACGTCCGCACGCATGACCTGACCTTCGGCATCGGTCCTGCGGGAACGGGCAAAACCTATCTTGCCGTGGCGTGCGCGGTCGAGGCTTTGCAGTCGGAAAACGTGCGGCGCATCGTGCTCGTGCGGCCGGCGGTCGAAGCCGGCGAACGTCTCGGCTTTCTTCCCGGCGATCTTTCGCAGAAAGTCGATCCCTATTTGCGGCCGATGTATGACGCGCTGTATGAAATGCTGGGCTTCGAACGGGTCGCCAAGCTGATCGAGCGCAACGTGATTGAAGTTGCGCCGCTGGCCTTCATGCGCGGCAGGTCGCTTAATGATTCCTTCGTGATTCTGGATGAAGCACAGAACACCACCAACGAACAAATGAAAATGTTCCTGACGCGCATCGGATTCGGTTCGAAGGCGGTGGTTACCGGCGACATCACCCAGGTCGACCTGCCGAATTCCAAACAGTCCGGCTTGCGCACCGTGATTGAAATCCTGCGCGGCGTGCGCGGCATCGCATTCACGATGTTCACCTCGCGCGATGTCGTGCGCCATCCATTGGTGCAACGGATCGTGCAAGCCTATGAGGCAAGCGCCCCCAAAGACGGCAACTAAG
>DASYIN010000089.1:0-27881 GCA_035997505.1 Steroidobacteraceae bacterium | reverse complement strand
CTTGTTTCGCGTCCGCGACCTCAGAAGCTCGTTTTTCCTGGGCCGTCGCGACATCCTTTGATACCGCGTCCGGTGATTTGGCGTTGTTGCATCCGGACATAATTGTCACAGTCAACAGGGCAACAAGCGGAATAAGCGATTTTTGCATAACATGCCTCTTTGAATTATTGGTTCAAGCCTGAGTGACGGGCTGGAGCCTGTACGCTCACAATGGCCTGAGTCGCGGTGAGGCTCAATTCCCCGTGCGTTAGTTCGCCTGTAAGGCCTTTCCTACGCAGGTCTCCCGGCGGGCGGCAGCGTCGCTTCCTTCGAAATCAGTGTAGATTCACGTAATTGCGACACCGCACGTATTTGGGGAGAGGCGGGATGCCCAGCGTTGGCACGAGTAAGAATCCCAAGTTTTCGATGACACGTCCGTTGCCCCTCGATTTGAGCGCGGAAGGTCTGTTCGACAACGTCGAACTTCTGCGCTCCATCACCTTGAGAAGTCCCGAGTGCATCAAAGTCGTCGCCCTCGACGGCCGTTTGTTGCAGATGAATCCGGCCGGCTTGGCAATGATCGAGACCGACGAGTGGAACAGCGTCAGGCACGCCTGCGTCTTTGATTTGATCGCGCCCGAGCACAGGGATGCCTGGATTGCGAACCACGAGCGGGTATGCGCGGGAGAAAGCCTGATCTGGGAGTTTGACATCGTCAGTTTGGAAGGCACGCGCCGAAGCATGGAGACGCATGCCGCGCCGATCGCTCTGAGCGATGGGACCGCCGGGCAACTCGCCATTACACGGGACGTGACGGAGCGGAAAAACTCGAACACCGCCTTGCAACAGCTCAATGCGGCCTTGGAGGAGAAGGTGCATGAGCGCACTCGGGAACTCGAGGCGGCGCTTCACCGGCTGCAGGAAAGCGAGCGAAGCTTTGAATTGCTGGTAGACAGCGTGACCGATTACGCGCTCTTCATGCTGGATCCAACCGGCCGCATCGTCAGCTGGAATGCCGGTGCGAAACGCATCAAAGGGTATGCGTCGGAAGAAATCATCGGCAAAAATTTCGAATGCTTTTATTCCGCAGAGGACCGCGCCGCGGGCATTCCCGGCGCTGCCTTGCGAACGGCGGCCCGCGAAGGACGGGTGGAGACGGAAGGATGGCGCATCCGCAAAGACGGCACGCGGTTTTGGGCGAACGTCATCATCGATGCCATCCATTCCGATGGAAAACTCGTCGCTTTCGCCAAGATTACCCGCGACATCACGGAAAAACGCGCCGCAGAAGCGAAACTTCGCCAGGCGCAAAAAATGGAGGCGGTGGGGCAGTTCACCGGCGGCGCAGCCCACGACTTCAATAACCTGCTCATGGCCATTCTCGGAAGCCTGGAGATTTTGCGCAAACGGTTGCCGAACGATCCACGAATGTTGGCTCTTCTCGACAACGCGATGCAGGGCGCCAAGCGAGGCTCGTCGCTGACCCAGCGCATGTTGGCGTTCGCCCGGCGCCAGGAACTCAAGCACGAGGCGGTTGACCTCGCCGGCTTGGTCAATAACATGATGGAGCTATTGGAGCGATCCTTGGGCCCCACGATCAACATCGATACGCATTTCCCCCGCGAAATCGTGCGGGTGCGGACAGACGCCAACCAGCTGGAGACCGCACTCTTAAATCTGGCCATCAATTCACGCGACGCCATGCCGTCAGGAGGCAGCCTCACGATTTCCGTGCAGGCCCAGACGATTGGCGCCACTCATCCGACGAATCTTCCCGCGGGGCCGTACGCATGCCTGTCGGTCACTGACACCGGGCAGGGCATGGATGAAGCCACCCTAGGCCGGGCGACGGAGCCTTTCTTCACGACCAAGGGCATCGGCAAGGGCACCGGACTCGGTCTCTCGATGGTGGACGGCCTCACCGGGCAATCAGGCGGCAAGATCATGGTCCAAAGCCAGCTGGGGCGAGGCACCACGATCGACCTTTGGCTACCAATCGCGGCGGATGCCGACGTGAGCGAAGGTCAAATCACAGAGATTGCAGAGACCCGGAATGCCAAGCGCCAGTTATGCATTCTCGCGGTGGATGATGACAGTTTGGTGCTGGGCAACGTCACCGCCATGCTCGAGGATCTGGGACACCGGGTCATCGCGGTGGGTTCGGGCGCCAAAGCGATCGAAGCCATTGAGGCCAGCCCGGAGGTCGACCTCCTCCTCACCGACCAAGCCATGCCTGCGATGACCGGCATTCAATTGATCGAGGCGGTTAGAGCACGACGCCCTCAGCTGCCCGCGATTTTGGCCACGGGTTATGCAGAATTGCCGCAAGGCGTCGCGGCCTCGATCGGCCGGCTTTCCAAACCCTTCATGCAACGCGCGCTGGCGGACGCGTTGGCCTCAGCTTCAGCTAATTTGCCTTAGCTCATCAATGTCGACCAGGCCTTCCTGACTG
This sequence comes from Steroidobacteraceae bacterium, assembly GCA_035997505.1. Lineage (GTDB taxonomy): Bacteria > Pseudomonadota > Gammaproteobacteria > Steroidobacterales > Steroidobacteraceae > Bog-1198. The sequence continues at coordinate 25,450 of DASYIN010000089.1, read as the reverse complement.
TAAAAAGTCATCGACATGGCCCGGCTGCTATTGGGGCAGATGCCGCTGATCTGCAGGTCCCCCGTGTGATAAATCGCAACCTTGCCGTAGGACTCGACCAGCAAGCGGCGAAGCTCGTGAAAAAAGGCATAGCGGCGGCCGTATTGCGCGCCGCAAGTGACGGGCTGACCGAGTTTCTCGGGCCACCAACGATCTATTTCGCGCGTGCGCGTTACGTTGAGATCCATTTGGGAATCCTTTCTCCAGGAATTAAAGGATCGAACCTGCGCGAATATCGCGATCTGGAAATTCCAAGTCTGTAGGAGAAAATCTCTAAATTTGTAAGACTGGAAATTAGCGGATGTTATTTTCGAAAGTGCGCGGTTACTTCCTGACACCGCGATCCAGCAGGGCGAACGCGGCAAGCGAGGCCGCCACGCATGCCGCGGCGCCGACCACCATCGCGGTACGGAATGCCATCAAGAGATCCTGGCCTTCGGCCGCGAGAACAGAACCCAGCAGGGCGGTTGCAACCAGGCCCCCCGTGCGCGCGACGGCACTGTTGAGCCCTGATGCAGAGCCCGTATGTTTGGGATCGACCGAACTCAGCACAGCGGTGGTGAGGGGCGCCACAGCCGCACTCATACCCAATCCGATCACGAAAATCATCGGCAGCACGCCGCTCCAATAGTGCGCTTCAGCTTGGATTCTGAACGCCAGCAAGAAGCCGGCCGCCACCACGAGCGGCCCGATCGTCAGCGGAAGCCGCGCTCCGATGCGCGCGGCAAGCGCGCCGGCAAACGGCGAGCTCACGGTGAGTATCAGCGGCAACGGCAGCAGCGCGGCGCCCGCGGCCGTTCCCGAATAGCCTGCTTCTTTGATTAATAGGTAAGGAATCAACACAAACAGCTCGCCTAAAGCCCCATAGAGAAGCAGGGTGAATACCGTCAATCCAACAAAGGGCGCGGAACCAAACAGGCCGAGCGGCATCATCGCGCGATCGCCTCGCGAACGCTCAATTTGCAGAAAGGCCAGCAGGAATCCGACCGCTATCGCGGCGCCGGCCAGGGCAGTGGGAGTCCACCCAGAACCTGAGCCTACGGTGAGCGCCCAGGTCAATGCCGCGAGCCCGATGGTCGCCAGCGTGGCGCCCAGGGCATCGAGAGGGGCACCGCCTCGATGCTGGTCGCGCGGCACAAACGCGGTCGCCAGAGCGATGGCCCCGCACGCCAACGGCAAATTGAGCAGAAAAATGGCGCGCCAACTCCCGAGATCGATGAGCCAGCCTCCGATCACGGGGCCGGCAGCGCCCATCGCCGCGCCGGTCGCGGCCCAGATGCCGATTGCGCGTCCGCGGGAGGTTCCAGAAAACGACTGGCCGAGAATGGCGAGGCTGTTGGGCATGAGCAAGGCCGCGCCGAGCCCTTGCAACACCCGGCAGGCAAGCAGCAAGGCGAGGCTGGGCGCCAGTGCGCAACCCAAGGATGCGAGGGCAAAAATTGAGATCCCTACGATCAGCAGTCGGCGGCGACCGAAATGATCACCCATCGCGCCCCCGAGCAGCAGCAACGCGCTCAATGGCAGCAGGTAGGTGTTAATCACCCATTGGAGCGAGCCTGCATCGGCGTGCAGGTTTTGTGCGATGGTGGGCAACGCGACATTTACGACCGACCCGTCCACAAAGGCCAGGCTTGAGGCCAGAATGGTTGCGGTAAGCACCAGCTTCGGATGTGGGACGCTCGCCGAGGCATCGCCGTGCGCAACGGGGGAGTCGCAGGCAGGATGAATTGAGCTCAAGTCAGCGGCGACGGACGCTGCGCCAAGAGACGCTCGAGTTGGACCGGGTTCCCGTATTTCGCGTAGAGCCGATTCTTTTTAGCGGGATCCACATTGATTTTGGTGATGTCGCCCCCCGCCCAATGCATCAGTTTCGGATCCATCACCTTGAACCATTGCCAGGGAAAGGCCGCCAGTCCAAAGGAGCCCGGGTAGCCGCTCGGCAATCGGGGCAACTCCTCGAAATCGCGCAACGTCTGATAGGGACGCAATGCATTCGCGTGGTGGTCCGAATGGCGCTGCAGGTGAAAGGTCAACAAATTGGAAAACACGTGATTCGTGTTCCAAGAATGGCGCGGTTTGCAGGATTCATAGCGGCCGCCGGGCAGTTTCTCCCGCAGCAGACCGTAGTGCTCCACGTAGTTTGCTTGGGTGAGCCCATACCAGGCATAAAAATGATGCACGATCAGAAAAGGCACGATGACCCATCCAAACAGGGCGACCAGTGCGCACGCGATGCTCAAGGTTAAAAGCCAGGACAATAGAATCTCATTGTGCCAACCGAATGGCCCCATGCCCCGTTTGGCCAGGCGTTCGCGCTCATGGCGCCAGCCTCGCCTGAAGGCTCCGGGAATTTCACGCAGCATGAACCGATAGATGCTCTCGCCCATGCGTGCGCTGGCGCAGTCTTCGGGCGTCGCCACGTGCACGTGATGGCCGATGTTGTGCTCAATGCAAAAATGTCCGTAGCCGACCAGCCCATTGGCTATTTGCGCGGCGATACGATCGGCGCGGCTGTGCTTGTGACCCAATTCATGACCGAGCAGAATTGCACCGCTGCTTTGGAACCCCGTTCCCAGCGCCAGCACGGCATATGCCCACCAGGGCAGCGCATAGGTGCCCAAAAACCAGGCGACCCCAAAGAAACTGGCGTAGAGCAGGACGATGCCGATATAGAGGAGTGCGCGATAGTAATTGTCGCGGGCCATGGGGCGCACCACGGCCTCCGGGGGATTGTGGTGATCCTCGCCCATGATGGCGTCGACGATGGGTATCCCCACGAAGGTGTAGAGCAATGGATAGAGCAGCATGAGCGGGTTTCGCCCCGTGGCGAAATAGAGGGCGATCGCAATCGGCGGGTTGAAGCCGCCGGTGAGCGAAAGCAGCCATAGGTAGCGCTTCCGATCGCGGTAGCGAACCGGGGTTCCGTCCTTCGCTTCTCCCACGAATTCCATGGCTTATTACACTAAATAGCGGGCTCGGTGTCTAACCTGTAGGACGATTCTGGCGCGGGAAACTTGAGAACTTACCCTACGCTTTTGCCAGTATGCAGGAAAAATGCCTATGGGCAAAAAACCGGGGATACCTATGTCAGCGAACGACCAGCCTCGGGCACGACTCGGCATTCCTGGCTTGGATGAAATCCTGCACGGCGGACTCATTCCGGCGCGGCTGTATCTCATAGACGGCAACCCGGGAGCGGGCAAAACCACCCTCGCGCTGCATTTCCTACGGGAAGGCGTGCGCGCCCAAGAGCGCTGTCTTTACGTCACCCTATCCGAAACGATCGAAGAGCTCGAGGCGGGCGCGCGCTCGCACGGCTGGTCGCTGGATGGAATTGAGCTGGTCGAACTCATTGCCAATGAAGGCGAGTTCGACGGCGAGGCGCAATTGACGATGTTTCATCCCTCGGAGATCGATCTGACTGAGACGACTCGCAAGGTGCTCGAGGCCGTTGAGCGCATTAATCCAAAACGCCTAGTATTCGATTCGCTTTCGGAGCTGCGCCTGCTCGCGCAGAGCTCGCTGCGGTACCGGCGTCAAATCCTGGCGTTCAAGCAATTCCTGGTCGGCAGAGATTGCACCGTGCTGATGTTGGACGATCGGACCGCCGAAGTTGCCGACATGCAATTGCAAAGCATCGCGCACGGCGTGATTTCACTTGACTACAAGGCTCCGGCCTACGGGCGCACGCGCCGCGAAATGCAAGTACTCAAGTTTCGCGGCAGCGACTTTGCCAGTGGATTTCACGACTTCGTCGTGCGTAAAGGAGGGCTGACAGTATTTCCGCGCCTCTCGGTGGGCGAGCTTGTGGACTGCCCGGAGCGAAGATTCATCGCCAGCGGGGTCTCGGATCTCGACGCGCTCCTGGGGGGAGGCATTGAGCGCGGCACCAGCACCTTGTTGATCGGGCCTCCCGGAAGTGGAAAATCGAGTATCGCGCTTCAATATGCGATAGCAGCCGCGGCGGGCGGTGAACACGGCGCGATTTTTGCATTCGAGGAGACAAAGTCCGCGACGCAGGTTCGCTCGCGCGGCTTGGGACTCATCATCAATGAGGGGACGGGACCCGGTCAGATTTTAGTGCAGCAAATCGATCCTGCGGAAATCTCCCCGGGCGAGTTCGCCCACTTGATACGTGAAAGCGTGGAGCGCGATCATGCGCGGGTCGTTGTGATCGACAGCCTAAACGGCTATTTGAACACCATGCCGGCCGACCGCTTCCTTACTGCCCAGCTGCATGAGTTGCTCGCCTACCTGAGTAATCGAGGCGTCGCTACATTCATTGTCGTTGCACAAAACGGCCTGATGGGGTCAGCGATGCAGTCGCCGGTCGACGCCAGCTACCTGGCAGACTCAGTCGTACTGCTGCGCTTCTTCGAGCATGCCGGCGAGGTCAGGAAGGCGATTTCGGTCTTGAAGAAGCGCACCGGCTTTCACGAGGAGTCAATACGCGAATTGTCTCTCGACGCTCACGGTATTCATTTGAGCGGTCCGTTGCTGCAGTTGCGCGGTGTCTTGACCGGCGTGCCGGTAGAAGTGCCGGCGAACCGGCCGGCCAATGGCGAAGCGCGTGCTTAGGTGATGGCGGCGCGCGCTTTCGATGGCGACGACCGCAAGGTGTTCGTATTGCCGCCAACACGCCGCGACGGCGACGTGACCCGTACGTTGCTGAAACGTGCCGGGCTTGATTGCGACGTCGTGGCGAATGCGCAGTCGCTGGCCGCGCATATGAACAGTTCGGTGGGCGCGGTGGTATTGACGGATGCGGCGGTGAGCGACCCGGGCTTGAGTTCGGTCTTGGATGCCATCGAACGCCAGCCCCGATGGTCGGACGTGCCGGTTATCCTTTTGACAAGACCGGACACGCAGTCGCCCACCGACAAGCGCCGCTTTCAAAAACTGACGAACCTCACGCTTCTCGATCGGCCGACATCCAGCCGTGCGCTGGTGAGCGCAGTGGCAGCCGCGATTCGCGCACGCGAGCGCCAGTATCAAATTCGTGACCAGCTGGATTCGTTGCAGGCGGCTGACGCCGCGCTGCGCGAATCCGCCGATCGGATGTCGTTGGGAGTTCAGGTCGCGGGTCTGGCGCTCGCAGAAGTTGCGTATGCAACGCAGGAAGTGAACTTGAGCGCCGAAGCCGCGCGGCTCTTTGGCGCCGGCGACCACGCGCGGACGGTCTCGCGTACGGAATTCCTGGCCGCTGTGCATCCGGATGATCGGGACAAGTTATCGGAAACGTTATGGCGGCCGACTGATGTTCCAGACAACCCTGTAGCGATTGACTACCGCGTTGTCTGGCCGGACGGCCGTGTGCGCTGGGTCAGCCAGCGCCATCACATCCTCAAGAATCTGATGGGTCGGCGCGTTCGAGCCATGATTGTCGCGCTCGACGCCACCGAGCGAAAGAATGCGGAGCGCCGCAAGGATGAATTTCTCGCAACCTTGGCGCACGAGCTGCGTAACCCGCTGGCGCCCATTCGAACCGGCCTGCAGGCGCTTGGGCGTCCGGGAGGGGAGGACACTGCCGCCGGAATACGGGCAATCATGGAGCGGCAGCTGGCGCAGATGGTGCGGCTCATCGATGACCTGCTCGACGTCTCGCGAATTTCGAGCGGCAAGGTGGTTCTGCAGCGCTGTCGAGTCGATCTGCGCGCAATAGCGGAGTTGGCCATCGAAGCGAGTCTGCCGTTTATCGTTGCAGGTCATCACGAATTCAAGGCCGACCTGCCGGATGGGCCGGTGTGGGTCGACGGCGACGCCTCACGGTTGTCGCAAGTCATGATCAATTTGCTCAATAACGCGGCGAAGTACACCGCTGAAGGCGGCAAAATTCGCCTGAACCTGGCGATCGATGAGTCGCAGGCAATCGTGCAGGTGAAAGACAACGGCGTCGGGATCCCACCTGAAATGCTCACCGAGGTATTCGATATGTTTACTCAGGTCAATCGCACTTTGGACCGGGCCCAGGGGGGACTCGGAATTGGATTGTCACTGGTGCAGCGGTTAACTGAGCTGCACGGCGGCACCGTCACGGCGGATAGCCCGGGTTTGGGAAGCGGCAGCACGTTCACCGTCCGCCTGCCGCTTCTACTCGCGGCGGAATCCCCGCCCTGTCCAAACGCGGCACCGGCGCGTGAGGATTCGAAACGGCCGCGCCTGCGCATTCTTGTAATTGACGACATTCCTGACGTCGCGGATGTCATGAAAATGATGCTGGACATGGAAGGGTTCGAGACGCAGGTTGCCTACAGCGGCGCGACCGCACTGGATCTCGCCCGGCAATTCGCGCCCGACGTCATTTTTTGCGACATCGGCTTGCCGGTGATGGACGGACACGAAATTGCGCGCCGAATTCGCGCCGATCCTGAGATCGCGCCCGCGGTTTTGATTGCGCTCACGGGCTGGGGTGCGGAGGCTGAATTGCGCAAGACGCGCGAGTCCGGATTTGACTTTCACATGGTCAAGCCGGTGGATGCCAACGCGCTGCTGGAATTGCTGTCGCATATTGAACCGCGCAGGGCCGCGGCGGTTTGAAAAAAGAGCTAGCGCACTGCGCTAGCTCTTCCGCGATGGGCTAGGTGCGCGCTAGCTTAACGAGGAGGGAACTCCATAGAACGTGTGGACATCCGTGGCCCATGACTTGTCTGCCATGGAGGGCCAATGATCCTTATCAAAGCCGGGCGCGTTCTTGAGCTTGTCTTTGCTGGCATCGAGCGAAAACCGGTGGTTGACCGTATCCAATTTCAGCGCACGCCAGGGCACGGCAAAGAGGCGATCCCCCATACCCAAGAAGCCGCCGTATGAAAGCACGGCATAGCTAATCCGGCCGCTCGCCATGTCAATCATGAACTCCTTGATCGAGCCTAATTTCTCATTGGCGGGATTGTAGACATCGTTGCCCATCAACGTGTCGGCGCCCATCAGCGCCGGGCCGGGACCCTTGCCGCTGTTCTTGTACATCCCATAAGTATCGCGGGAGACGTAATCGGTTTGGTTGCTTTCCATCATAGTTCAACTCCTAAGTGTGATGAGTGAAGGACTTTGCGCGAACGAAGTGCGCGGTCCGTGACGGCATGTTGATGGAGAGGGAGAGTGAGCGGCATCGGTGATTGCGGCCCAGTTGCTGTAGGGCTGGCCGCGCGCCCGGTAGGACGGCCTCCGATAGCGAGCCCTGTGGAGACCAAAAGCTATCCTGTGTTAATCGATACCCCTCAAGGGTGCAGAATGAGTTTTTGGGCGCGCCAATTCAACACTTCGGCGACATAGATTTCATTCTCCGCCGGGCACGCGATCTCATGAATCCAGCCGAACTTCTTCAACGTTTTACCCGTGCCGCCGAGCCATCCGAGAACCTTGCCGTCGAGGGTGAGTTTGTAGACGCGACCGGGATAACCGTCCGACACGTACAGATATTGAACGGGTCCGGGCGTGATGCACAGAGCCCATGGTGCGCCGGGATGCATGCTGCCCGGGCTGGCTTCGGTGGGGCGGTTGCCGATTGCAGCGGGGCTATTGGGCGCAACAGGCACATCGATCTTGATGGTGTTGAGCAGCTTGCCTGACGTGTCGAATACCTGGATGCGTACGTTGCCTCGGTCCGCGATATAGATGTGATTTTGCAAATCCGTGGCGATGGAATGCAGGGTATTGAATTGACCGGGCCCGGAGCCCGGCTCGCCCCATGATTCCATCCAATTGCCATCCTTGTCGTACTTGGCCACGCGTGAATTGATGTAGCCGTCGCTGATGTACAGATTGTCGAGCGAATCCCAGGTCATGTCGGTCACCTGACGGAACAGGCCATCGACCGCGGGCAGCGGCGGCTTGGGATGCTCCAGTGGATGTGCACTCTCATCGGAGGCTTCGGGCTTGCGGCCGAAAACGCGGGTCACCCGCCCTTGCGGATCGAAGCGCACGACCATATCGGAGCCTTTGTCGGCGACCCATATATTGTCGTAACGATCAACGCGAACCGCATGCGCAAACGACCAGGCGTACAAATTCCGACCGATTTCGCGCACATACTTGCCTGTGGCATCGAATTCGAGCAATTGCGTGGCGGCCGCCCCGTACGCCGGGCCGCTGCTGTTGCCGCGTGATAGCACAAACACGTGTTTCTTGGAATTAACCGCGATGCCGGCGACTTCGCCGAAATACATGCCGTCGGGAAGCTTGAAGAAATCGGGCGTGGAGTCGAATGCTATCTCGGGCACGGACTGTGCGAGGGCTGCTCCCGTCAGAAGAACAGCCAAGAAGGCTGCAAGCCAAATGCTTTTCATTCGGAATCCCCTGCGCGGCGCACGTTAGGTTGAATCACGCGGCGAGTAAGTGAATTTCTGCCCTTTGACAGAAGCGGAATACATCAGTCCGCCCTTGGCGATCGTGAACACCGCCATGCCTTTCTGAAAGACGCGGCCGCGCGTGGTGGCGTCATTTTGTCCGGCACTGACCCCGGCGCTCGCACCATTGGTCGCGGCATCCGCGTTGGCCCCGGCAGTCACGGCCACCACACTGGCGTCAGCGCCAAATTCGAAATTTCCTGATTCAAACTCGTCCAACGCGCGCTTGTCCTCGAAGAAGATGATTTCGCTGTAGGCCTTGCCGCCGGCTTGAAAACCCACGCTCACCTGACCCATGGTTACGTCCCCGGTGTGCGCGCCATGTACGTAAACGCGGCCCTTGGCGTAGGCTCCGCCCACCACGAAGGCGCCCGAACCCACGGTCGGAAATACCGCATAAGCATAGCTTTTGGCAAAGAACGTGCCGCTTGCGCCGGCGTTCTTGAATATCGCAATGGTTTCCGCGTAGCTGCCACGGGCATGAGCCACGCCCATGGACAGAATCAGCAGAGGCGCGAGAGCCAAAGTTCGCAGAAGAGTTTTCATGGTATCCCCTTATCTTAAGTTAGTGATCACCCGAATTGTCGGTCAGACGGTCGCTCCGTAAATCGAGCTTCTTGCGCAGATCGCTGACATCGGATGTTGCCACGGCACGCGCCTGATTGCCCCAGCTGTTGCGAATGAACGTGGAGACATCGGCGATCTGCTGATCGGTGAGTTTCCACGCAAAACTCGGCATGCCAAGGGGCGAGGGTCGCGATGAGCTTACGCCGATTCGCGTGCCCGCCAGGATCAAGTGCAGCAGCCCGGTGGGATCCTCCTGCTGCAGCATCGCATCCTTGCCGAGCGGGGGGAACAGCCGGGACTGACCGATCCCATTGTCCAAGTGGCAGGAGGAGCAGACGTCCGAATAGATTTCCGCGCCGCGGTGCATTGCAACGACATCGGGAGGCGGGGAGGAGGCGACCGAGCTCGCGGGCTGGCTCTTCAGATAGACCGCAATCGCGCGTCGATCTGGATCGCTCATCAATGAGGTGGAATAAGTGATGACTTCGCTCATGGCGCCGCCCGCGGCGGCGTGCGCATTGCGGCCCGAAGCGAGGAATTCCGCGATATCATCGACGTTCCACTCGCCCAATCCAACGCGTGTATTGCTCGTAAGGTCGGGGGCCACCCAGTTGTCGAGTTTCCCGCCGTGCAGCTCTTGCTTGGACTTGTCTGCGCCGAGGGAGTTTTTGGGGGTATGGCAACCGCCGCAGTGGCCAAGACCGGTCACAAGGTAGGCACCCCGGTTCCACTCCGCCGACTGACCGGTGTCGGATTGAAAATCGCGGGACTCGAGATAGAGCAGATTCCATGCACCGACCATGGAGCGGAAGTTGAACGGAAAAGGTAAATCATTCGCTGGCGGCCGGTAGTTGACCGGCGGCACGGTCTTCAAATACGCATAAATCGCATCGACATCTTCCCGGCTCACGCGCCTGAACCAGGGATAGGGAAAAGCGGGATACAGGTCTTCGCCGCGCGCGCCCTTGCCGTCGTGCATTGCTCGGTAGAACTGCTCGCCGGTCCAGTTGCCGATTCCGGTGTCTCGATCGGGGGTGATGTTGGAGGTATAGATGACGCCGAACGGCGTATTGAGCCCCAATCCTCCGGCAAAGGGTTCGCCGCCGTCGCGTAGGTGGCAGGACATGCAGTCTCCGGCGGCCACCAGGTACCGGCCGCGATTGATTTGCGCAGCACTCGGTGCGGAGTCTTCGAGTTGCTTGGTAAGTAGATCGCGGGGCGTGACCGCATTGCTCGAGTGCGCAGGCAGCATGAGCACCTGGCCCGCCGCCAGTCCTGAAACGCCGAGGACCGCAAGGGCTGACCCGGCAAGGAAGCATTTTTGAACGCGCATCGCTAGGCCCTCACCAAAGGACCCGGAGCCTTCAAGTATTGCGACTTGATGGCGTCGGCAGAAAGATACGCGAGCGCCGCCAGGGTGCCGGTCGGGTTGTATCCGGCGTTTTGCGGGAATGCCCCGGCGCCCATCGAGAAAACATTCGGCACATCCCACGATTGCAGAAACTTGTTGACGACGCTGTTCTTCGGATTGTCGCCCATGATCGCGCCGCCGGTGTTATGCGTTGTCTGATAGGGCGTGACGCTCCACGACCCGGTGCGTCGATTCAGTTTGATTTCGCGTGGATTCATGGCCTTCGCGACTTCGGCGGCACGATCGGTCAAGTAATCCGACATCTTGTGATCGTTTTCCGTGAAATCAAACGTCATCCGGAGCATCGGCCGGCCATGAATATCCCGATAAGTCGGATCAAGGTCCAGGTAGTTGCCCCGGGCACTCATGCACGAGCCATGAATGCTCAAGGAAAATGAGCGCAGGTAATTCTTTGCCGCGGCGTGCTTCCACTCCATACCCCAATTGGGCGTACCCTGCGGCGTATAGATCATCTCTATGGGCCGGCCCCCCGTGACCATGCCGGCAATATAGGCGCCGCCGACAAACCCCAAGCCTCCGTGATCAAAATTATCGCCGTTGAAATCGTCGATGACAGTGGCGAGCGCACCGGCGCCGATGAAGGGGTTGATGATTTTATCGTCGAAGAACACGTTGACCGAGGACATGGTCTGGTAGGCGTAGTTCTTGCCGACCACGCCTTCGCCGGTTTTGGGATCGTAAGGTTTGCCGATGCCGGAGAGCAGCAGCAGCCGCACGTTCTGCAACACGTACGCCGACAGGATCACCATCTCGGCCGGTTGGAAAAACTCCTCACCGGCGCTGTTCACATAGGTGACGCCTGTTGCGCGCTTCTTGTCGGGGCTGAGATCCACGCGCAGCACTTCGCATTCCGTCCTGAGGGTGAAATTGGACTTCTGCAGCAGATACGGCAGGACCGTGGTTTGCGGACTGGCCTTGGAATAATTGCCGCAGCCAAATTTCTCGCAGAAGCCGCAATAGGTGCAGGCACCCATTTGAGCGCCCAAGGGATTGGTATAGGCCTGCGACATGTTGCCGGTCGGGTGTGGAAAGGGATGGTGCCCCAGTTCCGCGGCCGCCTTGCCGAACAGAGTGGGTCCGTAGGTTTGCGGCATGGGTGGGGTCGGGTATTCGTTGGCGCGAGCGCCTTCGAACGGGTTGCCGCCCGGCTGGATCTTGCCCCGCAAGTTGCCCGCCTTACCGCTGGTGCCGCAAAGCTTGTCGAATTGATCGTAATGAGGCTCGAGTTCATCGTAGGTGACGCCCCAGTCCTGGAGCGTCATGTCATATTCGGAAACCGCCTTCTTGCCGTAGCGTTTCTCGTTGTGGGATTTCGTCAGGAAATCCGTGGGCAAGAAGCGCCAGATCTGGCCGTTCCAATGCACGCCGCCACTGCCGACCCCGGTGCCGAGTAGGAACGAGCCAAGCCGGCGCATCGGCAGCGCCTCTTGACTGACATTGTTTCGAATGGTGATGGTATCGTCGGATACGTTTTGAAATAAATGGTGGCGCCACATATAGCGCAGCTCATCTTGCGCAAACCCGGTGGCGAAGTCCGTCGGCGTATCACGCCAGGGTCCGCGTTCCAGGGCGACGACATTCAGTCCGGCATCGCACAGCTGCTGGCCCATGATGGCGCCAGTCCAACCGAAGCCCACCAATACCGCATCGACAGGGGGAAGCGTAGTGGTCATGCTTAAGCCTCTGTCCAGCCGGGACGGCCCTTGAAGCCGACCGGTGGAAACGGGACGCGTTCGCCGTGACGGGAAACCCAATCTTTATAGTTATAATGAGCGCCGGGAAAGCCGATCATTTTCCAGGCCCCCATGTCTTTGTTGCCGCCGTAAATCGGATCCGAGAAATAGCCTTCCTTCGTGTTTTGCAGAAGCATGGTGAAGAAGGACTTTGCATCCACGCCACCTTCGAGTTTTATCTCACCGCTCTCCAGGCCTTTCAACGCCTTGTCCTGATCAGCGGCAGCGAGTTTGGCAAAAGTGGCGGCACCCAAATTTGCTGCTACGTACTGGTCGACGGCAGTAATGGCGGCTCGATACAGCTGCGCCGGGCTGAAGCGGCTTTGATAACCCTGTTCGGGTGTGCCCTTTCCCCATGGGCCGCCGAGAAAGTAGTGGTCGCCGCGACCAAAAGGTCCCGCGAGTTGTCGATCCAGGAAGAAGGGCACGTTGGCCTCGACGGCGCCGGGTCCGACGTCATCGTTCGGAATCAGCCGGGCCACGGCCGCTTCAATGAATTCGGCTTCTACCGCGTTGAAGTACACATAGCCGGAGCCGGAAACACCGGGAGGCGAATCAGCCGCTCCTTCTTTCCAAGGCATCGCGCCGCGAATGGTCTGCGGAGGCGCGCCGAGCTCGCCGTCGTGCACCGTTGCCACTGCGGCGCCGGCGACGCCCGCGGCCACGCTGCCGATGAGAAGTCTTCGGCGCTGCAGATTCACTTTCGTCGCCATAACGAGCCCTCTGGTCCGCGGCGGCGGACGATCAAGATTGGTATTGTTTGAAGCCCGTAATGAAGCTGAGCTTCATTTTTAAAATCGTCAATAGGACGATGACTCAAAGGAATATTCAGCGGGCACTGGGCGGTCGAGGTTGCTGCTTAAGGAGCGACGGAGTGTAAAACTTGCATGGTTCGCGTCACGCGGTAAATCCTCACAGCCAATTGCCCATGAGAATGAAGGGCGCCCAGAAAAAAGGATGCGCGTAGGGTGCCGACGGATCGACTTTAAAATTGCCGGACGCCCGGGCTGTGCTGGCGCGAGCCAAACCACGCGCAGCGTTGCCGGCATCGGCCGCAGCGACCGTCCCGCGCAGCAAAGCCAATTGCGCCTGCCGGAGCGCGTCGGCCTTGTCCAAGTGATCCACTTTGTGTGCTTGGTAGAGCGCCCGCATCAGTGCCGCGGTGCTGGCATCGGCCACCGGCCACAATGTTGCGAGCACGGCTTTCGCACCGGCTTGCTGGGCGATCGCGCCGAGCCCTTCGACCTCGACGCCATGGTGCGATGTGCTGTCGTCACCCATCGCGGTCTCGCAGGCCGACAGGGTCAACAGCTCGACGCTGTTGAAATCCAGCTTGGTTTTGATTTGCGCGAGGCTCAAATGACTGCCGTCGCCCAGCAATAAAAACGAGTCGTCCATGCTGCCGGGCGTAAATTGAAAGTGGCTGGCGACGTGAATGATCGGATAGGCCTGATCGAGTCCGTCGCGCAGTGATTTTTCCGTGAAGGCGCCGTCCAGCAGCACCTTGCCTGTGAGAATGCCTTTCTGGCCGGTGATGCCGTTCAGTTCGACGTTGGCATACGGCAACGCCTCATATCCGGGGCCCGCTTTGGTGGTGCCGAGACCCCAAATGGACCAATCCGGTTTTGGAGGTTTTCCGAGTTTGTCGCGCACCGCTTCGGTCACCATGACGATCGACAGATTCTCAACCAGATAGCTCTTGCCATCGTGGAGCGCAGCGAAGGGCAGATAGCGCAGCATGTCATCCAGATCGAGCATCACGGTCTTCGCGCCGGCTTGGCGCAGATCGTCGGCAATCGGTGCGATGAGCAGTTGGTAGAGTCCCTGGGCTTCCGGCAAGGGGTCCTGACCCGGATTGATCAGGGTTCTTCGAAAGCTGCGAATCTGGGCATACAAATCCTCGCGTTTGACTTTGGATTCCCTTGCGACGACGGCATTGGGGGTCGCCAACAGAATCGCAACTCGATCATCGAGGATGATGTATTGGGCAACCACCGCATCGTGCCCCAGATCCTTCAGGGTGCCTTGAAAGGCGCGGCTGTAGTCGTTGATTTCGGTTTGCCGGCGCTTGCGCGCCTCAGGGTCATTCGCGTTCTTGGCAATGGCCGCAGCACTTGTCTCGAAATTGGCTTGCGCCGAGTCCATCGCCTTGCGCAAGGCATCCAGACGTGTGCGGTCGGCCGCGCTCAGCTTGTCGCCCTGTTTTTGAAATTTCTCCTTGAGGGTCCCGTACTCCTTTCCCAGACTGACATACTGCGTGTCCAGCTCGGCAAGCTTCTTCTCACTCGAGTTCAATGTCGCCACGGTCTTGGGCTCATCGGACACCGACGCGCGCTGCGTGAACTCGTAGAACTCCTGCTCCTTGACCATGGCCAGCACCTGCTGCGCTTCAGAGCTGCGGCCGTCGCTGATCAAGAGACTCGCGAGGATTCGATAGATGGCGCTGACTTCGGCGGAACTGACAAAGGCTTGCTGCGCCTCGCGGCTGGAAGCGGAAAGATTGCCGCGCAGTTTTTGCAGATCATTGACGGCTTCCTTCCCGTAGAAGATGGCCTTCACTGGTGTCGCGGATTTTCCGGCGGCATAGATCTGCATCAATTCGCCGGCTACCTGCCATGCGATCATCTGATTGCCCGAGACATGCGCAACCACATCGGCGTGGTGCAGCAGCTCCAACGCCTCCTGATCGCGTCCCGTGTCATGCAATAGTTTCGCAAGCAACAAGCCGACGGCAGCCACGTTCGGGTGATCCGGCCCGAGATACTTGATGCCGTTTGCCAGGGCTTTGCGATACAGCGGTTCGGCTTCTGCAAAGCGGCCCGACTGCCGCAGAATCTCAGCCAGGCAAATTTGCGCCGCGGCAAGCGCGGGATGATCTTGACGTTCCGACCCCAAAACCTTTTCCGCGGCCGCGAGGGCGCGTCGCGCGATTGGTTCCGCGGCGGCGTTCTTACCGGAGACGTGCAGAACTTGCGCCAGCACCACGGTATTGAGAATGGTGAGCGGGTTGTCGGCGCCCACGGCCTTTTCATCGATCGCCACGGCTTGCCGCATGGCGGTTTCGGCTTTGCCGTACTGTCCGGTAAGCCGATACAGCACCCCGAAGTTATTGAGACTGATGCCGACATTGGCATTGTCAGGATTGGGCCACTTCTTATTGAGCCTCAGCGCTTCCGACAATGTCGCCTCGGCTTCGGCGTAGCGGCCGGTGTAGATCAACACGCTGCTGAGTCCGTTCAGGGCAATGCCGCGCACCGCCGAGTTGGGCCCAAAGATCTTGTCGCAGATCGCCAATGCGCGTCGCAGGGTGCTCTCGGCTTCGCTGTACTCGCCGCTGTCGGCAAGCGTAGCGCCCAAATTCGCCAGCATGGCACCGGCGCACGCACTCTCGGGCCCATAGTGTTTTTCACAGACTCCTACCGCAGATCGCTGCAGGGGTAGCGCGGCCGGAATGCTGCCTTCGGCGAAATGCAGCTGCGCGAGAAAGAAGTAATAGGGGAGTAACTGCGGATGTTCGGGGTCGAGGGCCTGTTGCTTGGCGGCCATCGCCCGTTCGAGCGTCGGGATGGACTCCCTCACCTTGCCCTGCAACCCCTGCACTGCAGCTTGCAACGCTTGGGTGTCGAGTTGAAATTGGCTCGATGCACGCTCGAACGATGCCTGATCGGCACCCGCAACCTGATTGAGCCGGATCTGGCTGCTGACGAAGTCGCAGGAATAAAGCGCTGCCAGCAAGGATTTGGCCTGAAGTTCGCCGATATATGCGCCGGGGCCCGAACTGCGCAAGCGCATCGTATGCGCGGGGCCGGATTCGCCGATGAAGGCCAGCGATAGCAGACTGGGAGTGCTGCCTTTGATATACGCGTGCAGTAATTGCTCGCCGTACAGATAGGCTTCGATGCCGCCTCCGGGCCCCACTTGGTTGCGTCCGACGATGACGACGTGGAAGCTGCCGGCGGACATGGCCGCGCAAGCCGTGCCGGGAGCGCTTTGAAATTCCAGTTGGCCTTGAAAGGTGAAGTAGGCGGCGAGAGCCGGCATCGCTGCCCCGGTCAAGAGCAGTGCCCCGAGGCATTTCACGAGAAGCTTGGTCGCGCGCGCTTTTAGCCCTTGGGGGGCAGCGTACTTCATGGCGCCAAGTCTACCGCCCCCTTTAGCAGATAAGTATTGATTTGCAGGGCCCATTCTCCGCCCGCACCTCTATCCTGATTCGCCATCTCCCTTACCAGATCGTTGGCAGCCACTTCGAGGGCCGTGCGTGAGTACGTCACCGTCACATGCGTCCCTTGAGCGATCGGCGCCAGTTGTAGCGTTATAACCGTGACCATCACGTCGGCCAGGACGTAGACGTATTGAAGGCGATTGGCTGCCCGATCGAGCGCGGTGTTCACCCACACCGCAGTTTTATCTCCGCGAGGCACTTTGAAAACCATGCCCTCCTGGTCGAGTGCGTTCTTGGGCCAGACAAAAACCGGATTCCAGTCGGGAGCCCACACCCGTTCCTTATCCGCGCCGAACAGCGGCCAGGTGACATCAAGCGGCGCGTTGGCGGTGAACGCGAATTCCTCGCAAGTATGCAGCGGTTCGCAAGTATGCTGCCATTCGTGAAGCGTGTCGGCCGCTGCCCTCATGCCGGCCTCTCCTTCAGCTGATGACTGTCGCCGGCCCGAAGCGGCATGCGGTATATCTTTCGCAGCTCGGCGATCTGCGCCAGGGTCTCTTTGGAGAAGGGCGTCTTTCCTTCGAAGGCGTGCAGCAGGATGCCTTCCAGCAAATCGCCAAGCGAGAGATCCTTCAATTCGGCCAGCGCCTTTAGCACCTTCAGCAGTCGTTTTTCGATCCTTATCCCGGTTTGCACGCGCTCGATCTCGACCATGGGCATCTTCCCGCCGAAAACACTATTGTACCAATGTATATTGGTACATAGCAACTCGGTCAGACTCCGCCTACGGACGCCATGCTCTTCTTGGATGCGTCGCCAGCTCGTTTAGAAGCCATAATGAGGCAGGTCACAGGAGAGAATCGATGGCCATGGGAAGACGCGAAAAAGACATCAAACTATTGGTTGCCAAATTCATCAAGTTGGTTGAATCACTCGAGCCCGGTGAGCGGCTGTCGATCCGAAAAGTAGCCGGTAAGCCCTTGCGCGCGAACCGCAAAGGCGCCGGCAAAACGCCAAGCAAAACGACGCGGAAGACTCGGCCAGCTCGTTAACGATGCTCGAGGATGCGCGACTGCGCCAGTCGCTTCACCAGCAAGGTGGCGGCCACTAGCGCGAGGCCGACGATCATCCAGGGTTGACTTGCGGCACGATTGACGAGCCTAAGACTCCGGGCGCGTTCGTGCGAGATCGTCGTCCAGGCATCCATGATTTCTGCATCCACCCTCTCGCACAGGGCAAGTATTTCTGGATTCAGATCATCCGGCAATCGCGCCAGGAGGTCTTCGACGCCCCCGACGAGTTCGTCGAGTCTTTTGGCTTTGTTCATTATCATCAGCTTGCTGCGCATCGCCACACGCCTCCAGACGAGGTTTCCTGCAAGGCGAGGTCAGAAGCGTCCTATTAAACCGTCAATTGCCGGGCATCGTTGATGCTTGAAACGAATTGCCGCAATATGGCGCGCGACAATAAAAGTTCATGCCAATCAGTCGCCCGGATGCAGGGCCGGGGAGTCAAACATGGTAGTTCTGGTAACCGGTGGATCGGGATTCATCGGAAGTCACACCCTATTGCAGCTCCTGAATGCCGGGCATCAGGTGCGCACCACGGTACGGGATTTGAAACGCGAGCCCGAGGTGCGCGCCATGCTGAAGCAGGGTGGTGTCGAGCCAGGCGATCGCTTGGCGGTTTTTGCGGCGGATCTGAACGGCGACACCGGCTGGGCCACGGCCATAGCGGGCTGCGAATATGTGCTGCATGTGGCATCGCCGTTCCCCGCGACTGTTCCCCAGCACGAGGACGAGCTGATTGTGCCTGCGCGCGAGGGCGCGTTACGTGTATTGCGCGCTTCGCGCGATGCCGGTGTAAAGCGTGTCGTGCTGACCTCGTCGTTTGCAGCAATCGGCTATGGACATCCGCCGCAGAGTGCGCCATTCAACGAGACCAACTGGACGGTGACAACGGGGAACGACGTAACGGCCTACGTGAAATCCAAAACCTTCGCCGAACGCGCCGCATGGGATTTCATGGCGCAGCAGGGCGGTGCGTTGGAGCTGTCGGTGGTCAATCCCGTGGCCGTATTCGGTCCGGTGTTGGGGCCTGACTATTCAACGTCGGTTCTGCTCATACAACGCCTCATGTCGGGCGGCGTGCCCGGCAGCCCGCGCCTCAGTTTCGGCGTCGTCGATGTGCGCGATGTAGCCGATCTGCATATCCGCGCCATGACTCACCCGGCGGCCAAAGGCGAGCGTTTTCTGGCGACTGCCGGAGATTTCATGTTGATTCGCGATATTGCCATGGTGCTCAAGCAGCGGATGGGCGCAGCGGGCGACAAAGTGCCCACCCGGCAATTGCCCAACTGGCTGATTCGAGTTGCCGCGCTTCGCGATCCTGCCGTCAAGCAGATTTTGCCGGAACTCGGCAAGCTGAAGAACGGCACCAACGAGAAGTCCAAGCGCGTACTGGGGTGGACGCCGCGTTCCAGCGAAGAAGCCATTGTCGCCACTGCCGAAAGCTTGCTGCAGCTTGGGTTGTTGAAGAAATCAGCGTAGCTGACTGTCCTTGCTGCCGCGGCGGTTGTATCCGACGGAATGCACCGCGTCTCGATCATGGCTGTCTTGACAGGACAGACAAAGGCGTACTCCGGGAACCGCGTCCCGACGTGCTTGCGGAATCTCGGTACCGCATTCGGCACAGTGGCTCAAAGACGGGCCCTGCGGCAAACGGCTCTTCGCCAGCTCAATCGCGTCCTTGACCGTCGCGTCGATCTGTTCCTGCACGGCACCTTCTTTTGCCCAACCTGTCGCCATATCCTGCCACTGTAAGGTTTCTGGTGTCCCATCACTAGAGCTGAAAAGCCAAAACACAAGGCCGGCGGCATCTTGCGGCTTTGCAGCACCGTGAGCGGCCTCAAGGCCCTGTGTCTTGGGCACTTCGTTGCGTCAGCAGTTCCCTGATCATTCCGTAAAGAAACGCAGTGGTAAGTCCGAACAGAATCATGCCGTTCAAGGCCTCGAGCGCGCCCATGAGTTGCCAATGGTTTGCCAGGTCGAAGTGTTCGTGGCCGTAGGTCGTCATTGCGCTCAAGGAGTACAGCACCGCGGACTTGCCGTCCGGCAACGCACCCAGGATCTTGTACATCGTGGCCCACATCGCAGCTTCCAAGGCATGCAGCAAAATCGCGCCCAGGGTTGCCGCGCCCAAGATCATCGAAAATACGACGAGAAATCCGCGGCCCTTTCGCAAGAAGCGCTTGGCGCGAATGACCCTTTGATTGATGAAAACCAGGCCGATGACGTGAAAGATGACGGTGACCAGAATCAACGGCAGACTCCAGGCCCAGTTTCCATTCCAAACCGATGCGTCATCCACTGGAGCGTTCCTGAAGAGACGGCGATTCGCCGCCGACGGCTGCGCCGTTATAAACGCTGCCGCGCTCGCTGTCACGGGCAATTCGCCGGTACGCATAGTTGCGTACCGGCGAGCCCATTTCACTCAGCCCAAGGTGACGGGGACAAACAAGCGCGCCTCGCCGCGCTGGATGAGCAGTGCAATCTGCTTATCGTGGTCCTTCACCATTTTGCGCAACTGCGCCACCGTCTGCACCGGAGTGCCATCGACCGATAGCACCACGTCGCCGGACTGAATGCCGGCTTCGGCGGCGCGCCCTTGCACGTCCTCGACGATTAGCCCGCCGGGCACGCCGGCTTGCCGGCGCTCCTCAGGGTTCAAGGGGCGCAGGGCCAAACCCAACTTCGCCTGCGATGGATCGCCGGAAGAATCGTCGGCGGACGCCAGGGTTGCCGCGTTGCCGATGGTCGCGGTCAGGTCCATGGTCTTGCCGTCGCGCCAGATTTCGATCGACGCTTTTTCGCCGGGGGCGGCGACACCGACGTGCTGCGACAACTGGCCTGCATCGATGATCGGGGCGCCGTTGAATTTCAGAATGACATCGCCGACCTTGATGCCGGCTTGCTCCGCGGCACTCTCGGGAGCCACCTTGGCCACCAACGCGCCGTTGGGCGACTTCAATTTGAAGGAGTCGGCCAAGGTTTGATTCATCGTTTGCACTTCGACGCCCAGTCGTGAATGTGCGACCTTGCCGGTCTTGACGATTTGATCCTTGACCTGCACCGCCAGATTGATGGGGATGGCGAACGAGACGCCCTGAAATCCACCCGAGTTGCTGTAGATCTGCGCGTTGATGCCGACGACCGCGCCCGAGGCGTCAAATAACGGACCGCCCGAATTGCCGGGGTTGACCGCCGCATCCGTCTGAATGAACGGTACGTAGCCGTCGCCCGGCAGGGAACGGCCTTTGGCGCTCACGATTCCGGCTGTGGCCGTCTCCTCGAGACCGAATGGCTCGCCGATGGCAAGCACGTAGTCTCCCACGCCCAATTTATTCGAGTCTCCGATGGTGACGCTCGGCAGACCGTGGCCGTCGATTTTGAGCACTGCAATGTCGCTGCTCTTGTCCGCGCCCAAAACCTTGGCCTTGAACTCGCGGTGATCGGCGAGTTTCACCGTCACTTCCTTGGCGCCGTCCACGACGTGCGCATTGGTGAGCACCAGACCGTCGGAAGAAATCAAAAATCCCGAGCCTTGGGCATGTTGAATGCCGTGCGGCCGCGGCATCTGATGGCCGCGAAAAAACTGGGCGAAGGGATTGTCATCGCCCTGGCCGCCGAAGTTGAACTCTTGCGGGTCGGCGGTGGTCATCGGACCTGCGGTCGTAATGCCCACAACCGCTGCCTCATTGCGCGCAACGATCGCGCGGTAGTTCGGCGCGGTCATCATCGGAATGGGTTGCGACGGCGGAGGTTGAGTCGCATCGGGGGGTTGGGTCGCATTGCTGCTCGCAGAAGTCGCGGCCGGCGCGGCAGTCTGTAAGATGCCGTGGGCGGATAGGCCCGTGGCAGTGCCCACGGCCAGCAGGCCTACTGCAGACCATGCCAGAGTGGTGTTCCGAACTTGCATGTGAATCTCCTTGAGTGAAATCCTGTTGAGCAAACGCTCTACCGGCAGGATCACATGCCTTCCTTAAGGGAGTCTTAAGAGGCTCTCGGGAAGTTCACCGTCACGTGCAGGCCTCCGCCTGGCGCCTCGTTCAGCAGGACTGCTGCCCCGTGACGCTCCGCGATGGCTTTGACGATGGCGAGCCCAAGGCCGGTGCCGCCTTCCTGCGCCGCGGCGCGGCGATAGAAACGATCGAATACCCGCTCACGATCCACCGTCGTGATGCCGGGACCATTGTCGATAACCTCGAGCACCGCATCCTTCGCGGTCGAGCGGGTTCGTACCTGGACAGACCCATTTGGTTGGGTATAACGCACGGCATTGTCGACCAGATTGCGCGCCAGCGTCCGCAGTTCCTCGGGATCGCCTCGGATGCGCAGTTGCGCAGCGGCGTCGAGCCCCAAGTCGATGCTTCTCGCCACGGCCAGGTCATGGGCATCCTGGATGCCCTCGGCCGCCGCAACCGACAGGTCTACCAATTGGAAGTCGGCGGCGGTTTCTTGTGGTTCGCTGCGGGCCAGGGCCAGCAGTTGCTCGACCAGATGAATGGCGCGTTCCACGGCGGCGCCCAGCCGGCCGCGCGCCTCGAGCCGCGCAGCCTCATCAGGCGCGCGATCGAGCAGTTGCAGTTGCAGCCTCAAGGCGGTCAGCGGCGAGCGCAGTTCGTGCGCCGCATCGGAAATGAATGCGCGCTGCGTTGAGAACGCGCGTTGCAAGCGATCGAGCAGACGATTCAATTCGCTCACCAGCGGCTCGATTTCCAGCGGCAGGTTCTTGGTACCCAGCGGCGCCAGTGTGCTCACGTCGCGCCGCTGCACTTCGGTGGTGACGAAGCGTAAAGGCAGCAGTCCGCGGCTTACGATCCAGGCGACCGCGCCGACCATGATGGGCAGCAGCAAGATGAGCGGAATCACCACGCGAGCTGCCGCTGCGCGCGCCAGGTTCTCGCGCACGCGCGCAGGTTGCGCGATTTGAATGACGCCGTCCGCGGTCTGCAGTCCGTAGGCTCGCCAGGCTTCCCCGCGCAGCGACAGATCGGCGTAGCCCAATACCGTTTGGTTGATCATCGGCAGCCCGGGGCGGGATAGATAGGTCCGAGCGCCGAACACATCCCAGATCTGCACCACGAAATCCGCATCTCCTTGATCGGGGGGTACCTCGATGCGCGGGGCCAGGGAAATTTGGCTGCGCAATGACAACGCCATCTGCCGCAGCTGATAGTCGAACAGCGTCGATGTCTCATTCAATACGCGCCGGTAGGTTACGCCGGCTGCGAGCAGCGAAATCATCGCCACCATGATGATCAGTGCGATCAGCAGACGCGCGCGGATCGAGTTCATGCCTTTGGCACGAAGTAGCCCACGCCGCGCAGCGTGCGAATGGCATCGCTGCCCAGTTTGCGCCGCAAGCCGTGAATGTAGACTTCGATGGCGTTGCTGCCAATTTGCTCGTCCCACCCGTACAAGCGATCCTCGAGCTGGGCGCGCGACAACACCGCCCCGGGCCGCTGCAGCAACGCTTCCAGAACGGCGAATTCATGCGCCGAGAGGTGGACTGGAACTTTGTTGCGTTCGACGGTCCGCGCCACCGGGTCCAAGCGCAACTCGCCATGTTGGATGCTCGGATCGCCGCGGCCCGCGGCGCGGCGCAGCACCGAGCGCATACGGGCGGTGACTTCGTCGAGGTCGAAAGGCTTGACTATGTAGTCGTCCGCACCGGCATCGAGGCCGGCGATGCGGTGCTGAATCTCATCGCGTGCGGTAAGAATGATGACTGGCGTCGCGTCGCCGCGGAGGCGCAACTCGCGCAGCACGTCGATGCCGTCGCGGTCGGGCAAGCCAAGGTCGAGCAGCACCACGTCGAACGCAGTGGTTTGCAGGGCCGCGGCCGCACTTTTGCCATCCCGCGTCCAATCGACGGCAAATCCACCCTGGCGCAGGGCGGTCTGAAGTCCTTGCGCAATCATCGCATCGTCCTCGATCAACAGCACACGCATGGCCGCGCGAGGCGTTACCGGCCTGGAATCGTCAGCGTATAAAAGAAGCGTGGCGCGGTTCGCAAGGTAAGCTTGATCGGCCGCGGGCAAGGCAGCTCCGCCACGCTGAAGCGCACGGTTTTCCTATAGTCCTGCTGCGCTGGATCATCGAATTGATCGTCGAGTACTTCAACGGTCACACCCGGCAAATCTCCGGATTGACGTGCCTGGCACTTGCCCCATTTCAGCGAGAAAGCGTGATTCGGATTGCTGCCGCGATAAATCATGGTAACGACCAATTGGTCGGCTTGCGCATCGTAGCGCACGCGGCCGAAATTGTCGGCGTGTGCACCGAACGAAAAAAGTGTCGCGGCGACCGCGGGGACCAGTCGACGCAGCGTACGCCATCCGTACATTGAAGGACCCCTATTAATAAGTGTGAGAATACCGCATGCGGGGCGGGTAATGGCTATCCGCGGCTTGCCGTGCGCGCACGACCGTGGAGGGGTGCGCTGATCTGCCCGAATCGCCGCTCGCGCTTCGCATACTCGTCGATGGCCTGCGCGAAGGCGAGTTCGTCGAAGTCCGGCCAAAAACACTCGACAAAGTGCAGTTCCGCGTAGGCACATTCCCATAGCAAAAAGTCGCTCAATCGTTTCTCACCGCCGGTGCGGATCAAAAGGTCCACATCCGGCGCTGCGATGGCGTGATCCGCCTCGGCGAGATGCTTCAAGAAACGCCCGCGATCGTCGCCCGATTCGGCCGACATGCGCCTGCAGCTCTCGAGCAGCGAGTGCTGTGACGAGTAGTCCACCGCAATACGCAATTGCATGCCGGTGCAATGTGCGGTCGTGCGCTCGCTATGCTCGACGGTGCGCAGAACCTCCGGCGTCAGCCGGTCGCGTCTACCGATGACATTGATCCGGATGGATTGCTCGAGGCAGCGCGGCGTCTGGGTCAGAAGATAACGGCGCAACAGGGCGAACAATGCGCCCACTTCGGGCTGCGGCCGGCGCCAATTGTCGGCAGAGAAAGCGTACAGGCTGAGCGTGGCGATGCCGCGCCGCGCTGCAACTTCGACGATTTTGTCGACGGCCTTGGCGCCGGCGCGGTGGCCGGCGGTGCGCGGCAGACCGCGCTGCGAAGCCCAACGTCCGTTGCCGTCCATGATGATTGCTATGTGCATGATGCGCTTTGTGTCACAAAGTTAGTTGACGATAAAAAATCAGCTGCGGCGAGTTGCCTTGATCACCGCTTCGACATGATCGAGGTATCGGTTCAGCGCGTTCTTGCCGAGCATAGTGAGCCGATATACCGTTCTCGGACGGCGCTGTTCGAAGGATTTCGTGCACGTCAGATACTTCGCCTCCTCCAGCTTGCGCGCATGGGCACTTAGGTTCCCATCGCTGACATCGAAAAGGGCCTTGAGTTCATTGAAGGTCAGCTCCTCGCGCACCGCCAGGGCACTCATGATCCCCAAGCGCACGCGTTCGTAGACCAGACGGTCGAAAGTGGCGTCGGCATCTGCAGGCGGCGCCGGCACGGCAGCGAGCTTCGCGCGTTTCTGCGGTGCCGGCGCGGCACCACGTGCGTTAAGTCTTGCGGGCATGTCCCATACGTCCTATGAGAAATCCAAAAAGGATATGCAGCCCGCCGAATCCGGCACCGAGCATCAGTATTTGCAAGTTGTCCGGCAGCAAGAGCGCGGCAAGACCGAACAACGCGAATAACGCGCCCAGAGCGGCGATGATGCGGGTCGTTGCCGTGCTGGCGGTGAGCAACGCGCACCCGTACAACAGCAGCCAGGTACCGGGGATTGCATGCTGATTGCCTGCCGACCAATGCACCGCGGTCATGACCAGGCCCGCGCCCAACGATGGCGACAGGCAAAGCGCGAATTTGAGCAGCGGCGTGCCGACCAATCTTAGATCCCGAAGCGATGACTCCCGCAAAATCAAGACGCTTCCCAGCACGGCGCCCACCAATGCGGCGCTGAGCCAAATGCCCAACCAATATTTGTGCATTCCGGGCGCCAGACACAGCCCCGCCGCCACGAGGGCGATCGATCCCAGGACGATGCCGGCGGAGCCCGGAACGGCAAACAGGACCGCACCCTCCATCGAGGACCGGATGTAACGCAGCGTCGCCGCCGCGTGCGAGTCGAGACGAACCGTGTTGCCCACG
>DASYIN010000088.1:0-15147 GCA_035997505.1 Steroidobacteraceae bacterium | reverse complement strand
CATCCCATTGCGTCGGCGTGATCTGGCCAAGCATCGTAGGGTAGAAGCTCGAGGCATTGTTGATCAGGATATCCAAGCGCCCGAATTCGAGCAGCGCCGCGGCGATCAACTTTTCCGGTGCGTCGGCGTCCAGCAGCTGTGCGGCAAAAATCGCCGCGGAATGCGCGCGCGTGCGGTTCAATTCGTCCGCCAAGGCGACGGCGGCGGCGGCCGACGAACGATAGTGAATCAGCACATTGGCGCCCGCCGCATGCAGCGCACGCGCGATCTCGGCGCCGACCCGGCGCGCACCGCCGGTGATCAACACCGTTTGATCGCGCAGCGCGAAATTGTCATTCATGACGACCATGCGCCGCAACGATACCGCAAGATCGGAAGCGGCGCGAAATGACGCAGGAGGATGACGCCGCAGCCGAGCACAGCACGCTTGCGCGCGCTCACTTGATGAGCCAAGTCAATGCTGCGGGCGGCTGGCTGAGCTTTGAGCGGTTCATGGACCTGGCGTTGTACGCGCCGGCCTTCGGTTACTACAGCGGCGGCGCGGAGAAACTCGGCGCCGACGGCGATTTCACGACGGCACCTGAGATCTCGCGTTTGTTCGGCGCCTGCGTGGCGGTGCAATGCGCCGAAATATTGAGTGAACTGCACTCGGGATGTTTGTTGGAAATAGGAGCGGGCAGCGGCCGCCTGGCGGCAGACATCCTGGTGCGCCTCGAGACGGAAGGTCGATTGCCCGAGCGCTACTCAATACTGGAAATCAGCGCTGACTTGCGCGAGCGCCAGCGCGCGTATCTCGAACAGCGACTGCCCCACTTGATTGAGCGCGTGCATTGGCTGGACCGTCCTCCCGAGCATCCCTTCGAGGGCGTCATTCTCGCGAATGAAGTGCTGGACGCATTGCCGGTGGCCCGTTTTCGTTGGAACAACGGCCTGGTCGATGAAATGGGTGTCGCGATCAGCGGCGAGGAATTTATCTGGGCCGCGCGCTCCGCGACTGCAGCGATGACGCGAATCAGCAATGAATTATCCACTCGCGGCGATCGCTGGGATGAGGGCTACACTTCCGAGTACTGTCCGCGCATGAGCGCCTGGGTAAAAAGCGTCACGCAGCCCTTGGCCCGGGGCGCGGTCTTGTGGTTCGACTACGGCCTGCCGCGGGCGCAATACTATTTGCCGGAACGGCGCGACGGGACGCTGGTGTGCCACTACCGTCATCGGATGAGCAGCGATCCCTTCGTGCATATTGGGCTGCAAGACATCACTGCCTGGGTGGATTTCACGAGGGTTGCAGAAGCGAGCCGCGATGCCGGTCTTGAGCTTGCGGGCTTTACGACGCAGGCGCATTTCCTGGCCGGGTTGGAGATTGATCGTGAAATGCGCCTGGCGGCGGCGGCCGACCAGAGTTTATTTGCGCGCCTGGCCAATCAGGCGCGGCAGCTGTTGCTGCCCGGCGAAATGGGCGAACGATTCAAAGTGATGGCTTGTTTGCGAGCCTTGGACATGCCGCTCTCGGGATTTAAGCTCCTGGATTTGCGGCATACGCTGTAGGAGAGGGCATGCAGATGAAAATAGCGGTGTTGGATGACTATCAAGGGGCCGCGCTCAAGATGGCCGACTGGTCAGAAGTCGCCAAGCGCGCGCAGCTCGACGTGTTCAGCGACCATCTCGCCGATCCAGGCGAAGTGCGCAGGCGATTGCTTCCCTACGACATCGTCTGCGTGATGCGTGAGCGCACGCCGCTGCGGCGCGCGCTCATCGAACAGCTGCCGAACCTGAAACTCATTGCCTCGACCGGTCCGCGCAATGCCTCCATCGATCTTGACGCTGCTGCTGAGCGCGGCATCAAGGTGGTGCATACCGGCTATTTCGGCAGCCCGACCGTTGAACTGACCTGGGCTTTGATTTTGGCCGGCGCGCGTCACATCGCGGCCGAAGCCGCGGCGGTCCGCGGCGGCGGGTGGCAGCACACCATCGGAGAGGACCTGTCGGGCCGTACCCTTGGGATCATCGGTCTTGGAAACCTTGGATCGAAGGTGGCCGGCATCGGGCAGGCTTTTGGCATGCAGGTGATCGCATGGAGCCAAAATCTCACCGCCGAGAAGGCGGCCGCCGTCGGTGCGACGCCCGTGTCGAAGGATGAATTGCTGCGCCGCTCGGACGTGGTGTCGATCCACCTGGTCTTGAGCGAGCGCTCGCGCGGACTGATTGGCGCCGCTGAGTTGTCGCTGATGAAGCGGAACGCGCGCTTGGTCAACACATCGCGCGGTCCCATCGTGGTGGAAGCGGCGCTGATCGCGGCCTTGAATGCGGGTCAAATCGCCGGCGCGGCCATCGATGTCTATGACACGGAGCCCCTGCCGGCCGATCATCCGTATAGGAGACTCCCTAGTCTGCTGGCAACGCCCCACATCGGCTACGTCTCGCGCGCCTTGTACGAGCGCTTCTACCGCGACACCGTATCCAATATTCTCACCTGGCTTGAGGCGCAAACTTAAGGGATTGGGCGGGATCGGGATACGATCTCTTCGATGGTCCGCAGCCGCCGCTGGTGCACGCGCTCCGCGATCAAGGGGCCGACCTGATCCGCGATATCCTCCGGCGTCGGCTTCACCGTGGCCGCCGCGTCACGCGCGGCCTGCAGGTATGCGCGCTGAGGATAAGGATCTTTCTCAAGCCCAAGACGGCCGCGCGAGTCCGCCTCGCAGGCCAGCAGCGCCTGCGCGAACCGGTCGGGCCGGCGAAAGGCATCGGTCTTTTCCAGTATTCCCAAAATGGTGCCCGGTCGCAGCTCGAACGCGCGGTGCACGTTGCCGTGATAGCGCGCCACGATGATGCTGAGTTCGCGGAATTCGGCGGGCAGCTTCAACCGATCGCACAGGGCTTCGATGAGCGTCACACTGCGCTCCTCATGTCCTTTGTGGCCGGGCCATTCCTGATGCGGCGTCGTCGCCTTGCCCAGATCGTGCACCAACGCCGCAAAGCGCACCTTCACGTCGGCGCTTAGGTGCACGGCCTGGTCGAGCACCATCAGGGTGTGTACGCCCGTATCGATTTCCGGATGCCACTTCTCAGGTTGCGGCACGCCAAACAGCGCGTTGATCTCCGGATACACGACTTTCAATGCGCCGCAGTCGCGCAGCACTTGAAAAAACACACTGGCGCCGGGCTCGCGCAGCGCCTTTTCGGTTTCCTGCCACACGCGTTCGGCCACCAAGGCATCGACTTCGCCGCGCTCGACCATGGTGCGCATCAGCGCCATGGTTTCCGGTGCGATGCGAAAGCCGAGCTGCGAGAAGCGCGCGGCGAAGCGCGCGAGGCGCAGTATGCGCACCGGATCCTCGATGAATGCGGGTGACACGTGCCGCAGCACACGCGCTTCCAGGTCGCGGCGGCCGCCGTGCGGGTCGACCCAGGACCCATCGCCGGCTTGTGCAATGGCATTGATGGTGAGGTCGCGGCGGGCGAGATCCTCTTCCAGGGTGACCTCGGGTCCGAATTCGACCGCAAAGCCGCGATATCCGGGCGAGGTCTTGCGCTCGCGGCGCGCCAACGCATACTCCTCGTGCGAATCCGGATGCAGGAACACGGGGAAATCGCGGCCGACTTCGCGATAATTCAAGCCCAGCAGTTCGTCCCGCGTGCCGCCCACGACGACCCAGTCGCGTTCCTTGACGGGCAGACCCAAGAGAGCGTCTCGAACGGCGCCGCCAACCAGATACACTTGCATGCGTGAATATTAACAGCATCGCCGTCACAATCCGCGCGGCGGGGGCGATTGCGCTGATCGCGTCCTTGAGCGGCGGCTGCTACCTGCTGCAAAGCGCCGAAGGCCAGCTCACGCTGATGTCCAAGCGGGAACCCATCAGCACCGTCATCGATACGCCCTCGACGCCGGCGAAGCTGCGCGCCCAGCTCAAATCAGTCACCGCGATCCGCAATTTTGCCAGCCATGAGCTTGGGCTGCCGGACAACGGCAGCTATCGAAAGTACGCCGATATCGGCCGCCCGTATGTGGTGTGGAATGTCGTTGCGGCGCCGGAATTTTCCGTCGAGCCGAAGAGATGGTGTTTTCCCATCGTCGGATGCGTCGGCTACCGGGGTTACTTTGTAGAGGCCCGGGCGCGCAAATTCGCCGCCGGACTGCATGCCGAAGGGTACGACGTCGTGGTCGGCGGCGTCGCGGCCTATTCCACGCTCGGACATTTCGACGATCCAATTTTGAGCACCATGGTCAGTTGGAACGACGTCGAGCTGGCATCGATTATTTTTCACGAACTGACGCATCAGCTCTTATACGTGCGCAACGACGCATCGTTCAACGAAGCGCTGGCGACCACGGTGGAGGAGGAAGGGGTGCGGCGTTGGCTTGACAGCCAAGGCCGCGAAAAGGACTTAAGCGATCACCTGCTGCAGCACCAGCGCTATCTCGAGGTGATCGCGTTGATGAGCGCCACCCGCGATAAGCTGCGCGAGCTGTATGCAGCCGGCCTGCCGCCGCCGCTGATGCGCGAGCGCAAACGTGAGACCTTCGAAGCCTTGCGCGAATCCTACGGGGCGCTGCGCACGCAATGGGGCGGTCACGCGCCCTTCGACGCCTGGTTTGGGCAGGACATCAACAACGCCCACCTGGCGTCCATTGCGACCTACTTTGCCTGCGTACCGGGCTTTGAGCGCGAGTTGAGGGCAGTAGGCGGAAATCTGCCAGCCTTCTACCGCCGCGTTCGCGAGCTGGCAAAACTCGATCAGGCCCGGCGAGATCTGCTGGTGTGCGGTACATCGGCGAGCCCCTAGACCGCCACCAGCGAAAATTGCACCGCCAGCACGATCGCCGACACGATGGTCACCGCGAGAATCCCTTGAACCAGTCTTGCGACAAAGAATAAATCGTTCATGATATGCGCTCCGTTGATTATTGATCCCACGGCGCATAGGTTGGGCTCTGCGTCGGTTGCGAACAAATTCAATCCCTGATCAATTGTTAAGGAAATCTAAAGGTGCCATCCGCATACGACCGATTGCCTTTGGGCTCATTGCGGGTGTTCGAAGCGGTTGCTGCGCACCTGAGCTTTTCCGAAGCGGCCGATGCGCTGAATGTCACGCCCGCGGCCGTCAGCCAGCAGATCAAGACATTGGAGTCCTATATCCAGGTTCCGCTGTTCAGGCGCAGCGGGCGCCGCGTCGAGATCACCGACGAGGGCCTGGAATTGCTGCCGGCGGTGCGGGAGGGTTTGGAGAAGCTCGAGTCAGCCTTGCAGGAGATGAAGCATCACCGCCGCGCGGGACCGCTGCAGATCAGTCTGCTCTCATCATTCCTGCAGATCTGGCTGATGCCGCGCATTCGGTCGTTTCGGCGCAAGTATCCCGACATCGAATTGCGTTTTCACACTTCGCGCGAGCTGGTCGATTTTTCGCGCACCGCCAATCACATCGCCATTCGCTTCGGCCGCGGCAACTATCCGAACATGCACAGCGAGAAGCTGCTCGACGACTGGCTGGTACCGGTGGCGAGCCCCGATCTCATCAAACAGCACGGCATGATCGAGCGCGGCACCGATCTGAGGAAATTCCCGCTGCTCGAGAACGGCGATGAGCCGTGGCGGGTGTGGGCGCAGGCGTCCGAGGAGGAGGCATGGCATTCCAGAGCGCCGAGCATCGAAGACTCCGCAGGCTTGCTGGCAGCTGCGGAAGAGGGGCTGGGATATGCGCTGGGACGCTGGACGCTGGTAGCGCGCTCGCTGCAGAAAGGCACGCTCAAGCTCGCCGGCAAGCACACCGTGCCGTACGCGTCGTCGTACTTCTTCGTTTGTCCAAAGAGTTTTCTCGCGCTGCCCAAGGTAGCCCAGTTTCGTGAATGGATTTTCGCGGCGGCGAGCGCCTTTCCAGCACCGCCCGGACACGATGCGTGAGCGGTCCGACCAGGCGGGCTGCCAGGGCCGGGTTGGCGGCGCTGCTCATCGCCTCGGCGGGATGTTCACCGGCCAAGGATCCCGCGACGCAGATCGATGAGTTGATGCGTCCCTACACGGGAGCGGTGCCGGGCGCCAGCGTGCTCGTGCTGCGCGATGGATTGCCGATTTTCCGCCGAGCCTACGGATTGGCGGATCTCGAGGCGCGAATTGCCGCGGCGCCCGCCACGAACTACCGCCTGGCATCGATGACCAAGCAATTCACGGCCGCCGCTGTATTGTTGCTCGTGGAGAATGGCCGCTTGACGCTCGATGACCCAATCCGCAAATGGCTGCCATCGCTGCCCGCCGCGGCAGACGCGATCAGGATCCGCCATCTGCTCACCCATACTTCGGGCCTGATCGACTACGAGGACGTGATGCCCGAAACGACCACCACGCAATTGCACGACGCAGATGTGCTGCGCCTTCTGGAAACGGAAGATCGGACTTATTTTATGCCCGGAACGCAGTATCGCTACAGCAACAGCGGCTACGCGCTGCTCGCGCTGATTGTCGGACGCGCCTCCGGCAGCGATTTCGCAACATTTCTGCGGCAGCGGATTTTTCATCCTCTGCACATGCAGGCCACGGTCGCATTCGAGGACGGTATTTCGAGCGTTGCGAACCGCGCCTACGGCTACAGTGTCGAGGGCAATGCCTGGAAGCGCACCGATCAGAGTTCGACGAGCGCGGTTTTGGGCGACGGCGGCGTCTATTCCTCCATCGATGACCTGGCTAAATGGGATGCGGCGCTCTATGACAACCGGCTGCTGCGCCCCGAATCGCTGCGTTCAGCATTTTCGCCGGCCACCAAAACCGATGATCCACAGGTTCAATACGGCTTCGGCTGGCGCATTACGGGGGAATCGCTGTGGCATTCGGGCGAAACCATGGGCTTTCGCAATGTCATCGTGCGTTTTCCGACGCATCGCTTCACCGTGGTGGTGCTGAGCAACCGCGATGATCCGGAGCCGTACTTTCTGGCGCTGGCCATTGCCAAGCTGTATTTGCCCTCGGCCGATGCCGTGCACGCAGCCCATGCAGCGGTGGGGCCCGATCCGGACGCGCACCCGCAAGCAAGCGCGCATTGAGGCTGGCTACGGCGAGGCCCGGGTTACGGCGAGGCCCGGCTATGGCGCCGATCTCGCCCGTCCGGCCGCAGCGCGATTCTGGCTGAGGCGTGCATTGTCTTCCTGCGCGCCCAAGAACAAGCGCGCAGAGGCGGCCATGGATTTAGGTTTAATCCCAAGCTTCGAGAAGCCGTCCTCTTTGCAGACACTGTCGACGCCGAGGCTACGATAGTTATCGCCGGAAAAGGGGCGGCCCGGAACGAAATTCATGAAGAAGGCCTGCGTGCGGCCTATGACACCCGGCAGGCCGATGATCCAGCGGCGCCGCCGCGTCAGTTTCGCCACCAGGGCGACGATTTCGCGCAAGCTATACACCTGCGGGCCGCCGAGCTCATAGGTCTGATGGCTGCTGGCGCCGCCGTGCAGGCACTGCAGCAGCGCGTCCACTACATCGTCCACGGACACGGGCTGCAGACGCGCATTAGGCCTGGCCAGGGGGAAGGCCCAGGGAATCGCCGCCAGCAATCCCGCGAAGCGGTTCAAGAATGAATCGCCGGGCCCAAAC
The DNA here is from genome assembly GCA_035997505.1 of Steroidobacteraceae bacterium. Lineage (GTDB taxonomy): Bacteria > Pseudomonadota > Gammaproteobacteria > Steroidobacterales > Steroidobacteraceae > Bog-1198. The sequence continues at coordinate 7,564 of DASYIN010000088.1, read as the reverse complement.
ATCACCGAGGGTTGAAAGATCGTCCAATCCACGGCGTGTTGCTCGCGAATCAGCTTTTCCGCTTCGCCCTTGGAGCGCAGGTAATAGCTGGGTGCGCTGGGAGCGGCATTCAACGCCGAGACCTGCAGCAGGCGAGAAATTCCGGCGGATCGGGCCGCCTGCAGGACATGCTGCGTGAGTTCCGTGTGGGCGCGACGAAAGCCGGCGCCGCTGAATCCGCGCTCATTCAATATGCCGATGAGATTGATCACGACATCCTTGCCGCGGAAGCGTTCGCTCAACTGCGGTTCCTGATACACATCGCAGTTCTCGAGCGTGAGCCCCGGCAGCACCAACAGGTGTTTGTGCTGCTCCCGGTCCCGCGACAGGACGGTGACCGTGTGGCCGTCCTTGATCAGGCGGGCGACCAGTCGGGTGCCTAAAAACCCAGTACCGCCGAGAACGACTATGGAGGAGGGGCGCACGATTTAGCGCACCGGAAGCAGAAGAGTGTCGCTGCCCCGGCGGACCTTGAGCACCAGCACGGTCGCACCCTTGACGGCTTCGCGAAACGACTTCATGTTCGTTACCGGCGTTCTTCCTACGCCCACGATGACATCGTTGGGGCGGAGTCCTGCTTGGGCCGCGGCGCTGGCCTCTTGCACTCGATTTACCACAACGCCGCCGCCATCCGGCCCATCGGCCAATTCGGCGCCGTCGAGACCTCGATTGATCTCGGCGGCGCTCGCAGACTCCGCCTCGCCGCGATCGGCTATCAATGCCGTTACCTTGCGCGGCTTGCCGTCGCGCAGCAGCCCGAGTTCAACCTTGTCGCCGACGTGCAGCATGCCGATGGCGTTGCGCAGCTCGCCGGAACTCTTCATGGTGGCGCCGTTGAGCGAGGTGATGATGTCGCCCGTCTTGATGCCGGCCCGTTCCGCGGCCGATCCTTGCACGACGCCGGCCACCAGTGCACCGGTGGTCTCGGTCAGGCCGAATTCCTTGGCGATGTCCGCGGTGACGCTGTAGAGCTGCACGCCGAGCACGCCGCGTTTCACCTGGCCGTATTTAATGAGTTGGTCCATGACGCTGCGGACCATGTTGACCGGGATCGCAAAGCCGATGCCGATGTTGCCGCCGGTGCGGGACAGAATGGCCGAGTTGATGCCGACCAATTCGCCGCGCAGATTCACCAGTGCGCCGCCCGAATTGCCCGGATTGATGGATGCGTCTGTTTGGATGAAATCCTCGTAGCCGCCGGCCTCCGGATTGATTCCGCTGCGCCCCAGCGCGCTGACGATGCCCGCGGTGACCGTGTGCTGCAGACCGAAGGGATTGCCGATGGCGACCACGTAGTCTCCCACCTCGAGCTTGGTGGAGTCGCCCAACGGCATGGCCACGAGGTTTGGTTGCTTGGCCTGCAAAACGGCGACATCCGCGCCTTCGTCGCTGCCGATGACCTTGGCGCTGAAGGTCCGATTGTCGAGCAGCGTGATGGTGATTTCACTCGCATTCTCGACCACATGATGATTGGTGATGATGTAGCCGTTTTTCGCGTCCACAATGACGCCGGAGCCCGCGCTTTGAAATTGACGCTCGCGCGGTTTCGAGTCCGGCGGCGCATCGAAGAAGCGGCGGAAAAACGGATCATCCAGGAGCGGATTGTGGCCGGGCTGCTCTTTAATGGTTCCGCGCGTGGCGATGTTCACGACGGAGGGCGACACGCGCTTGACCATCGGGGCCAGCGTGGGCATGGGAGCCGCGGCATCGGAGGCCGGAACGGCAGCGTGGGCCGGCGCGCCGATCGCGATCGCGGTGAGCGCGGCGGCTGCAAACTGTAGACGCAGATTCATGCGCGGTCCTTCGAATATCCTATGGGCGGCGGGCAAAACAAGGCCGGACTTGATGGTCCGGCCTGCCCGCCAGTATCGACGAGATATTACACGGAAGGACGCGTGCCAAGGATCCCCTTAGGCGGCTTCGACCGTGATCTTGTGCGGCTGCACTTGCGCCAGCTTCGGGATTGCGACTTCCAGCACACCGTTGGCGACCTTCGCCTTGATGTTCTGTGCGTCCGCACTCTCCGGGAGGCTGAATCGGCGCTGGAATTCACCGCTGATGCGCTCGATGCGACGGAAGCCCTCACGCGACTCCTTGCGTGAATCCTCGCGCTGTCCGCGAATGGTCAGCACACCCTGGTCGGACGTGATTTCCACTGCCTTCGGATCGACGCCCGGCAAATCCACGTGCAGCACGAACTGATTGGTTTCCTCGTGGATATCCACGGGCGGCAACCAGGCGCCGGAATCGGCAGCCGTCGTCAACGGCGCCCCAAATAAACGATCAACTTCCTTCTGCAGTCGGCTGACGAGCGCCCACGGCTCATAACGTACGACAGTCATGTTTTGAAACTCCTATAAAGAGAATAAAAATATCGAATACTTATCCTGTGAATCGAAACTCACGCGCGTGATTCCAGAAATTGGGTCGCTCTAATGCATTTCAACTCGCGCGAGCGCGCGATGAGCGTGTGCAGAAGGAGTGGCAAGCGAACGGGCGATGAGGATCCGACGCCAGCCGTCGGATGGGGCAGAAAGTGTGACGCAGTTCAAAGTCAATGGAACATAATGTGGATAACGTGTGCAAACACAATATCTTGCGGTTTGCGCTTTTTTCTCTTGACCTCTGCTTCCGAAAGGGTAATCAGCTAATTTCTGCGGACAATCCGCTATCTTATTGATATATCTGTGTTTTTTTGACCGAAAATACTGGAAAAAAAGTCTTGACGATGGTTGCCATCGAGCCGTACCCTCTCGCCTCAAACACAAGATGTAGTGTTGATTACGGTCTGTCGAGTCCCCATCAGCTTACGTTAAGTCACCAGCGCTTTTTTTTTCGCGAGAACACCGCCATTTGTGTTCAGTTGAGCTCGATAATTATAAACGGAGCGGCGTAGATACCCATGAATACGGTGGTCAAAATACAGCCCAAAGACGTTGGCAGCATCCCTTATCAAGAAGCCTCCTTCGACATTTGGGATAAGAAATATCGGCTGACCTCTAAGGATGGTTCGCCCGTCGACAAATCGATGGACGACACCTACAAGCGCGTCGCGCGCGCCCTGGCCGATGTGGAAACGGATACCGGCCGCGACCAGTGGTACGAATCATTTCTGTGGGCCCTGCGTCACGGTGCAATTCCGGCTGGACGAGTGACCTCGAACGCCGGCGCGCTCGAGCACAAGCCCGCGACTTCGACCATCAACTGCACCGTCTCCGGCACGATCCGCGACTCCATGGACGACATCCTGAAGAAGGTGCATGAAGCCGGCCTCACGCTCAAGGCTGGCTGCGGCATCGGCTATGAGTTCTCGACCTTGAGGCCGCGCGGTGCGTATGTATCGGGCGCGGGTGCGTATACCTCGGGACCGCTGTCCTTCATGGATATCTACGACAAGATGTGCTTCACCGTGTCCTCGGCGGGCGGCCGGCGCGGCGCACAGATGGGCACCTTCGATATCGGGCATCCCGACGCACTGGAATTCATCCGCGCCAAGCGTGAGAACGGCCGCCTGCGGCAATTCAACCTGTCCTTGCTCGTGACGGATGAGTTCATGAAGGCGGTGAAGAGCGACGGGGACTGGACGCTGGCCTTTCCGTTGGGAAATCAGGAATTCGAAGCGGAGCGGCCTGACCTGATGGACAGCGCGAAGTATGTGTGGCGCGAGTGGCCGTACACCGAGGGCTACGTCTCGAATGAAGAAGGGCTGGTAGCCTGCAAGATCTATAAGACCTTGCCGGCGCGCCGCGTGTGGGACGTGATCATGAGCTCCACGTACGACTTTGCCGAGCCGGGCTTCATTCTCATCGATAAGGTCAATGAGATGAACAACAATTGGTGGACGGAGAATGTCCGCGCCACCAATCCTTGCGGCGAGCAGCCGCTGCCCGCATACGGCTCCTGCTTGTTGGGCTCGGTGAATCTCACCAAATTCGTGGTCGATCCGTTCACCGACGATGCCCGCTTCGATTGGGAAACCTACCGCAAGGTCGTGAAAGTCTTCACGCGCATGCTCGATAATGTGGTCGAGGTCAACGGCCTGCCCCTGGCGCAGCAACGCGACGAGATCATGCGCAAGCGCCGTCACGGGATGGGGTTTCTCGGTCTGGGCTCGACCATCACCATGCTGTGCATGAAGTACGGGTCGAAGAAATCCGTGGCTTTCACCCAGAATGTATCGCGCGAGATGGCCGTCGCGGGGTGGGAAGCCGCTCTGGATCTGGCCAAAGAGAAAGGCCCCGCGCCGATCATGAGCGAGGAGTTCACGGTCACCCGCGAGATGCTGCGCAAGCGTCCCGAAATGGTGAAGGATGGATGGCGGGTCGGCGCGCGCGTGCCGGGCCGGGTTCTGCATGCACGCTACAGCCGCTACATGCAGCGCATCGCGGAAGCTTCCCCGGAACTCGTCGATGAACTCGCCGAAGTCGGCGCCCGTTTCACGCACCACACGTCGATCGCGCCCACCGGCACGATTTCGTTGTCCCTGGCCAACAATGCGTCCAACGGCATCGAACCTTCGTTTGCGCATCATTATTTCCGTAACGTGCTGCGCGAAGGCAAGAAATCCAAGGAAAAGGTCGATGTGTTTTCCTTCGAACTGCTGGCCTATCGCGAACTGGTGAATCCCCGAGCCATGGCGAATTCGCAAGTCCCCGCCGAGAAGCTGCCGGATTATTTTATTTCCGCGGACGACATCGGACCCAAGGAGCACGTGGACATTCAGGCGGCGGCGCAGCTGTGGATCGACTCATCGATCTCGAAGACCGCAAACGTGCCCACCGACTACAAGTACGAGGATTTCAAAGATATTTATATGTACGCCTATGACTCTGGTCTCAAGGGCTGTACGACGTTCCGCTTCAATCCGGAAGCCTTCCAGGGCGTGCTGGTCAAAGAAGACGACTTGAAGAACACGACCTACGTCTTCACGTTGGAAGATGGCACCGAGGTTGAGGCGCGAGGCGATCAGGAGATCGAATACGACGGTGAAATGCATACCGCCGCGAATCTCTTCGATGCGCTCAAAGAAGGCTACTACGGGAAGTTTTGATCATGGCTCACATCAAAATCGGCAAAAAGATCGCGAAGTACCGCGTGCAGAAGCCTGAGACGAAGGAGGCCGCGCCTGCGCCTGCGTTGAAAGCCCAGGACAACGTCATCTGGATGCACGAGAAGCTCGAGCGCCCGGAGGTGCTGATCGGCTCGACTTACAAGATCAAGACTCCCGTGTCCGATCACGCGATGTACGTCACCATCAACGACATCATTCTCAACGAAGGCACGCCGCACGAGCAGCGCCGTCCCTTCGAGGTCTTCATCAACTCGAAGAACCTCGATCACTTTCAATGGATCGTGGCGCTCACGCGGGTCATCTCTGCGGTGTTCCGCAAGGGGGGCGACACGACATTCCTGGTGGATGAGCTCAAGGCCGTGTTCGATCCGAAGGGCGGCTATTGGCAGCCGGGCGGAAAATTCATGCCTTCCACCATCGCGGAATTGGGCTACGTCATCGAGCGGCATTTACAGTCCATCGGACTGCTCAAGAAGCCGGAGCTCGATGTCCATCAACGCAAATTGGTGGAGGAAAAGCGCGCCGAGTTTGAAGCCCGCACCAAGCAGACCGATGCCTTTTCAAAATCGCATTTCCCGGAAGGCGCGCAGCTGTGTGCGAAGTGCAGCACCGCCGCGGTGGTGATGATGGATGGCTGCAACACCTGCTTGAATTGCGGCGACTCCAAGTGCGGATGACGAAGCGGGCCGAAAATAAGTGCCCGAGCAACGCCGGGCGGCCTTTCGGCCGCCCGGAGTCTCGCAATTTCTAGCGGAACACCTTCACGAGTGCCGAGGCATTGATGGTGCCGAGGCCCGTGCCCTGGTCATATCCCACTTTGCCCTTGTAGAACCAATCGGTCCCGGAAGTGATGTCCTCGAACGGTCCGTTGTTCGAGTAGCCGTGATCGGCCAATGCCTGATACAGCTGCGGATTGACCAGACCGAGGCGGGTGCCATTGGCCTGTCCTATCAAGGAGAAAATACCGTTCAACTGCGGCGCGACGAAGCTGGTGCCTCCGACAAATTCGTTGAGCCCGCCGTCCACGGTCGAGACCAGGATGTATCCGGTCTCCGGGTCCGCGTTGAGCGAGATGTCGGGAACATTGCGTCCGGCGAAGTTGCCCGGCACGTTGAACAAGGTCACGGGCTGGGTAAAGTCATTGTTCGGAACCCCGTCATCGCCGACCGCGAAGTTGGGATAGAACAGCCAGGTTTGATTCCGCTCTGTCTTCTTCAATCCATTGACGACTTTTTGGTAGTCCGGAGTCGGGAACACGAAGCTCACGCCGCCGCCGCCGCCGACTGAGAATTCGTCATTCTGGACACCCGTCAGGTTGAACAGGTAGTCGTTCAGGTAATCCCAGGCCCAAATCCGTTCGGTCGGAATCACGATGTTGCCGTGCCTCAAAACCAGCGTGGTCGCCAACGTGGTGCCGCCAGCCGAGGTGACATACGGATCGTCGCCCGGTGCATCCACTGTCAGCGGCGCATTGAAGGGACCGACGAAGGCCGGGTCTCCAATGACGGACGGGAACGCGCCATTGGCATCGTAGGCACCGTCGTCGCCCGACGAGACAAACATCGAAATGCCCTGCGCCGCGAATTCCGCAAACGCCTGGTGCGTGGCAACGAGGTCCAGATGCGTGTCGGTCGTGAAGGGGGTTTCGAAATCGAATATTTCCGAACCGCCCCAGCTGATGGAAAGCGTATCAACCAGATTCTCGGACGCTGCCTTGTAGAACACGTCGATGAAACCGGCTTCGGTATTCGGTGCGTCGTATACCCGGACCTTGGCGAACGGCGCCATGCCGCCTGATTGCTCGACGTCCAACGATGTTTCGCCCGTGCCTGCATCGGAGGAGAGTTCACCGCCGCCGTCGACGTGAATTTGGGTGATGCGATTCGGCAAAACCTTGAGGCCGATCATGTCCCAGTAAGTGTACGCATCCTCGGGCTGAAAATTGGCCAGGGTGGCAATTCCAACGGTGCGGCCTCTGCCATTGATGCCCTTGGCATACAGCGGATTTACGCCGTATTGATCCGCGACGTCGCCCACGGTCAGATCACCCGGCACGCCTGTCGATGTGCCGTTGGTAAGAGGAAACGTGATCTCGGGTTTGACTCGAGCGAGCGCAGCGTTGCTCGAAACGCTGCGGTGCTTGGGGAGGAACTGCGACGTTTGCGTGTCGAGACCGGCAACCGTGAGTACCACGTCATTCAGCAATCGCGGAATGCTGAAAGGGCCATGATGACGGCGGAAGTGACGGCCCTTGTGGTCTACGTAATCATGGATCGAGGTGGAGAACACCGAGTTGAACTGTTCAACCGTGCCGGTCGCCTTGATCAACAGATTGTCTGAGTAGACTTCATTGATCACGATGCCTTTCGACTTCATGTAGTCCGTAACCAGCCTGAGTTGCAGATTCGAAGGCGCAAAGAGAGCCTTGAACTCATTTACGTTCAAGAAGCGATG
>DASYIN010000087.1:0-6014 GCA_035997505.1 Steroidobacteraceae bacterium | reverse complement strand
CCGGTGCCGCCGAAGGCCTTCGACCAATTCGGCGCGCCCCAGCCTTTGCGGAACAGAATTTTCTGCCAACGCACCATGTCCTCCTTGGAGATGCGCCGCCCCAGCTGCAGCTTGGTGCGAATGTCGGTGGGCAGCTCGGCGTCGAAAAAGGCGCGCACCTCGGCGCGAAATTTTTCTTCCTCGGGATTGTATTTAAGATCCATGTTGATTTCCTTTGAGGCGCTGCTTCAAATCGTCACAACGATCTTGCCGCGGGCCGAGCGCGACCCCAGCCTTGCGATCGCTTCACCGCCGCGCGCGAGCGGGAATCGCTCGGTGACGGCGGGCTTGATTTTACCATCCACATACAGCGCCATGAGCGCGGCGACATTGGCGGCGTGCTGCGCAGGATTGCGATGCGTGAACTCGCCCCAGAACACGCCGACAATTTCACAGCCCTTCAGCAGCGGCAGATTCAGCGGCAGCTTTGGAATGCCCGCGGTAAACCCCACGACCAGGTGGCGGCCCTGCCAGGCGATTGCGCGCAGCGCTGATTCGCTGTAGTCGCCGCCGACGGCATCGTAGATGACGTGGGCACCCTGCGCTCCGCAGGCGGCCTTGAAGCTGTCCGTCAGCGCCCGGGCGGCATTCTTGTCCAGGGATCCTGGCGGATATTGCACGCCATCGTCGGCGCCGTGCTCACGCGCCAGCGCCAGTTTCTCAGCGCTGGAAGCCGCCGCGATGACGCGGGCGCCCATCGCCTTACCCAGCTCCACCGCCGCCAGGCCCACGCCGCCGGCCGCGCCGAGCACCAGCAGGGTTTCGCCGACGCGCAAATTCGCGCGATCTTTCAACGCATGCTGCGAAGTGCCATACGTCATGAGCAGCGCCGCAGCTTCATCGAAATGCATGGCGTCGGGGATCTTCCAGCAATTGCCGGCAGGCGCCACGGCTTTCTCCGCCATGGCGCTGCGTACGGGGCTCACGAGGACTCGATCACCGACCTTGAGAGTCGTCACTCCCTCGCCCAGCGTTTCGACCACGCCGGCAAGTTCGCCTCCCGGGGAAAACGGCCGCGGCGGTTTGATTTGATACAAGTCTTGAATGATCAGCAGATCCGGAAAGTTGACGCCCACGGCGCGAACGCCGATCCGCACTTCGCCGCGGCCGGGCACCGGGTCGGCAACGTCTTCGAGTGTCAGTGTTTCTGGACCGCCCGGCTGGCGGCTTAAAAGTGCTTTCATGAGGGTCTCGCCGCGGGGGAAGTTGATTTGGCGTTCTCGCGCTCCTGCAGCTCCCGCCACATTATCTTGCCGGAGCCCGATTTCGGGAGCGCGTCGACGAATTCGATGATCCGCGGCACCTTGTAGGCCGCCATGTGCTCCCTGCACCAATCGATGATGGCCTGCGCTTCGACCCGGTCACGCCATTCAGCGCGCGGCACGATGACGGCCTTGACCGTCTCGCCCCGATGCGCGTCCTTACAGCCGATGATGCAGGCTTCCTGCACGGCAGGGTGCAGATACATGAGCGACTCGACCTCGGTGGGCCATACCTTGTAGCCGGAGGCGTTGATCATGCGCTTCAGGCGATCGACGATGAAAAAATAGCCGTCCTCGTCCATTCTGCCAAGATCGCCGCTGCGGAAGAATCGCTTGCCGTCGAGTTCGATGAAAACCTGCGCGGTATCCTCGGGCTTATTCCAATAACCAAGGAAAACTTGCGGCCCGTGCATGATGATCTCGCCGATTTCGCCCGGCGCCAATTCGCGCAAGGTCGTGGGATCAATAACCCTGGCGTCCGTGTCAAAAATGGGAATTCCCAGGCATTGCTGCTTCGGATGGTGCGGCGGGTTGATATGCGTGGCGCCGATGGTCTCGGTCAGCCCATATCCTTCAACATACGTAATGCCTACATTCGCCAGCCGTTGCGCCACGGCGGCCGGCATCGCCGCGCCGCCGCCGCTCAAGCGGCGAATCGACGACAAATCGTACTTCTCGATATTCGGATTCAGGAAAAAGTCCTGAATCATCGTGGGAATGGCGGTCCAACTGCTGACCTTGTAGCGCTCGACGCATTGCGCGGCGACCTCCCGATCCCAGCGCGGCAGCAGCACCATGGTATTGCCCGTGAAGAGAGGTCCATTGAGGCCGCCCTGCATGCCCGTCACATGAAACATCGGCGCCACCGCCAGGAGCGTGAATTCAGGCTGCAGAGCGAACCACTGCATGCCGCCCGCCGCGGTGTGCATCACAGTGCGGTGCGTATGCATGCATCCCTTGGGCTGCCCGGTGGTGCCGGAGGTGTACGGCATCACGCACAGATCGTCCGGTCCCGCCGTCAGCGGACCGGGATTGAGATTGGCGTCGAGCACGTCTTTCCAAAGGGACAATCCGTGCGCCTGATAATCGATGCGCGGTGCGGTGATGAAGTCCGGCACGGCCAAGCTCGTTGTTTCCTTCAGATAGTCCGAATACGCCGCGACGATCACATGCTGGAGATCGCCGCTCTCGAGCAGCGGTTCGACGCGCGAATAAAGCTCCTGGGACACCAGCATGGTGTTCGCGCCGCAATCCTTGGCGTAGCGCAGGATCTCCTGAGTCAGGTTCATCGGATTCAACGGCACGACCACCGCGTTGGCGCGCAGGATGCCGTAGTAGCCGATCATGAATTGCGGGCTGTTCTGCATCAGCAGCAGCACGCGATCGCCCTTGGCTATGCCGCAGCGCTGCTCCAAATACCCCGCAATGCGCTGCGCTTCGTCGTGAAATTCCGAGAAGCTCACCAGGGTGTCGTAATAGACCAGGAACGGCTTGTGCGGAAAGCGCCGTGCCGACACCTCGGCGTTGTAGAACATATTGGTGGCGGGCGCCGTCAAATTATGCATGGCATGATCAGGCCAAAATTTGAAGTGCGCGTTAGCCATGGCTCAAGCCTTCGGCCGGTAGCGCGACAGTTCAAGCTTGCCGATCTGCTCGCGATGCACTTCGTCCGGCCCATCCGCGAGCCGCAGGGTACGGGCTCCCGCCCACAACGCCGCCAGCGGAAAGTCGTCGCTGACGCCGCCGCCGCCATGCATTTGGATGGCCCAGTCGAGCACTTGCAGCGTCATGGTGGGTGCGGCGACCTTGATCATGGCAATCTCCGCTTTCGCCGCGCGATTGCCCACGGTGTCCATCATGTAGGCGGCATTCAGCACCAGCCAGCGAGTCTGGTCGATCATGATGCGCGCCTCGGCGATGCGCTCGAGTGTGACGCCCTGTTCGGACAGCTTCTTGCCGAAGGCCACCCGCGATTGCGCGCGCTTGCACATCAATTCCAGCGCCCGTTCGGCAACGCCGATGGTGCGCATGCAATGGTGAATGCGGCCGGGGCCAAGGCGCCCCTGCGCAATTTCAAAACCGCGCCCCTCGCCGAGCAGCAGGTTCTCAACCGGTACGCGCACGTTCTCAAATTCCACTTCCGCGTGTCCGTGCGGCGCGTGATCGTAGCCGAACACCGTCAACGTGCGCAGCACTTTGACGCCCGGCGTCTTCATCGGCACCAATATCATGGATTGCTGACTGTGCCGCCCCGCTTCCGGGTTGGTCTTGCCCATGAAAATCAAGATTTCGCAGCGCGGATCGCCGGCCCCGGAGGTCCACCACTTGCGGCCATTGATCGCGTAGCTGTCGCCGTCGCGCTGGATGGAAGACTCGATATTCGTGGCATCGCTGGACGCGACGTTCGGTTCGGTCATGGCAAAGGCCGAGCGAATCTTGCCATCGAGCAGGGGCGCGAGCCAGCGCTGCTGTTGTGCCTTGGTGGCATAACGAGCCAGCACCTCCATGTTGCCGGTGTCGGGAGCCGAACAATTGAAGGCTTCGGGCGCAATGTGCGAGCGTCCCATGATCTCGCACAGCGGGGCGTATTCAAGATTCGTGAGTCCCGCGCCGTGCTCGGAATGCGGCAGAAACAAGTTCCAGAGGTCCGCCGCCTTCGCCTTCTTCTTCAGATCCTCAACCACTTTGGTCACTTGCCAGGGATTGCCCGCGCGTCGATTGGCCTCCAGTTCCTTGTGATAGAGCGGTTCGGCGGGGTAGACATGTTCATCCATGAACTGGGTGATCCGCTCTTGCAGATCGCGAACTTTCTCACTGTGCGAAAAATCCATGGGATTCCTTTGAATTATTTCAGACGTCGAACGATTGTTGCACGAGCTTCCAGCCGAGCTCCGCCAGCGGTCGGGCCCTGCGGCCGGCTTGCAATGCCGTGGCGCTCGAGGCGTTGCCCTGCAGGGCGCGCGCGAGCACGCCCTGGAGAATTCCCGTCAGGCGAAACATGCAGAAGGCCGAGTAATAGGCCCAGTCTCGCGGCGCCACCGGCGCGATGCCGCGCAATCGGCAATATTCGGCCACGCTCTCCGATTCGCTGGGAATCATATGGCTCTTCGCATCGACGCCGCCGAGTCCGCGGAACTCCTCGACCGGCAGGTGAAAGCGCAGACAATAGTAGGCAAGGTCGACCAGCGGATGCCCGAGCGTCGACAGTTCCCAGTCGAGCACCGCGAGTATGCGAGGTTCGGTGGGGTGAAAAATCGTGTTGTCGAGGCGAAAGTCGCCGTGCACGATGGAGGTTTGCTCATCTTCGGGAATGTGCCGGGGCAGCCACTCGATGAGCCGCTCCATCGGCTCGAGCTTCTCGGTCTCCGAGGCGCGGTATTGCTGCGTCCAGCGTGCGACTTGCCGCTCCACATAGTGGCCCGGCTTGCCGAAGCCGGCGAGACCGACGGCTGCATAATCCACCGAATGCAGGGCCGCCAGCACGCGCACCATTTCAAAGTAAATGGCGCGCCGATCGGCTGGGGCCGCTTCCGGCAGCAATGCGTCCCAAAAGATACGTCCCTCGACGTAATCCATGACGTAGAACGCGCTGCCGATCACTTCCGGGTCTTCGCACAGCGCATGAACGCGGGCCACCGGCACGGGAGATTCCTTGAGCGCGGCGAGGACGCGAAACTCGCGATCGACTGCGTGGGCGGAGGGCAGCAACTTGCCCGGCGGCTTGCGCCGCAGCACATAGCGGTGCGCTGGAGTTTGAACCAGATAAGTGGGGTTGGACTGACCGCCCGCAAATTGCTGCACATCGATGGGGCCGCAAAAGCCGGCAATGTGCGTTTGCATCCACGCCGTGAGCCGCCTCGTATCGAAGCTGTGCTGCGCGGGGGGCTGCCGCAGTCCCGCCGCTTCGCCGTTCATCGTCATGTACTCGAGGCGCCGCCATCCACGGCAATGTACTGCCCCGTGACGTGCCGCGAAGCGTCCGACGCCAGGTAGACGGCCGCGCCTTGCAGATCGCTGTCGCCGCCGATCCTGCCCAACGGCGTGCGCGCGATCACGTCCGCCATCATGGTGTCGAGCACACCGCTGGCCATCTTCGAGGGAAAGAATCCCGGGCAGATAGCATTGACGCGAATATTGTACTGACCCCATTCGCCGGCAAGCGCGCGCGTCAAATGCAGCGCCGCGGCTTTGGATGAGTAGTACGCGACCGCCTTCATTTGCATTCCCGCGCGCAGCGCGGCCGTGGAGGCGATCACAATGATGTTGCCCGAGCGCTGCGGGATGAAGCAGCGATTGGCGACCGCCTGGCTCAAGGCGAATACGCTCGACGCATTCAAGGTCATCACCTTGTGCCAGGCTTCGAGGGGGTGCTCTTCAGCTTTCGCACCCCAACTCGCGCCGGCATTGTTCACCAGGATATGGATGCCGCCATGGTGCTTGACCACCGCATCGACGAGCGCCGGGATCTGATCCTGCTTCGACAAGTCATTGGTGACCGTGAGGGCGTCGATACCGTGCTTTTTGAGATCTTCCTTGGCCGCCTCGAGCTCCGCGGGCTTTCGCGCGCTGATGGCAATCTTTGCGCCCATCTCGCCCAAGCCCTTCGCAATCTGCAACCCAAGTCCGCGCGAACCTCCCGTGATCAGCGCGACCTTGCCGCCCAACTCAAATAGGTCCCGCAATCCCATCAGAACACCTCGAACAGCCCCGCCG
>DASYIN010000086.1:0-19318 GCA_035997505.1 Steroidobacteraceae bacterium | reverse complement strand
ACATGGGCATCCCGGAATTCGAGGAGCCCTTCGAGTTTTCCTTGAAGATCGAGAGCAAGGACATCGCGATGAGCGCGCTGCGCCTGGGTAATCCCCACGCGGTGCTGCGCGTGCCCGATGTGAACACCGCTCAAGTTGAGCTGTGGGGGCCCAGCGTTCAGCGGCATCCGCATTTTCCCAATCGCGCCAACGTCGGCTTCATGCAGATCGTCGAGCGCGACCATATTTCATTGCGCGTGTTCGAGCGCGGCGCCGGCGAAACTCAGGCCTGCGGCACCGGCGCGTGCGCGGCGGTCGCGGTGGGCGTGCGCCAAGGGTTGCTCGATGGCGAAGTGCGGGTGGATTTGCCCGGCGGCGCCGCAAAAGTTTCTTGGGAGGGCCCCGGCCAGCATATCTGGCTCACCGGGCCTGCGACCACGGTTTATAAAGGTTCAATCGATTTAACGCGATTCACGGGAGCCAAACAATGACGACGAGTCACGCGCGCGGTATCAAGCCAGATGTGCTCAACGACACCAGCGTCTCGGAGTATTTGCAGACCTATCCGGATTTCTTCGAGCGCAACTCGCAGCTATTGACGAAGCTGCGTCTGCCGCACGTGCGCGAAGGGGCATCCACCGTGAGCTTGGTGGAGCGCCAGGTCGAGGTGCTGCGTGAACGCAATCAGGCGCTGGAGCGCAAGCTCAAAGAGCTGGTCGATGTGGCGCGCGCCAATGACGCGCTGGCGGATCGCATCCATCGCCTGAGCCAGCGATTGATTCGCACCCACACGCTGGCGGAATCGATCAGCGCCATCGAAACCTCGCTGCGCGAAGACTTCGACGCCATGAATTCGGTTTTGGTGCTGTTTCTGGAGGAAGCTCGCGCGCTGGAGCCGGAGATGGGCCGATTCCTGCGTATTGCCAATCCCATCGACGAGGACATGCGGACTTTCGATTCGCTGCTGAGTTCCGGCAAGCCGCGCTGCGGCCAGGTGCGCGATGCGCAGCGCGATTATCTGTTCGGCAAGGATGCGGTGGCCATCGGCTCCGTGGCCCTTACGCCGCTGGGTCAAAAAGGCGCGCTCGGCATCCTGGCGATCGGCGCCAGCGACGCGGAACGCTTTCATCCGGGCATGAGCACCGAATTCCTGCTGCGCATCGGCGAGCTCGTGACCTACGCGCTGACGCGCTGACGTGCTCACGCGGAAGACAGGCTCCTGACCGTTGGACGCCAGCGAGCGCGGCCGGATCGAGCGATTTCTATCGCATCTGCACGTCGAGCGCCGCCTCAGCAGCCATACGCTGGCCGCGTACCGGCACGATTTGCTGGCGCTCTCGAGCTTTTGCGAGAAGCGCAACGTTCAACGCTGGGCCGCCTTAAATAATTTTCAGGTCCGCGCCTTTGCGGCGGCCGAGCACGCCGGCGGCATCGCGCCGCGCAGCATTCAGCGGCGCTTGTCGGCCGTGCGTTCGTTTTACGAATACCTGATGCGCGAGGGCCTCGCCAAGAACAATC
Organism: Steroidobacteraceae bacterium; assembly: GCA_035997505.1. Classification (GTDB taxonomy): domain Bacteria; phylum Pseudomonadota; class Gammaproteobacteria; order Steroidobacterales; family Steroidobacteraceae; genus Bog-1198. The sequence goes on along the minus strand of DASYIN010000086.1, from coordinate 17,821 downwards.
CCGCGCTCGAAGTGCGTGCGCCCAAGACCAAAAAACGCCTGCCCGCGACCCTGGACGCGGACCAGATGGCGCGATTGTTGGACTTTCGCGCGGACGATTCCCTTTCAACGCGCGACAAAGCCATGATGGAACTGTTCTATTCCTCTGGCCTGCGCTTGAGCGAACTGGTGGGACTGGATACTGCCGCGGTGGATTTGCAGGATCGGACCGTGAGAGTGCTGGGCAAGGGCGCCAAGACGCGCATCGTGCCCATCGGGCGCCATGCCATCGAGGCATTGAAGCGATGGCTGATCGAGCGTGCCGCACTGATCCGCAACAAACCGGGGTCGGCGTCGCCGCACGCAGGTCCGATATTCGTTGGAAAAGCCGGACGGCCTCTGTCGGTTCGCGCGGTGCAGTTGCGCGTGGGCACCTGGGCCCGGAGGCAGGGCCTGTCGATGCACGTGCACCCGCATATGTTTCGCCACTCCTTTGCGACGCATTTATTGGAATCGAGCGGTGATTTGCGCGGCGTGCAGGAATTGTTGGGGCATGCCGACATCAGCACCACTCAGGTCTACACCCACCTGGATTTTCAGCATCTGGCCAGCGTTTACGACGCCGCCCATCCGCGAGCCCGGCGCCGCCCTCGCACGGCTTGAAAGGGCTCGAAGTCGACCCCACGGTACGAGAATTCCTATGATCCACGATCCCCATCGTATTTACGGCACCACCATCCTCGCAGTTCGCCGCAATGGCCACGTCGCGGTCGGCGGCGATGGTCAGGTCACCTTGGGCCAAAGCGTGATGAAGTCGAACGCGCGCAAGGTGCGGCGGCTGTACGACGGCAAGGTGTTGGCGGGCTTTGCCGGCGGCACGGCGGACGCATTCACTCTGTTCGAGCGCTTCGAGGGCAAGCTGGAGAAATTCGGCAATCTCACCCGCGCGGCCATCGAGCTGGCAAAGGACTGGCGCAGCGATCGCAGCCTGCGCCGCCTCGAGGCCCTGCTCTGCGTCGCCGATCTCGAGAGCACCTACGTCATCTCGGGAACGGGTGATGTGATCGAGCCCGAGCATGACCTGATCGCCATCGGCTCGGGCGGCGGATTCGCCCAGGCCGCGGCCCAGGCATTCATGCAGAGCGAGTTGGGCGCGCGCGACATTGTCGAGCGCTCGCTCAACATCGCGGCGGACATCTGCATTTACACCAACCGCAACCTGACCATCGAGGAACTCTAGTGGCAGTGTGCGTAGCTATAGTGGGAGCCGGTGCTAGATGTCACAGATGACCCCGCGGGAAATCGTCGAGGAACTCGACAAGCACATCGTTGGCCAGAAGGCCGCCAAGCGCGCCGTGGCGATCGCGCTGCGCAACCGCTGGCGGCGCCAGCAAGTCGACGCGGCGTTGCGGCCCGAAATTACGCCGAAGAACATTCTCATGATCGGGCCCACGGGCGTGGGCAAGACCGAGATTGCGCGGCGGCTGGCCCGGCTGGCCAAGGCGCCCTTCATCAAGGTCGAGGCGACCAAATTCACCGAAGTGGGCTATGTTGGGCGGGAAGTCGATTCGATCGTCCGGGATCTTGTCGAGATCTCCGTCAAAATGACTCGAGAAGAGGAAATGGCAAAGGTTCGGCACCGTGCCGCGGATGCGGCGGAGGATCGGGTGCTGGATATCCTGCTCCCCCGCGCCCAGGTCGGCTTTACCGGCGAGCCGGCGTCCAAGGAGTCGGGATCGAAAGACAACGACACGCGGCAGCGCTTCCGCAAGATGCTGCGCGAGGGTGACCTGGACGACCGCGAGATTGAAATCGAAGTGCGCGCCATGCCCGTAGGGATAGAAATCATGGCGCCGCCGGGCATGGAGGAAATGACCCAGCAGCTGCAGGGCATGTTTCAAAATTTGGGCGGCGGCCGAACCCGCCCCCGCAAGGTGAAGATCAAGGAGGCGTTGAAACTCCTGGTCGATGAAGAAGCGGGGAAAATGATCAACGAGGAAGAACTCAAGCTGCGCGCCGTCGAGAACGCCGAGCAAAACGGCATCGTGTTCATCGACGAAATCGACAAGATCGCCCGCCGCCAGGAAACTGTGGGCGCGGACGTATCGCGCGAGGGCGTGCAGCGCGACCTGCTGCCCTTGGTCGAAGGCTGCACGGTGAATACCAAGTACGGCACGGTCAAGACCGATCATGTGCTGTTCATCGCGTCCGGCGCCTTTCATATGTCGAGGCCCTCGGACCTGATCCCGGAGTTGCAGGGCCGCCTGCCGATCCGGGTCGAGCTCGAGCCCTTGGTTGTAGGCGATTTCGTGCGGATTTTGACCGAACCGGACGCATCGCTGACCCGGCAATACTCGGCGTTGATGGCCACCGAAGGCTTGACCCTGGAATTCGCGGAGTCCGGCGTGCAGCGGCTCGCCGAAGTGGCTTTCGAGGTCAATGAGCGCACCGAGAATATCGGCGCGCGGCGGCTGCACACCGTGATGGAGCGCCTGCTCGAGACCGTGTCCTTCGATGCGGCCGACCGCAACGGAACGCGCGTGGTCATCGATCGCGAGTACGTGGAGGGAAATCTCGGCGAGCTGGTCAAGGATCAGGACTTGTCGCGGTACATCCTTTGAGTGTGCCCACCGACATCAAGCTGCGCACCGAATCGCGCCTGCTCGATGTGCGCTTCGATGACGGCTCGCATTTCGAATTGCCGTTCGAATACCTGCGTGTGTTTTCTCCTTCAGCCGAAGTCAAAGGCCACGGCGGCGGCGAGGGTGCGCTGGTACGGGGCAAACAGCAGGTCGGGATCAGCGGCATCGAGCCGGTGGGCAACTATGCGCTGCGCCTGTTCTTCGACGATGGCCATAATACGGGCCTGTACTCCTGGACGGTCCTGCACCAACTGGGCAAGGACCGCGACGCCAATTGGGCGCGTTACCAAGAACGCTGCGCCGAGGCTGATATTTCAGGAAAATCTCACGCGCCCAAGCCCTAGGAGCCTGTCTAAGGCTCCCGCCCCCAGTCGGCTACAATGCCTGCCTTGGGAACTCAAGGGTGCCATGGCTGACTCCGATCGCACGGTAGATTTTGGTTTCGAGAAGGTCGCGCCGGCCGACAAGGCTCCGCGTGTGCGGGCCGTCTTTGCCTCCGTTGCGGGCAAGTACGATGTCATGAACGATCTGATGTCCTTCGGGGCGCATCGATTGTGGAAGCACTTCACGCTGTCGTTGACGGGGTTGCGGCCGGGACAGTGCGCGCTGGATGTCGCCGGGGGCAGCGGTGACCTTGCCGCCGGAATGCTGCGCCAGGTCGGCAAGACGGGGCGAGTCGTCCTGTCGGATGTCAATCCGGCCATGCTGGAAATCGGCCGCGACCGCTTGCTCGATAAGGGTCTCGTGGGCAACGTAGAGTGCATCGTCGCCGACGCGGAGCGCCTGCCCTTTGAGGACAACGCCTTCGATTGCGTCACCATCGGCTTCGGCCTGCGCAATGTCACCGACAAGGCGGCGGCGCTCAAATCCATGCAACGTGTCTTGAAGCCCGGGGGACAATTGCTGGTGCTGGAGTTCTCGACGCCGGTGGCGCCGGGCTTGAAGCCGCTGTACGACGCGTACTCCTTCAAGGTGCTGCCACTGCTGGGCGGCCTGGTTGCGAAGGACGCCGATAGCTATCGCTACCTAGCCGAATCGATACGCATGCATCCGAGCCAAGAGGTCCTGCTCGACATGCTGCGCGCCGCAGGCTTTGGTTTGGCGCGGTATCACAATCTCACCGGCGGCATCGTCGCCGTGCATCGCGGCTACAAGGTCTAGGAGCCAAGTATGCCTGCGACTCCCGCGTGGTTGGCCTCAGCCGAAGCCGTCTTGAATCGCAACATCGCGGCATCGACGCCGGCCCAAGCGCAGGCTATGCGCCTCGAGGGGACCAGCCTGCAAGTCGATGTCGAGGGCATCACCCGCGTTCGCGCTGTCTGCAGTGCCGGGCGCCTGGCGCTGCTGGCGGGCGATGATTCTCCCGCGGACGCGGTCATTTCGGGATCGGCGCCCGCGCTGCTGCAACTGTTCCGAAATGGATCCCCGGCACAGACGGGATCCACGGCCCAGGGCGGATCAGCGGCACAAGCCCGGTCATCGGTGCAAATCCGCGGTGATGCCGAGATCGCCAATTTGTACCGCGACCTGTTTGCGGCGGCGCGTCCGGACTTGGAGGAGGAGCTGTCCCGCTGGGTGGGCGACATGCCGGCGCGGCATTTATCGCAGCTCGCCAAGAGCGTGCGGACTTGGGCGCGCCGCGCACGGCGCACGGCCGGCGAAAACATCGCCGAATACCTGCAGGAAGAGGGCCGGGACCTCATCACCAAGACGGAAATGGAAGAGTTCTTGCGCGGCGTCGATGGGGTGCGGGACGGCGTCGACCGGATCGAAGCTCGCCTGCGAGGGATCGAGCAGCGCGTGAAGGGAACCTGATGCGGCTGCGGGTGCTGGCACGGCTGCTGCAAATACAGCGCGCGCTGGTCAGGCACCGGCTCGACGAATTCGTGCGCGCCACGCATCTTTACCGGCCGCTGCGTTATCTTTTTTTTGTTTCGCCCTGGACCTGGTTCCAGCGGCGCATAGGCGGCACGCGCGGCGAGCGTCTGCGCCTGGCGCTCGAGGACCTGGGGCCGATTTTCGTGAAATTTGGTCAGGCGCTCTCGACGCGCCGCGACCTGCTCCCCATCGACATCGCCGACGAGCTGGCGAAGCTGCAGGACCGTGTGCCGCCATTTCCCGGCGACATCGCGGTGGCGATGATCGAGAAGACCTTCGGCAAGCCGCTGGGTGACATTTTCGGCAGCTTCGAATCCGCGCCGCTGGCCGCCGCCTCCATCGCCCAGGTGCATGCGGCAAGCTTGAAGAATGGCGACGAGGTCGTGGTCAAGGTGCTGCGCCCCGGCATGCGCGAGGTCATCGATCTGGACCTTGAAGTGCTTGATGCGCTCGCGGCACTGGCCGACCAATATTGGATCGAGGCTCGCCCGGTGCGGCCCATCGAAGTGGTGCACGAGTACCGCAAGACCGTTACCGATGAGTTGGACCTGATGCGCGAAGCGGGCAACGCGTCGCAGCTGAAGCGCAATTTCGCCGGCTCCCCGCTGCTGTATGTACCGCAGATTCACTGGGATTACTGCCGCTCGAATGTCATGGTGATGGAGCGCATTCACGGCATCATCGTCAGCCAGGTCGAGGAGCTGCGGGCGCGCGGCACGGACATCGCAAAGCTCGCCGAGAACGGCGTCGAGATATTTTTCACTCAGGTGTTCCGCCACAACTTTTTTCACGCCGACATGCACCCCGGCAATATTTTCGTGCAGATCGACGATCCGAAGAATCCGCGCTATGCGGCGGTGGACTTCGGCATCGTCGGCACATTGCAGCCGCGCGATCAGCATTACCTGGCCGAGAATTTCATGGCCTTCTTCAACCGCGATTACGGCCGCATCGCCGAGCTGCACATCGAAAGCGGCTGGGTGCCGAAGGGCACGCGCGTCGATGAACTCGAGTCGGCGGTGCGCACGGTCTGCGAACCCATCTACAACAAGCCGCTCAAGGAGATTTCATTTGCGCAGGTGCTGCTGCGGCTGTTCGAGACGGCGCGGCGCTTCGACATGCAGGTGCAGCCGCAGTTGATCCTGCTGCAGAAGACCCTGTTCAACATCGAGGGCCTGGGAAGGCAGCTCTACCCGGAGTTGGATCTGTGGAAGACGGCGCAGCCGGTGCTGCGCGAATGGATGCGCGAGCGCACCAGCCCGCGCACCATTTTGCGCGAGATTCGCGCGCACTGGCCCGATGCGCTGCTCACCTTGCGCCAGATACCGCAAATTCTGCAGACCGCGGTGCGCGAGACGGCCGAGGGCACGGTGCCCGCCGTCGATAAGGAGGTGGCGCGGCTGCGCGCGGAGTTGCGGGCGGCCTCTCTGCGGCGCGACCTGAGCGTGGCGGCGGGCGTGCTGTGGCTGTCGGGGTTGATCTGGCTGGCGCTGACCACGCAATATCGCTGGTTCGGTGGGCTGCAAATGATGGCGGCCATCCTTCTGTTCGTCAGGTTGAGAGTAGGCAGGCTGCGGATCGAATGAGAATTCCCATCGAGAGCTCCACGAGCTATCGCGGCCGCAATTCGCGGCCGAATTTCCCGGCGCTGGCGCTGTTTCTGGTGCTGGCGCTGGGTGCGGGAGCCTTGGGCGCACTGTTTTCGCCCGGCTTCTCCTCCTCGGCCGCACACTGGTACGCCATGCTGGCCAAGCCCGATTGGCTGCCGCCGCAAAAATGGTTTGTACCCGTATGGACCGCTCTGTACGTGCTGATGTCCATCGCTGCCTGGATCATCTGGCGCGAACGCTATCATCGCGGCCGCGGTGCCGCGATAGGCGCCTATGCCGTTCAGCTGCTGCTAAATGCGCTTTGGGCGCCGGCATTCTTCGGCTTGAAAAATATCGGCGCCGGCCTGTTCGATATCGTTGCCCTGTGGTTGGCGGTCGGCTGGACCATGCGCGAGTTCGCGCGCGTGCGGCCAGGGGCGGCCGCCCTTCTGCTGCCGTACTTCTTGTGGGTGACATTCGCGGCCGCCATCAATTTAGCGGTTTGGAAATTGAATCCATGACAGCCTGTAGGTTTAGGATTACGTCCTCTTACGTCGATGCACTGATCGCGGAAATGCGAAAGTTCCATCAATCTAACCACGCTGCGTCGGGTACATCTTTGCGAGAATCCGGAGCTAAAGTAATCTCTGCAAAGCCCACTGCGCGCACATTTTGCGCCTTTGGGAATTAGCACCCTACCTCCGTGAGATTTCAAGCGCGATGTTCCCGCCGCAGCAACCTCAAAGTCCCGGTAGACTCTCTTTAAGATGCCGGTAGATTCATCCCGCCGCTTCAGCTCACCGTATCAGCGGACGCCGCGCACGCTGCTGCTGTCTAACGGCAACTATTCGCTGATGCTCACCAGCGCGGGTTCAGGGTATAGCCGCTGGCGAGACCTCGCGTTGACCCGTTGGCGCGAGGACCCCACCTGCGATCCTTGGGGCAGCTACATTTTCTTGCGCGATGTATTCAACGGCCACGTCTGGTCCGCCGGCTATCAACCCATCGGCCGGGAATCGGAATTCTACGAGGCTACATTCTTCGCGGATCGTGCCGAGATCCGCCGCAAGGACGGTCCCATCCGCACTGTCATGGAGATCTTCGTCTCGAGCGAGGACGACGCGGAAGTCCGGCATTTGTCGCTTACCAACGAGGGCAGCGGCGTGCGTGAGATCGAGCTCACGTCGTACGCCGAAGTGGTATTGAGCCCTCCGGCGGCGGATTCCGCGCACCCGGCATTCTCAAAGATGTTCGTGCAGACCGAGTACGTCGCCGAACGCGGCGCGCTGCTGGCCACCCGCCGGCCCCGCGAGCCGGGTCAAGCGCAGCCGTGGATGGCGCATTTCATTTCTCTGGACGCCGAAGCGGTCGGCGGCCTGCAATTCGAGACCGACCGTGCCCGCTTCCTCGGGCGCGGTCATGACGTGCGCAATGCCGTATCCGTCATCGATGCAAGACCGCTGTCCAACACCGTCGGTACGGTGCTCGATCCGGTATTGGCGTTGCGCCGGCGCGTGCGCATCGATCCGGGCGAAACCGTGCACGCCGCATTCTGGACCGGCATCAGTGCCAGTCGTGCCCAGGCATTGAGCCTGGTCGACAAACTCGGCAGCGAAGCAGCGTTTCAGCGTGCCAAGACGCTGTCCTCGGCCAAGACCGAGGTTCAGCTGCGGGACTCAAAACTGAGCATTGAGGATGCGCAGCTGTTCCAGGAGATTGCCGCGCGGGTTTTGTATTCCGACTCATCGCAACGCGCCGCGCCGGAGCTGCTCGATCGCAATCAGCTCGGCCAGTCAGATCTGTGGAAGTATGGCGTGTCGGGCGATCTCCCCATCGTTTTGTGCCGGATCGAGGAGCCGGCCGGCGCCGATGTGCTCAAACAGCTGTTGCGGGCTCAGGCCTATTGGCATTCAAAATGTCTGGCGGTGGATCTGATCATAATGAATGCGGCCGCTCCGGCCAGCGCGAAGGCGGTGCAGGCGGCCGTGGATGCCGTCGTCCAGGACGGCGCGAAGGGCCGCGAGGAAAGTCACGCCCAGGGCAAGGTGGTAGCGCTACGCGCCGATGCCATGCCGGCGGAGCATTGCGATTTCCTGCAGACGGCGGCGCGGGTGCTGTTTACCGGCCGCGCGGCATTTGGCGAGCAGTGTGGGCGCCCTGATACACCGGCGGGCGCCACACGCCTGCGGCGTGAGAACAGCGGCGAGGAATTGCGCACGCATGCGCCGCACTTGGTGCCCGCGCTCGAATACTTCAACGGCCTGGGCGGCTTTGATGCCGGCGCGCGTGAATACGTCGTGGTGCTCGATGACGGCCAATGGACGCCAGCCCCCTGGATCAACGTGATCGCCAACCTGCAGTTCGGCTTCTTGGTCTCCGCCGACGGCGCGGGCAGCACCTGGTCGCTGAATGCGCAGCAAAACCAGATCACGCCCTGGTCCAACGACCCGGTCAGCGACACCCCTGCGGAAGCGATCTATGTCCGCGATGAAGATTCCGGGGACCTGTGGAGCGTCACTCCATTACCCATCCGCGAGCGATCCTCCGTGTACGTCGTGCGCCACGGCTTCGGCTACTCGCGTACCGAACACACCTCGCACGGTATCGCGCTGACGCTGACGCAATTCGTGCCGCTCGAAGACTCCATCAAGATCTCGCGTCTCAAGATCGTCAATGCCTCCGATGGGCCGCGGCAGTTGTCGGTCACTCACTACGTGGATTGGATGCTGGGCAATCAGAACAACCGCGCGGCCCCCTTCATCATCACCGCCATCGATCCAAAGACGGGCGCGCTGCTGGCGCGCAATCCGTGGACGGCGGACTTCAAATCGCGTGTCGCTTTCCTGGACATGACGGGACGGCAGCAGAGCTGCACCGCCGATCGCACCGAGTTCATCGGACGCCACGGTTCGCTGGCCGAACCGGCAGCGCTCTTGGGACCGCAAAATCTGTCCAACCGTGTGGGCGGGGGCTTGGATCCCTGCGGCGCGATGCAAACCAAAATCAGCTTGAGCGCCGGCGAGACCGTGGAGCTGACGCTGCTGCTCGGAGAGGAGGGTTCCGCCGGCGCCGCGCTCTCCCTGATCGCACGCTATCGCAACGAGAATTTCGATGCGCTCTTCAAGGGCGTGACGGACTTTTGGGATCGCACCCTCGGCGTCATTCAGGTCAAGACGCCGGATCGCTCCATGGACATCCTGATTAACGGCTGGCTGCTGTATCAGACCTTGAGCTGCCGGGTGTGGGGGCGCACGGCATTTTATCAGTCGAGCGGGGCCTACGGATATCGCGATCAGCTGCAGGACGTCATGGCGCTGTGCGTATCCTCACCCGCGATCGCGCGCGAGCATATTTTAAGAGCCGCCGCGCAGCAATACGCCGCGGGCGATGTACAGCACTGGTGGCTTCCCACCTCGGGCCAGGGAATCAAGACGCGGGTGTCCGATGACCGCGTGTGGCTTGCGTTCGTGGTCGCTCATTATCTTGAAGTCACAGGCGATCTGGGCGTACTCGACGAGCCGGTGCCCTTTTTGAGCGGCGGACCGCTCCCGCCGGGCACCAATGAACATTTTTCCGCCCCGCCGCAGGGCGATGCGGCGCCGCTGTTCGAGCACTGCGTTCGCGCGCTCGACTCAAGCTTAAGCTTGGGATCGCATGGGCTGCCCCTGTTCGGTACAGGCGACTGGAACGACGGCATGAACCGCGTCGGCATCGCGGGCCGCGGTGAGAGCGTATGGCTCGCCTGGTTCCTGCATGCCGCGCTGATGCGCTTCGCGCCGATCGCCGCGGTACGCGGCGCGGCAGGCAATGCCGATGTCTGGCGCAAGCATGCGTTTGCGCTGGCGCAGGCCATCGAGAGAGAAGCATGGGACGGTGATTGGTATCGGCGCGGGTACTACGACGATGGCACGGTTCTGGGTTCTATCTCTAGCGATGAGTGCCGCATCGACTCCGTGGCCCAATCCTGGGCGGTCATTTCCGGCGCCGCCGAACGCGGCCGTGCGCTGCGCGCCATGTCCGCCGTCAACACCCAGCTGGTCAGCCGCAGCGACGGGCTGGTGAAATTGTTCACACCGCCGTTCGATCACAGCGCGAAGGATCCGGGCTACATCAAGGCCTACCCTCCTGGATTGCGCGAGAACGGCGGTCAGTACACGCACGCGGCGATGTGGACGACTTTGGCCTTTGCGCTGCTGGGGGACGGCGATCGGGCGGGCGAATTATTCTCGCTGCTCAATCCCATCAATCATTCCAGCACGCGCGCCAGCATTCACCGCTACAAAGTGGAGCCCTACGTGGTCTGCGCGGATGTCTACTCCGCGGCACCGCACGTCGGGCGCGGCGGATGGACTTGGTACACGGGTTCGGCAGGCTGGATGTACCGCACCGCCGCGGAAGGCATTTTGGGAATCAAGCTGCGTGGCGGCACGCTGGTCGTCGACCCCTGCATTCCGCGCGCCTGGGCAGGTTTCGAATTCACGTACAAGCACGGCTCGTCGCGCTATCGCATCACCGTGAAAAATCCTCGCGGCGTAAATCGGGGCGTTGCGCAGGCAACCCTCGACGGCAAGGACTTAAGTGGCGCTGCCTGCGAGATCAAACTCACGGACGATGGCCGCTATCACTACGGCGAGATTACGCTGGGCTAGGGTGCGTTCGGCGGCTTGGACTTCAGCGCGCCCAGTGCCTTGGCCATGAGCATTTTCGCCACGCTGCTGGCGGGCACGAACCGCAAAAGTCTGAGGGCAAGCGCCGGCCGGGCGAGAAGTAATCCGCCGACAAGAGCACCCGCTGTGCCTAAGCCGCGGCTGCTCATGAGCATCTGCATGGTGCGGCTGCGCGGAAAGCCCGCGTGACCATTCGCCGATGCCGGGCTGCCGTCGGCTTGGGGAGGCGGATCGAGCAGCAGGCGTAACTCTTGGCGAGATTGCGCGAGCCGGGTGCGTATCAGATCTCTGGCAGCAGCATCACGATCCGCCACCTTCATTCTCCGTCGGCGGACAAGATCCGCTCGAGAAGCACGCGATCTTCCTGCCATTCACGATGCACGTCGGCGAGCATCGGAGAGCGTTCGCGCGCCGCACGTGCGCGATATAGCGCGGCGCCAATGGCAACGACGATGAAGCCGCCGGCCATCCAGGCGATGGCCGCCAGGCGATAAGGTGTGTTCCAGGTATAGGCGATGACACCGAGACAGATCATGAACACTGCAAACAGCGCGCAGATCGCGACCACGGCGGAGGCCACGACTTGCGCCATGATTTCGCGCTGCGTGCGCGCGAGGTCCAATCCCGCCAATTCCACATAGGCGCCGATATGGCGCATCAGCGCAGGGGCGGCTCTCGGCAGTGACCATAGCCCGCGCACGCGCGTAGCCTTTAGGAACGCCGCGTCGCTAAGATGCCCACCACCGCGCCGACCAGGGCCGCGATGCCGATTGCCTGCCACGGGCTTTCACGCACATAGTCATCCGCGGTGCTGGCAACGTTTTGCGCCTGACGCCGGATCGAGTCCGCGCTGTCCGAGAGACTTTGCTTGGTGGCGTCAACCGCCCGCTGCACCTTGCCGCGTACACGGACGACATCGGCGTCTTTCAGATCAGCGATCCGCGCCATGAGATCTTCGACATCCGAGATCAGATTTTTGATCTCGCCGGAAGCGGCGTTCTTGATGTCGTTGATGCCGTCGCCCAAATCATTCTTCACACGGCGACCGGTGGCCCGCGCCGCGTCTGCCGTGTTGTCAAAATTCGCTTCCATTTCATCCTCCTCGAGTGGGTTGGTCAGCGGTGCCCATTGCGCAAACCGCACCGGCTACTGTGCGGGTGCCCGCAGTGCGGAACCATCGGTTCGTCCCGGGCCCGCCTGTAGGATTAGGCTCACATGTTAGACTGATCGCCTGCAACGCGGGCACTTTACATGAAAATCCTGGGCGAGGAGCTAGGTGAGGTCGGACGGTGGTACATCGCCCTGCCGCCTATCCTGCTGATCGGCTTCCTCATTGGTCTTTTTTTTCTCGCCGCCGCCGGTCAATCTAGACTCAATATGACCAATGAGCGCGTCCATCGCTCGCAGCTCCGGGAACAGGCGCTGAACGAGTTTGCGGGCCTCATTACCGATGCCGAATCCGCGCAGCGCGGCTACTTGCTGACGGGAGAAACGGGTTACCTCGCCCCGTACGCTGCGGCAGTGACGCAGGCAGGCCGCGCGCTCGACAGGCTGCATGATGCCTACGGCGGCGATGAGAACAGCAGGGAGTTTCACCAGCTGCGGGTCCTGACGGGCAAGGAGCTTGGCGAGCTGGAAGACGGCATCGCGCTGTTCAAGAGGCGCGGCGTACCGGCGGCGGCCAGCGTGCTGGGGACGGATGTCGGCAAGCGCACGATGGACTCCATCGTCGCCATTGTTGCAACCATGCGCAGCGAAGAGGCAGCCGAGGCTGCGGCGGCCACGGCCGAATGGCAGACCGACTACCGCCTTTCGCGATGGGTGTCGGGTGCGGGCGCCGTATTGAATATCGGCTTGGTGCTGCTCGCGATCCGCCTGGTTTACAGCGACATGCGTCGCCGCGCCCGCCAGGCCGCCACCCTGCACAACCAAAAATCGGAACTGGAGCGGCAGGTCGAAGCCCGAACTCGCGAACTGGCCGCGCTCTCGACGCACTTGCAAGGAGTGTCGGAGCAGGAAAAATCGGCGCTATCACGCGAATTGCACGATGAATTGGGCGGACTTCTAGTGGCCGCCCGCATGGATCTATCCTGGCTGCAGCAGCGGCTACCCACGTCCGACCCAGCCATCGAGCAACGCTTCAAACGCATCCACGACTCCTTGAGCGCGGGCGTGGATCTGAAACGCCGAGTGGTCGAGGAACTGCGGCCCACACTGCTCGACAACATGGGTTTGTTCACGGCGCTGCGATGGCAGTTCAAGGAGACCTGCCGCCGTACCGGCCTGCGTTGCACCGAGACCATTCCCGAAGCGGAACTCAAATTCAGTCCCGACGCCGCCATCGGCGTGTTTCGCATTGCACAAGAAGCGCTGACCAATATTTTAAAGCACTCCGAGGCGAAGTCGGCGGACCTGTACCTTACGATTGAAGGAGAAACCTTTACCTTGAGGATCTCCGATGACGGCAAGGGCATTCCGAACGCACGCCTGGCCAACAGCATGTCGCACGGCCTGGCGTCGATGCGCCATCGCATCGCGGGACTCGGCGGCGTGTGGGATATCGCCTGTCCTGAATCAGGGGGCACCGTGATCACCGCGCGCATTCCCATGGCGAGGATGCTGCCGCTGCTATCGGCCACCGAGGGAGGCGAGCGTACGCTCGCCTCCAAGGTTGCCGCCCGTCAGGCTTGAGGCCGGCTTAAGGTCCGTTACAGTCCCGAACGCCGCGCAATCGCCGAACCATCCCGGTTGCCGATCACCACTTCCACGCGGCGATTCAGCTGCCGGCCGCCGGAGTCGTTGTTGCTGGCAACAGGATACGCTTTGCCGTAACCCTCGGTGCCGATCCGCCCGGGCTCCACACCCCGGCTGATCAGAGCGGCCTTGACCGCGTCGGCGCGCCGCTGCGAGAGATCCTCGTTGTACGAGTCGGTGCCGACACTGTCGGTGAAGCCATCGATCTGCACGCGCCGATCCGGATGCTCCGTCAAGAACTGCGCCACCTGTTCCATCTTGCGCGAGGCCCCCGATTTGAGCTCTGCTCTGCCGGTATCGAACATCACGTCGCCCAGGGTCATCACCAAGCCGCGCGAAGTCGGCGTTGCCTTCATGGCGTCGAGCTCGGCCTGCACACGAGCCGTCTCTTCGTTGGCTTGGTCGCGCTGATTCAGCGCCACTTCCGCAACGGCCGCGGAGTTCGCGGCTGAAGCCTTGGCGTTCTCCGCTTCGCGGGTGCGTGACGCCAGAATGATGCGGTCGCGTTCGGCCTGACCCGCCGCCACGCGCGCGTCATCCGCCTTGGCAGCTCCATGGGCCTGCGCGATGCGCGCATCCTGCGCGGCAAGATACGCCGCCTGCGCGACGTCCGCGTCGCGATGCTCGAGGGCGGCCTGTTCGGCGGCCCCCAAATCCTTCTTCGCGCGGTCCAATTCGAGCGGCGCGTACTTATTGACGTTCGGATCCGCCTCGGCCGTCTGCACGGCGGCGCGCGCACTCTCGAGCGCCGGATTCGTCTCCGGCATGGTGGCGCATGCGCCCAACGCCAGCGCCAAGCCTATCCCAGTGAGTAATTTTGCGTTCATGACTGACATCCTCATTAATTGGGTTGGGAGCTGCGCAGCGATTCCTGCCGCAGCGCCTGCAGATTGGCGTCGGCCTCCGTCGCCGCCTTGCGGGATCGGTGCTCCTGCGCCGTGGCCTCGGCCAGCTGCGCGTCCGCGTTGGCTTGCTCCGCCAATTGCGTTGCCGGCCGTGCATCGTGGTTAGCCGCGGCTCTTTCGGCGCGCGCCAGCTTGTCGCGCGCCGCGGCCATCTCCACCGGCGCGAATTCGGGTGCACCCGCCTGCTCGGCGCGCTGCACCGAGGACTTCGCGACTGCAAGCTGTTCGTTGGGTGGCGGCGTGGTCACGCAGCCTGCGGCAATCAGCGCCATCGCTGCGCCGAGGCCCGCGCCCTTGATCAACCCTGATGATTTCCGCTGCATATCCCCTCCAAAAAAATGTGTGTGCCTGAAAAACAGAGGAGCAACATGCGTGCCAAGCGCAATACGAATCGCCGCGCCCGCGATTCGCGCATTTGCCGCGGCGGCGAAAAATTCAAACAGCTTTGGTGTAGATATTTCCGGGCGCGATGGTAGACATTACGCCGATGTGGGACGGACCACGACAGTGCGATCAGCGGAAAAAGACGGCGCTCTCAGTGTTTCGAGAGGTGCGCTTCGCAGATTTCGTGCAGTACTTCCGGGAGACGGCCATAGTCGCGGGCCTTGTCCAAGAAGTGAGTCGCGCCGAGCGCGATCGCCGCATTTTTGTATTCAGGCAGATCGTAGTTCGTGAGCACGATGATTCGGGGCTTTTGCTGAGTGGTGGCCAGCGCGCGCATGACGCCGAATCCGGTGCCCTGCTTCAAATGCAGATCGAGAATGATCACGTCGACCGCATCGCGCTTTACCGCCGCCAGCGCCGCCGACTCGCTGTCCGCCGTGCCGATCAATTCCACGTCGGAAATCTGTTTGATGGCCTCGGTCAGACGCTCGGTCAATACCTTGGAATCTTCGACCAGCAGGACCCGGAGCGAACGCACCATTAACATGTCGCCCTGGAGAGCCGCGCGTTGGGTTGAGAGTTGATCACGGCATGCTGCTTATTGAATCAGACCGTTGCGCAATGCATAAGAAGTGATGTCCGCGTTGGCGGTAAAGCTCATCTTCTCCAGTATCCGGCTGCGATAGGTGCTGACGGTCTTCACGCTCAAGCTGAGTTCGTTGGCGATGTCCGATACACCCCGCCCGGCCGCCAGCTTGCAGAAGATTTGGAATTCGCGGGTCGACAAGCGCGCGTGCAGCGGCTTGTCCGGATCCCCATCCAAATCCGCCACCAGTATTTCAGCGAGTGCGGCGCTGACGTAGCGACGCCCGGACAACACGGTGCGAACCGCCTTCATCAATTCTTCCGGTGCGCTGTCCTTGGATAGATAGCCGCTGGCGCCGGCGCGCAGCACGTTGACGGCGTATTGCTGCTCGGGCAAACCGCTCATGACCAGCACTCTGACATTGGGATGACCGGTCTGGATGTGGCGCAGGATATCGAGCCCGCTGCGGTCGGGCATGTGAATGTCGAGGAGCACCAGATCCCACTCCGATTCACGCAGCGCGTCCAAGGTCTCGTTGCCGCTGGCTGCCTCGCCCACCGCATTGATGGTCGAATCGGCCTCTAGGAATTGCTTGAACCCGGCTCGGACTACCGCATGATCGTCTGCGATCAGTACTCTTGACACGTTACTTTCCCCTCAAAAAGCGCGCATTTAGGAATTCGCGCATTCCTGCCTTTGCGAATATCCGTTGAGCTTGTTATACAGCGTCTTCAGGCTGCAGCCCAGTGCATCGGCCGCGCGGCGCTTGTTGCCCTTGAAGTAGTCCAGAGTAGCTTCGATCAGCGAGCGCTCCATATCGTAGATGCGCGACCCGACGCGAATCTCCAGACGATCCCGGCCCACAATTCCGCCGCCCGGGCTTTGCTCGGCGACTTCGCTTCGCGCGCTGTTCTGAATAAGCGGCGCCAACTCCAGCACGTTATCGCCGAGAATGAACGCGCGCTCGATGCAGTTTTTCAATTCGCGCACGTTGCCGGGCCAGGAATGCTGCTTGAGCGTCATTCGCGCGTGTGCTGAGAGGCGTTTCTGCGTCGTCGATTGTACGTTGAGCTCCGACAAGAAGTGATTCGCGAGCAGCTCGACATCATCGCCCCGATTGCGCAGCGGCGGCAGATCGATCGGGAATACGGCGAGCCTGTAGAGCAGATCCTCGCGCAGCTGACCGGCTTGCACAGCGGTCAAGGGGCAGCGGTTGGTCGCAGCAATGACCCGCACGTCGCAGCTGTATTCGGTATTCGCCCCGACCCGGTAGAATTTGTGGGATTCGAGCACGCGCAGCAGCCGGGTCTGCATGTCCAAGGGCATTTCGGTCACTTCGTCGAGCAGCAGCGTGCCGCCGTTGGCGCGCTCGAACACTCCCGCATGCGCGCGCACCGCACCCGTGAAGCTGCCTTTCTCGTATCCGAACAATTCGGCCTCGATGAGACCCGCGGGGATGGCGCCGCAATTGACGGCGATGAAGGGCTTGCCGCGGCGCGGACTGCATTCATGAATCATCTGCGCGGCGAGTTCCTTGCCGGAGCCGCTCTCGCCGGTCAGGAGAACGCTGGCCTCGGTGGGGCCCACCCGTTCGATCAGGCGAAATACTTCCTGCATCGCAACGGAATTCCCCAATAAGAGAGAATTCCCCAACGAGTCCATAAGGGCCATGGGGGGCGCTGCGGAACGGTCGGGAAGGCTATAGCTGACGCTGTTCATTACAAATCTCCTGCTGATCGCGCTCGTGTAATCGTTACACGTCACACGCAACAATTTGTAACCTGTGCAGCCTAACGTCGCCAGGGCTGAGGGCTGAACCTCGGCTCGGAATTCATGCTGAATCCTGTCAGTGTTTGTCTGACATGCGCTTGCAACCACTTGAATATTAAACCTGCGTTGGACTGCCTCAGCGCGCTTTTGCGCTCATTCCGCGGGGTAGTTCACGCCTGGCACACGCTATGCACCCGATGAGGTCGCACCGCAGCGCCAGCAGGTCGTAAATTGCGGCTCGAGCTCCTCGCCGCACTGTGCGCAGGTCCAGGGTGCACCTGCCGGTGCGGCCTCCGCGGTCTTGAGCGCGCGCAGCGCGGCTGATTCCAACGCATCGTCGACCCAGAGCTGCGGCCAGGTCTCGAGCATCGGCAGGTCTCCCAGCGCGCCCGCCAAATACTGATTGCGCAGCTCAGCGTCGATGCCCGCGGCGATCAGCACATTGCGGGCATGGGCGACTTGCAGGAGGGATGCGGCTCGATAAACTCGCTTCACGTTTTTCCTTTGAGGCCGCTCGGCGTAAGTCCGCTTGGCGCCGCTAGCGCAGGCTCCTCAAAAACGCTCCCACATTCTCGCCGCGCTCCAGTACCTCAACCAGCGCGGAGCCGACGACCACACCGTCCACATGCGGCGCAAGACGCGCCACTTGCCGGGCGGAGCGAATGCCG
>DASYIN010000085.1:0-46197 GCA_035997505.1 Steroidobacteraceae bacterium | reverse complement strand
AATCGTGGATGCTATTTCGGCCGAGGACATCGGCAAATTTCCCGATTCAAACCTGGCCGCCTCTCTGGAGAGAGTTCCCGGCGTGACGGTGACCCGCGGAGCGATGTCGCTGACCGGCACCGGAGGCACCTCGACCACCGGCGACCCGACGCAAATTACCGTGCGTGGGTTTGGTCCGCAGTTCAATGAAACCCTGTTCGACGGCCGCCAGGTGCCAACCGCCTTCGGCAATAACACGCGCGGCTTCGACTTCGGATCAATCGGCTCCGAGTTCGTCGGTCAGGTGGACGTTTTGAAGACCCCCGACGCCACCCTCTCCAGTGGTGCAATCGGCGCGACCGTCAATATCAAGTACCCGAAGCCCTTCGATCACCCCGGAATGCAATTGGCGGGCTCGCTCTCCGGAACCGATGCCACCGGTGCGAACAAGGTCACGCCGAACGCGAGTCTATTGTTCAGCGACACTTTCGCCGACGATCGCTTCGGTGTTTTGGTCGACGTTGGCTATGCTGACACCAAGGTTCGGGCCAATCACATCAACATTCAAGGTTGGGAAGGCGGCAACCCGGCCTCAGGCGGTGGACTGGTGCCCTGCCAATTGCATGGCGCTGGGCCCTGTGCCGTTCCCCCGGGCTCGGCCACCAGTCCGCCCCCGTCCATCAATGATTGGTTCATCCAAGACTATGGCATCTACCAGGAGCACAACGACGACAAGCGGGTCGGCGGCCGGTTGGTGCTGCAAGCCAGGCCGATAGACGGCTTGGAGCTGACGCTCGACGACAATTACGCCAAGGAAACATTGGTCCAGCAGCAGCAAGGTTTCAGCGTCTGGTTCAACAACACCGGGCTGACGGATGTGGTGCAGGCGGCCGACGGCACGGTGACGAGTTTCACGCAGCCGGGTACGCCCACCGATTTTCAGGCCCAGCTCAACCAGTCTGTGACGACCACCAATACGCTCGGGTTCAACGTGAAGTGGGATGCGACCGCCCACACGTCTTACATGTTTGATGCCTATAACGCGGTTGCCAAGCTTAATCCCGGCGGCCAAACATCCTTGGACGCTGACGTGGGCTATGGGAATGGTCCCAATGCCTCTCCGATCGGTATCGTAGTAGGCGGCGGCAAGAACCTTCCCTATCCGACCGGCTTTGGGCCGAACAACGTTGCCGCGGACTTCGTGAACCCCGCCTTCATCGGTTCGCACGTGTTGGTGGAGTCTTATAACCAGAATACGGACACGATCAATCAACTGAAGCTGGAAGGCAGCTGGCACGACGATCAGTTGAAATTCAAGTACGGCGTTCAGTTCACCCACGACTCGGAGACGCTGCGCGGATTTACCGACCTTCCGTACACCTGGCAGATGTATGCAGGCTACGGCCCGCCTCCGGTAGGCACCGGCGGCGTTGCACCGATACCCGCAAACTTGATATCCAGTACCTACAGCACAGGCTCGAATTTCATCAACGGCTGGGGCAACGGCGCCAATCTTCCGCCGGCAATTCTTGCAGCCAACGGCACCGCAATATTGAACTACCTGCAGGGTTTGAATGGCGCGGGCATGAATGTCGGTGCGTGCAGCAATTTGAGCGGCGCCACGCCGTGTACCGGCAAATACATCATGTATCAGAACCTCGGCGGATCCCAAGACATTACCGAGAGCACGGTGTCGCCCTATTTCAGCCTGTCGTTGAAAGAGAAAATTCTGGACATGCCGTTGAAGATCAACCTCGGGGCGCGCGTCGAGTCTACGCACGTGACTTCTGCCGGCGTCTCCAGCTTGCCGACGGGTCAGCTGACGATCGTCCCGACTGACCATACTGCCTACAGCTTCACTCCCAGCCCGCCCATCCCGATCAGCACCGAGAGCAACTACCGCTATCTGTTGCCGAACCTGGATCTGGGCTTGTTCGTGACCGATACCCTCAAGCTGCGCCTGGACGCCTCGCGTACCTTGACCCGCGCGCCGTTGAACCTCCTCACGCCGGATCTCAATGTCCCGGCGGGTCAGCGCGTGGGAGGACTCAATGCAACGGGCGGCAATCCGACCCTGCTGCCATACCTATCTGATAACTTGGATATCGGAGCGGAGTGGTATTACGCGCAGAACTCCTACGTCTCGGCCGATGCATTCGTGAAGGAAGTGACCAACTTCGTTGTGGGCGGCACGATTTCGCAGCAAATCAATGGCGTGACGCTGCCCGGCGGTGCCCCGGCGATTTTCGCCGTCACATCGCAAATCAACGGCCCGTCGGCCGAGGTACGCGGCATCGAGTTGGCGTGGCAGTACACGATCGGCGATACCGGCTTCGGGTTTCAGTCCAACGCCACCTTCGTCAGCACGAACAAGCCGTATGACCCCAACAATCTCAGTCAGTCCGGCTTCGCGGTGACGGGCCTGGCCAACTCTTATAACTTTGTACCGTTCTTCGACAAGTATGGCTTCCAGGCGCGTGTTGCTATCAATCATCAAGCTAAATTTCTGAATAGTTTCGGTCAAATTCAGAACAACTCGCAGTTCGGCACCGAACCCACCTTCGTCAATGCCGCGACGTACGTGGACTTCAGCGCCAGCTACCAGATCAACAGGCACTTCAACGTGTATTTCACGGCTCTGAACCTCAGCGATCAGGCTTACAGCACGCATGGCCGCTTCACAGAGCAAGTCCTGGATGTGGTTGACGCCGGAAGGCAATTCACGCTCGGAGTTCACGCGAAGCTCTAGGAGCCTGTCCGAAAGTGATAGCTGACAAAGAGGGCCGCTTTCTTCAGGCGGCCCGCTTTTGCGCCCGACGCTTCGGTTCGCTTATTTATCTCGATAGTGCAGCGCTTGCGCTAAGCTGTTCGGCCTCATGAGCGCCCTTCCTATCCGCAGCATCGCCATCGTGGGCGGCGGCACGGCTGGTTGGATGACGGCGGTGAGTCTCGCCAAGTTTTTCAAGGCGAGCATTCGCATCCGCTTGATCGAGTCCGAACAAATCGGCACCGTCGGCGTGGGAGAAGCCACGATCCCGCCGATCATGCATTTCATCCGCGCGGCGGGGATCGACGAGAACGATCTCATTCGCAAGACGCAGTCGACGTTCAAATTGGGCATCGAGTTCAAGGACTGGACACGAATCGGTCACACCTACATGCACCCGTTCGGAACCACCGGTTTTGACTTGGGTCCTGTGGCCTTTTCCGCTTACTGGCTAAAGGCATTTCGCGAGGGCAAGGCGCGCCGTCTCGAAGAACATTCGCTGGAGGCGACCGCTGCTTACGCGGGGAAATTCATGCGGCCGGTGCCGGCGGCCAACTCACCCTTGGAGCGGATTACTTACGCATTGCACTTCGACGCCTCATTGTTTGCGCGGTACTTGCGCGGCATTGCCGAGGCAGCGGGTGTCGCGCGCACGGAAGGCAAGGTGCAATCCGTGGCGCTAAGCTCGGAGAACGGCTTCATTCGCGTGCTCACGCTGGAGAGCGGGGAAGAAGTCGAGGCCGACCTGTTCATCGATTGCTCCGGCTTTCGGGGGTTGCTGATCGAAGGCGCGTTGCAAACGGGCTACGAGAACTGGAATCGCTGGCTGCCCTGCGATCGCGCCGTGGCGGTGCCCTGTGAACGCACTGGCGCGCTGTCCTCTTACACCCGGGTCCATGCCAAGTCAGCGGGGTGGCAGTGGCGCATTCCCTTGCAGCATCGCATCGGCAACGGCTACGTCTACAGCAGTCAGTTCATCAGCGACGCGCAGGCGCAAGACGAGCTGCTTTCCAGCGTCGAGGGCAAGGCGCTGGCCGCACCGCTCAAACTGCCGTTCGCCACGGGGCGGCGTAAACGTTTCTGGAACAAGAATTGCGTCGCCATCGGTTTGTCGGCGGGTTTTCTCGAGCCGCTGGAATCCACCAGCATCCACTTCATCCAGCGCGGCATTGCGTTGCTGCTGGCGAATTTTCCCGATCGCAATTTCAATACGGCGGACATCGACCGTTATAACAAGACGGTTGCGGCGGAATACGAGCGTGTTCGGGACTTCCTGGTCCTGCACTACAGCACGAGCGAGCGGGACGACAGCGAGATTTGGCGCTATTGCCGCAGTATCGACCAGCCGGACAGCCTCAAGGAGAGAATCGAATTATTCCAAAGCTTCGGCCGCCTGCTGCGCGAGGACAATGAACTGTTCCCCATGCAGAGCTGGCTATACGTTTTTGTCGGCCAAAACATCAGGCCGGGCAGCGATGACCCGCTGACGGGCATATTGGATCCCCGGCAGATCGTCGACAACCTCGACAATATCCGCGGCGTCATTCGCCAGTGCGCGGAAGTCATGCCGAAGCATGAAGATTTCATCAAGCAAAACTGCGCGGCGCCGCTCATGGCCGTGGGATAATTGCGCATGGCCCAACCCATTCAATCCGTGGTCATCGTCGGCGGCGGCACCGCCGGATGGCTCACCGCGGGCATCATTGCCGCGCGTCATCAGGGACGAATCAAGAGCGGCGGCTTCTCGGTGACGCTGATCGAGTCGCCCAACATCCCCATCATCGGGGTGGGCGAAGGCACGTGGCCCACCTTGCGCTCATCTCTCGAGAAGATGGGCATTTCTGAGACCGAATTCTTCCGTCACAGCGACGCGGCCTTCAAGCAGGGCGCGAAATTCGCCCGCTGGACCACCGGCGCCGACACCGACTATTACTACCATCCGCTGATGCTGCCTCAAGGGTTCACGCAGGTGAATCTGGTGCCGCACTGGCTGCGCAACGATCAGGGGCGAAACTTCAGCGACGCGGTCTGCCCGCAGGAGCAGCTCTGCGAGGCGGGCCTGGCGCCGAAAATGATCACGACGCCCGAGTACAAGGCGGTCGCCAATTACGCCTACCATCTCGACGCCGGCAAGTTCGCGCCGTTCCTGACCAAGCATTGCGTCGAGAAGCTGGGCGTCCGCCACGTCCTGGCGGACGTCTTGGCCGCGAATCAGGCCGAGTCGGGCGACATCAAGGGCGTGTTCACCAAGCAAATGGGCGAGGTCACGGGCGATCTGTTTGTCGATTGCAGCGGATTCTCATCCTTGCTGCTCGGCAAGACGTTGGGCGTGGGGTTCAAGGAATGCAGCGACGTGCTCTTTTGCGACACGGCGCTGGCGCTGCAAATCCCCTACGACACGCCCGACGCGCCCATGGCCTCTCATACGATCTCAACTGCGCAGACAGCGGGTTGGATCTGGGACATCGGCTTGCCGACCCGCCGCGGCACGGGATACGTCTATTCGAGCCGGCATAGCAGCGAGGAGGAGGCGCGGGCGACGCTGCTGCGCTATGTGGGTCCGGAGCACAAAGATCGCGAGGCGCGCAAAATCTCGATTCGCTCGGGACATCGGCAAACCTTTTGGAAGAACAATTGCGTTGCCGTGGGACTCGCCGCGGGATTTCTCGAGCCGCTCGAGTCCTCCGCCATCGTGCTCATCGAGCTGTCGGCGAAATTGATCGCAGAGCAAATGCCCGCCAACCGCGAAGTGATGGATATCGTCGCTGCCCGGTTCAATGATGTGAACCATTATCGCTGGGGAAGAATCATCGACTTTCTGAAATTGCACTACGTGCTCACGCAACGGCCGGAGCCGTTCTGGCGCGACAATCTCGATCCGGCATCGATCCCCGACCGCTTGAAGAACCTCTTGCACCTCTGGAAATACCAATCGCCGTGGTTCTTCGATGAATTCGACCGGCTCGAAGAAGTGTTTCCGGCCGCGAGTTATCAATACGTCCTGTATGGGATGGGATTTCGCACCGAGGTGGATCCTGCGGACAACGCCGATACTGAATCGACGGCTTCGCAGCTGCTGCGCGAAAACGCGGCCGTGACTCAAAAGCTGCGCTCGCAACTGCCGAAGAACCGCGATCTGCTGCGCAAGATTTACGAGCACGGCCTGCAACGGATCTAGCGGCCACCCAATGACCAACATTGTGGTTCTCAACAGTGTCACCCATCGCGATATGCGCGTTCAAGCAGAGGCTGCCGCGAAGTTCGGCGACAATCAGCGTTTCGTGCAGGTCGTGGTCGGAGAGTTTCCGCTCCTGGTCACGCACTATCCAATCCTGTTTTCAAAGGACACGGAGACCGGCGCGTTCTTGTGCGGCGCCATGCTGGGAATCGACGAAGGCGAGAATTTATTCTTGAAGGAGGGCAAGGGCCACGAAGCCTATCGCCCCTTGAATCTGCAACGGGTGCCTTTCTTCGTCGCCGGCGACGATTTGGCGATCGACCTGGACCATCCGCGCGTCGCCGTCCACGCGGGGCAATCCTTGTTCAACGACCAGGGTGTGCCGACACCGTATCTCGACAGCATCAAGGCGGCGTTTCAGCAATTGAAGCCGGGCGTCGAAATGACCAAGCGGTTCATCGAGACCCTGTTGAAGCTCAATCTGCTCGAGCCGGTCGACATCGTCCTGGGGTTCGACGACGGCACCAAGCGAAATCTTGCGGATCTCTACACCGTCAACCAGGACGTCCTGCGAAAGCTGCCCGACGCCGCTGTCATCGAATTGTTTCGGCGCGGCTATCTACAGTTGATTTATCTGCTCATTGCCTCGCTCAAGCAGATTCCGGTGCTGGCGCAAAAGAAAAACGACCGGTTTCTGACCGGCTGATCCACCGCCGGTGAATACCAGTGACACCTGAGAGTCCCCGTGGCAACTAAGAATCCCCGAAGCATCGAGGGTCGGGATCTCAAAGATCCCGCACAGTTCCTGCGTGACGTGGTGGAACCCTGCCAGCCGGTGGTGCTGCGAGGACTGGTCGAGGAGTGGCCCATCATTGAGGCCGCGCGGCGCTCGCCGGCCTCGGTACGAGATCATCTGCTGCCGCTGGATAGTGGCGGGCAGATTGAGGCGTTTTTCGGAGCTCCTTCGATCGCAGGGAAGTACTTCTATACCGAGGACATGAAGGGCTTCAATTTCGAACGTCGGCGCCTCAAGTTCCGTGAGGCGCTCGAGACCATCGTGTCCTACCTCGACACGCCGGGTTCGCCGTCGGTGTACATGGGTTCGGTCCCGACCAACGATTATCTGCCGGGCTTCGCCTCGCTGAATCCGATGCCTCTATTGAATCCCGGCATCGAACCGCGAATTTGGATCGGTCACGCGTCGAACGTTTCGGCCCACTACGACACCATGGACAACTTGGCGTGCGTGGCGGCGGGCACGCGGCGATTTACACTGTTCGCGCCGCAATTGATCGACAAGCTGTACGTGGGGCCGATCGACCATACCATGGCGGGGCAGCCCGTGAGCCTGGCAGCGTCGTCCGCCCCCGACAAGGAGCGATTCCCACTGTTCGAGGAAGTCAAAGATCAAGCGGTGATCGCGCAGCTCGAGCCCGGCGATGCGCTGTATTTGCCGAAGCTTTGGTGGCACAAGGTCGAATCGACCGCGCCCTTCAATGTGCTGGTGAACTATTGGTGGGATGCGTTCCGCTTGGGCCCCGACGCACCGTACACCAGTCTGTTACTCAGCCTGATCACGATTGCAGAACGGCCGCCGGCAGAACGCCAAGCGTGGCAGGCGTTCTTCGATCACTATGTGTTTCGCAGTCACGGGCACCCGCTCGCACACTTGCCGCCCGAGCAGCACGGCTTGCTCGGACCGCTGAAAGAAAACTACGGCAAGATTCGCGCGCGCGTAATGCACTTTCTCCGCGGGAGCTAAAATTCTCCGCGAGCGCCAAGCGCCGCGATTGCCCATTCAACATATTCTTCCACTGCTGCGTCGAAATGGAGTTGCGGATTCCCACTGGATTCTCGGCCCGAGCGGGCATATGCTGGCTTGAGCGGGACGATGCTCACTTGAACGGCTTTTCTTGACCCTGTTTGACACTCACGGCGTTTCCTCGAGAACTCGAACAACGTCGGCGCCGCGAGTGCGATAGAGGGCCGGAATTTCAGAACTAGAATTAATTTGGGGAGACTTCATGAAGACTAACCTGAGCGGGAAGCTCTGTTTGACTCTGCTGGCTGCGTCATGCGCGAGTATGGCGGTTGCGGCGAGTTCGCCGCCAACAAGGCATTTTCAAGCCGCATCCATACGCGGCCCCATTCAATCGACCGTTCATGGTCTTGCAGTGGATCGCACGCCGGTCACCGTCGTCGCGATTCTTGCGGGCGACTCGGTTGCCAACGCGCAAGAAAAGGCCGGACGGCGGCTGACTCGCGAAGAGAAAGGCGCCATCAAAGCGCAACGCGTCCGAGAGCAGTCAGCGAGCTGGGGAAGCATTGAATCTGCCGGTGGCCATGTCATTGGTACATTCCAGAGCGCGCTGAACGGGTTGAAAGTATCCATTCCCCGCAATCAAGTCAGCTTGCTGCGACAGGCCGCCGGTGTGGTCGACGTGCTGCCGGTCCGCACTTACAATCTCTCCAACGTTGTCAGCGTCCCGCGTATTCAGGCGCCGATTGCCTGGTCTGGGGCGGACGGTGTTCGCGGCGAAGGCGTCAAGGTCGCCATCATCGACACAGGCATCGATTACACACACGCGAATTTCGGCGGACCCGGGACCGTCGCGGCATATCAGGCGGCCCTTGCCACCGATACGCTGCCCGCTGACCCGACGATGTTTGGGCCGACCGCACCCAAGGTGAAGGGCGGAATTGATCTGGTCGGCGATGCCTACAATGCGAATGGAACCGGCGACGCGCTGGTTCCTCATCCGGATCCGAATCCGCTGGACTGCAACAGCCACGGTAGTCACGTCGCCGGAACGGCCGCGGGCTTGGGCGTGCTTTCGAACGGCAGCACCTACCAGGGCCCGTATGACCAAACGACCGACATCAACAATCAATTCACGATCGGGCCCGGCGTTGCACCGCGCGCCGATATTTACTCCATACGTGTCTTCGGTTGCGCCGGCTCGACCAATGTCGTGGTGGACGCCATTGAATGGGCAGTCGATAACGACATGGATGTAGTCAACATGTCACTGGGTTCCGACTTTGGTCCCGGCGACACCGCCGATGCCAAGGCTGCCGACGATGCCGTCAAAGGCGGCGTCGTGATTGTTTCGGCGGCTGGGAATGCCGGCGACATCCTCTATTCGATCGGCAGTCCGGGCTCGGGCGTGAAGGGTATCGCCGTCGCGGCGAGCGCGCGAGAGGCTTTCGATCGTACCGCCATCCTTGGGTTGCCGGCATTGCCGGTCCCCGGACCTGCGGCGATGAATATCACCGCGCTGAACGCCAACAATGCGACCTGGTCGTCGCCCGAAACACTCAGTGTTGTCGTGCTGCGCAATACCGACGGGACAGTGAGTCTCGGCTGCGATCCGGCGGAGTATGTGCACGCGAATGTCCAAGGCAAGATTGCGGTCGTGCAACGCGGCGTCTGCGCTCGGGTGGCGCGGGCCATCTTCGGCCAGCAGGCCGGTGCGGCTGCGGTGGTCATGATCAACAACGCGGCGTCACTGCCTCAGTTCGAGGGTGAGATCACTGTCGATCCCGACAACGGATTGCAGTTCCGCGTGACGATTCCATTCTTTGGAGTCAAAGGCTTGGCGAGCACGCCTGGCTCGGATGGATTCGCGCTTGTGCAGCGCGACGGCATGGCGATCAACCTGACCGAGGGGACAGCCATTCAGACAGGCATGGCGTCCTTCAGCTCGACGGGTCCGCGCTCGCCGGATTCACGCCTCAAACCGGACATCACGGCGCCGGGCACCGCCATCGTTTCCACCGGCATGGGCACGGGGAATCAGGCGCTGATCGACTCAGGCACTTCGATGGCAACCCCGCACATCACTGGAACGGCCGCACTCGCCATACAGGCGCATCCGAAATGGAAGCCGAATGCGATCAAGTCGGCGATCATCAACAGCGGCAGCCCTGCGGGTCTCTCCGATTATTCGGCGCGCCGTGCGGGCAGCGGATTCGTCAATGCGGCGGGGGTGGTCGGCACCCAGGCAATCGCCTTTGCCGATGCGGACGAAACGACGATGAATTTCCAGATGGCGGAGTTGTCATCGGACTTCTCGAAGACGCAGACCATTACGGTGAAGAATGACGGGCCTACGCCGGTCAGCTTTGCTGTGACCGTTGAGCGCAAGGCGGGCTCGCCGCATACGGTGACTTTGGGCACTTCGCATATCACCGTCGGGGCGCGCAGTCACGGCTCCGTCGATGTGACGCTGCAAGTGCCGGTGGCGACCGCCGGCAATTCGGACACGTTCCGAGACGTCGCCGGGCTCGTCACTTTCACGCCCACGACATCCACATCCAATCATGGCTACGCGTTGCGGGTTCCTTACTATCTGGTGCCCCGTGTCACGGCGAATGTGGATGCGAAGCTCTCGCTGAAGAACAAGGCGACGCAGGGTGTGGTGGCGCTGACCAATCAGGGCAGCCCCATTGCGGCGACGGCCGACTTCTACGCCTGGGGATTGCAGGGTCAGAACAACGGCCTCCGTCAGCTCGATTTGCACGCCGCCGGTGTGCAGTCGTTCCCGGATGGACAGGGTGATGCCATGGTGGTTTTTGCGATCAATACCTTCAAGGGTTGGTCGACGCCGGAACTGCAGGAGTTCGACGTGCTCATCGATGTGGACGGGGATGGCATGGCGGACTTCGATGTGTTCAGCATCGACATCGGCCGGCTGATCGGACCGAATTTCCTGGCCACCGGGGAAATGGTCGCTGTCATCGAGAATCTGAAAACGAAGGGGCTCGTGGTCGACTTCGATGCCTTCGCGCCAACCAACTCCGGAACGATCCTGTTGCCTGTGCTGGCGAGCGACATTGGTGTCACGACGGCCAACCCTCGCTTCAGCTATACGGTGGAGTCGTTCGACGAGTTCAGCAATGACCAGGACTCGTTCCCAACGTCTGCCAAGTTCAACGCGTTCTCGAGCGCGGTGAGCACGGGAGACTTCGAGACGGTGGCTCCCAATGCCGCGATCGGTGTAACGGTAACGGTGAATCCGGCAGAGCTCGCAGTGACGCCGCCGCTCGGATTCATGATCGTGTCGCAGGACAACAAGAACGGCGCGCAAGAGGTCAATCTGCTCAGCGTCAAACACTAAGCAGGGCAGATGTAGAGCACGGCGCCCTCGGAATCGTCCGAGGGCGCCTCGCCGGCGGCGCACCAGCAACGCCGCAGCCTCGGCATTAGCAGATCTAAGACAAGCTTTAGATTACCTAAAGCGGAATTGACTTCAGATCGGTACGATTGGCGCGGCCCCTTCGTACCCGTGGAACCCCCATGCCGCCTGACCCCAAGCAGCCTGCTGCCGTAAAGCCATCCGCTTGGTTGATCGGCGCCTGTCTGCTCGCCGTTTATATTGTGTGGGGCACGACTTACTTTGCCATCAAGGTGGCGATCGAGGGCATTGCGCCGTTTTTCCTGGTCGGAACGCGTTTCATTGTCGCCGGCGGGCTGCTGCTGGGCTGGCAGGCCCTGCGCGGTGCGCCGCTGCCCACGGCGAGACAGTGGCGCGGCGCTGCGTTGGTGGGATTTTTGCTTCTGGTGGTGGGGAACGGCGGCGTATCGGTCGCGGAACACTGGGTCAGTTCCGGTGCGACCGTGGCGCTCATCAGCATCATACCGCTCGCAACCGTGCTCTGGTCCGGCGCCTTCGGCGAATGGCCGCGCCGCGCCGAATGGATCGCCATTGCGCTGGGCGGCGCGGGCGCTGCGATCATGCTTTTGGGCCGCGATCTTCAGGGAAGCATGCTCGGCACGCTGCTCATTCTGTTTTCTGCCGCGTCATGGTCCCTGGGCACGGTGCTGTCGCGCCGGGTGGATATTCCACACGGGCCCACCGGCTTCGGCGCCGAGATGCTGACCGCGGGCCTCATGGGGCTCATCGTCAGCGCCGCCCTGGGCGAGCATTGGGCGATTCCGCACGCGCCGCGCGTCTGGTGGGCGTTTGGATATCTTGTGGTGTTCGGCTCGCTGATTGCCTTTTCGGCGTATCGATTCGTCGTGGAGCGCGTGTCGCCTTCGCTGGCCGCCACGTACGCTTATGTGAATCCCCCGGTGGCGCTGCTGGTGGGCTGGTGGTTGGGCAGCGAGACTTTTTCCGCGAACGTTCTCGTAGGACTGCCCGTGGTGCTCGGCGCGGTGGCGCTGCATGCGTGGATACAATCGCGCGAAACGCCGCTAGTCCCAGCCCCAGTCCCGCTCGGCACAGGCTCGAGCCGTCCGTCACAACTGCGTGGTAAGCCTTAGGCACAGCGTTTAGGATCCCGCTACCAATCTGTACCGGGGTTTAAGTCATGCGGCACATAGCGCTGTTGATTCTCGCAGCAACGGTTTCGAGTTTTGCATTTGCGGCCGCCGAACATGCGGCTTCGGTCCCTGAGAGCGGCTGGTCCGCCTACGGCGGCGATCCCGGCGGCACGCGCTACTCCTCCCTGGCGCAGATCACGGCAAAAAATGTAAGCGACTTGAAAGTCGCATGGACTTTTCGCACCGGCGAACTGGGTCAAGGCGTCAAGGACTGGAAACGCTCAGCCTTCGAAGCGACGCCTATTCTTTACAACGGCACGCTGTACCTGACGACGAGCAGTACTGATGTCGTTGCGGTGAATGCGGTCAGCGGGGAACTGCGCTGGCGACATGACTCCCAAAGCCGCAGGGACCTGCACTACACCGATGGTGTCTCTCGCGGCGTGTCGCTGTGGGTGGACGAGCAAAGCGCGCCGGACGCGCCATGCCGCGCGCGCATTTTCGCACCCACCCTGGACGCCCGGCTGCTGGCACTCGATGCCGCCACCGGCAAGCTCTGCGCCGACTTTGGAGAGCATGGCGCGGTCAACCTGCTCAAGGACATTCGTTCCCAAGTCGATTCAGGCGATGAGTGGCGCTCGTATCTTGTGACCTCGCCGCCCGCGATCCTCGACGGCAAGGTGATCGTGGGTTCCTCGATCGGCGACAATCGCGGGGTGCTCGAAGAGCTCGGCACCGTGCGCGCCTTTGACGCGCGCAGCGGCCGGCTGCTCTGGAGCTGGGACCCCATACCGCGGGATCCCAGTGACCCCATATATAAAGAGTGGGATTCGGCAACCGTGGGCAATGCCAGCGCGGCCAACGCATGGGCACCGCTATCGGTGGACGCGGAGCGCCACTTGGTGTTCGTGCCGACCGGCTCGGCGAGTCCGGATTTCTTTGGCGGCGTGCGGCCAGGGAGCAATCGCTGGGCGAATTCCATCGTGGCGCTCGACGGCGATACCGGCAAGCTCAAATGGGGTCAGCAGCTCGTGCATCACGATCTGTGGGATTACGACGTCGGATCCCAGCCGACGCTGGCGAACATCATGCACGAGGGCAAATCCGTGGCGGCGGTGATCCAGGCCACAAAGACCGGCTTCTTATTCACATTCGACCGCGACAACGGCACGCCGCTGTTTCCGATCGAGGAACGCGCAGTCCCGCAGGACGCGGTCGCAGGCGAGCGTCCCTCGCCGACGCAGCCGTTTCCCTCGGCCCCGCCGGCGTTGGTGCGTCAATCGAAAATCACGCCCGAGGATGCGTGGGGCGTCGCCTGGTTTGACACACGTGCCTGCCGCAAGCGCATCGAACAGTACCGCTCGGAAGGCATCTTCCAGCCGCCCGCGCTGAAAGATTCCTTGATGCAGCCCGGCAATGCCGGCGGGTCGAATTGGGGCGGCATCGCGTTCGATCCAAAGCGTCAAGTGGCCATCGCCAACACCATGAATTTACCGTTCATCGTGGCCCTGATTCCGCGCGCCGAAATGGCCTCGCAACGCGCCGCCGAAGAGTACAAGGACTTCGAATTCGCGCGACAAAAGGACACGCCCTACGGCATGCGACGCAAGCCCTTCATGTCCAATTTCGGCATCCCCTGCGTCAAGCCGCCGTGGGGCACGCTGGCCGCGGTCGACATGCAACGCGGCGTAATCAAATGGCAGATTCCCCTGGGCGACACGCCGATGATTCATCTGAACTTAGGCATGCCCGGTCTCGGCGGTCCCATTGTTACGGCGGGCGGCGTCATTTTCATTGCGGCAAGTCTTGACGATCGGCTGCGCGCCTTCGATACCGACAGCGGAAAAATATTGTGGACCGCGAGCCTGCCGGCCGGCGGCCAGGCGACGCCGATGACCTATGCCATCGACGGACGTCAATACGTGGTGATTGCCGCCGGCGGATACAAAGACATGAGCGACCGCGGTGATTACCTGATTGCGTATGCGTTGCCCCGATAGGCCAATTCATCGTTCTGACGAATGGATTCCTCTTTTCCTACGAGTAGCAGGGGAGTTTCGATCTGCGCAAGCAGCGTCGAACAAGGCAGGCTGAGTGCTGCCGGCCGAGAATTCATTCGCAGGAGATTCGCTATGCGGCGCCTCGCAGCAGCTGTCGTTTCGATGCTTCCGTTCGTCGCCATCGCCGCGGACATCCCGGACCTCGCGTTTTACAGAAATGCGGCCGAAGGCGGCATCGCGGAAGTTGAAATGGGAAATATGGCACAGCAGCAGGCTCGCAGTCCGAGCGTGAGGGACTTCGGCGCCCTGATGGTCAAGGATCATTCGGCGGTCAATGAAAAACTCAAGGCGCTCGCCGAGTCAAAAAACATCACGCTGCCTGCCAATACCAGCGTCGAGGAGATAACTGCGAAGGCCAAGCTCAAAGCTCTGTCCGGATCCTCGTTCGACAAGTCGTACATCAAGGGAATGATCAAGGATCATCAAGAGGACATTACCGAGTTCAAGAAGGAAGCGTCATCCGGCAGAGATCCGGAAGCGCGAGCATTCGCGAGCGCCACCCTGCCGACCCTGGAAGCGCATCTGAAGAGGATTCAATCGATCGCCGCGGAAGCGGGAATGAGCGCCGACTCAGCCGACTGATTGGCCGCTTTTAGCCGACACTTTAAAGAGGAGTGCAAAATATGACTGCACCAAGATACCTGGCCGCGATCGCCCTCGCAGCAATCACCGCGGGCTGCTCACAGCACACGCCGCCCCCTACATCGCCGTCCCTGACGCCCCAAGCGCCGGAGATGCCGCCGAGAAGCACGCCGGACAGCCAGCCGACGGTTCCACCCGGATCGCCAACGCAGCCGGAAGGTCCCAGCACGCCGCCTCGCAACTAGGACTATTTGGCGGGGTCGTACCAAACCGCTTCGATATTGTTGCCATCCGGATCGAGGGCGAAGGCCGCGAAATATCCCGGGGAGTAGTCGCGGTAGCCCGGGGGACCGTTGTCCTTGCCTCCGGCGGCGAGCGCGGCCTTGTGGAATGCTTTGACCTGATTGCGATTGCGCGCCTGAAAAGCCAGATGAATGGGCACCACCTTCCTCTCGGCGCTGATCCAGAAATCGGTATTCTTGCCGTCGTTGAAGCCCGCCGATTTCCCGTATTCCATGTTCTGGCGATAGCCGAGAGCGGCAAGAACTTTGGTATAGAAGGCCTTTGACTTGGCGTAGTTTTTAACCAGCAAGGTGGTGTGCGCAATCATGTGTCCCCCGGGGAAGTTTTGCGGCTCAAGATCCAGAGCGCGGCGGGCAGCGCCGTGAAGTCGGCGATGAGCGCCAGCACGAAGGCCGAAGCGGAAACCACGCCGAACTGACGCATGGGCGGCAGGTCGGATAGCGCCAGCGCGAGAAAACCGCTGGTGTTGATCAGCGTGGCAAACAGTATCGGCCGGCCGGCGGTGAGCATGGCGTGCGTGAGCGCACCGCTGGTGGTGCCGCTCGATCGGCCTTCTTGCAGGTGATAGAAAAAATGCACCTGATCGTTTTCGGTGGCACCGAGCACGGTCGAGCCGATGAGGATGGTGGCGATGTTGAGCGGAATGCTCGCCACGCGCATCACGATGAACACCGACAGAATCGCGAAAAAGGACGGGATCATGGTCATCAGCCGCGCCGAGGGGCTGCGAAACACCACTAGAAAGGCCAGAAAAATCGTGCTCGCCGTGATCGCGAAACTCTGGGTCAGCGTGGGCAGCAGCCGCTCGGTAATGATGCTGGACAGCACGCCGTTGCCCGCCATTTGACCCTGCACGCCGCGCAAGTTTGGATCGCTCGTTTGCGCCTCGTTCCATGTCTGCAAAATGTATTTTCGCATCGCGCCCGAAGGTCCGAACATCTCGCCGCGGCCGCGAATGCTCAAGCGCACGCTGGAAAGATTGGTGACATCGACATAGTTGCGCGCGCCGGGCTCGGCCAGAAGGATCTGCTCCAGGTCCGCGGCGATCTTCGGCCACGCAGCCTTGTCGTCAGGCAATTGGTCAGTGCCTGACTGGATGTAGCGCGCCCAGCGCAGCACCGAGGTGGGGCCGTCGACGGCATTGATGCCGGGATGCTGTTCGAGGCGCCGCACCAGCAAAGCGACGCTGCGCAGGAACTCCGGATCCAATGCATGACCGGGTTGCGTCTGCAGCCATAAGTCCTGAACATCCAGACCATTGGTGGCTTCGAAGCGGCGGGTATCCTGCGCCACGGGCTCGCGCGGATTGACGTAGGTCAGCGCGTCGGTCTCGAGCTCCAAAGGCTTAAGCGTGCCGGGAATGCCGAACAGCGCGATCGCTCCGCAGAGCATCATCGCCACTGCGGCCGACACCAGCAGCCAGCGATAGCGGCGGGTTGCCGGCACCAGCAGACCAACAAACGACACAAACCACTTGCCCTCGGCGACCGCGCCTGAACGTCTTGGCGCACGCAACAAGGACTGCAGCGCGGGAAACAAAGTGAAGCATCCCACCCACGCCGCGATCAATCCGCAGGCGGTCCACAATCCCATTTCGCGTACCGGTCGAATATCGGACACTGCCAGGGCCGCAAATCCGACCGCGGTGGCGAACATCGAAGCGGTGCAGGGTAGAAATTTGTTGGCGAGTACGCGCGCATGGTGCTCGAGCGGCGGCACGCGCCCATCCGGTTCCATGTAGCGGGAGTGAATATAGACCAGCGTAGCCGTGGTGGTAACCATGACGGTCAGGGGCACGAGCGTCGATACCACGCTGTTCGACCAGCCGAAGACATCGCCCAACCCGACCGCTATCGCAACGACTGCGCCGAGGGTCAAAATGATGGCCGCCAGGGCGCGCCACGAACGATAGACAATGAAAACCAGCGTCATGAGAAAGACGCCGAACAGCGGCATGAACTTTTTAGTCGATGCGCCCGTTTCCTTCTCCAACCAGGCGTCGAGCCAGGGTGAGCCGACGCGCCGGATCGCGGTGAATGGGTGGCCGGTGGCATCGAGCGGCAGCA
This sequence comes from Steroidobacteraceae bacterium, assembly GCA_035997505.1. Taxonomy (GTDB): domain Bacteria; phylum Pseudomonadota; class Gammaproteobacteria; order Steroidobacterales; family Steroidobacteraceae; genus Bog-1198. The sequence goes on along the minus strand of DASYIN010000085.1, from coordinate 28,994 downwards.
CCTTCGCATCGATGGCCGCGAGCGCTTGGTCGCGTTCCGCGGGCGAATTGACGCGCAGGTCGAGCGCGATTCCCAAGTAGTGGTCCCCCATCAAACCCGCGCGGCGAAACAACAAGGTGCCCGTGGCGAAGCGGCGCAGCTTCTCGGCATCCGCGTCGCTGATCGTCGCGGGCGGATTGGCGCGAAAGTACACGGTCAGCAAACTCAAGGGCGAGACGTGCGGGATCTTGCCGAGCTCGCGCTGCAGCTGATCGGCGCTCTGCAAGGCAGCGGCGCTCAAGGGATCGGGTGCTTCGAGCACAATCAGGGCTTGTTGGCCTTCGGGAAACACGCGTTCGAACTCGCGGGTGGCTTGCGCCACCGGGTCGCCGGCCACGATCAGTCGGTTGATCGAGGTATCCGTGGGTATCTGCGTGGCGCCGTATGTGCCGGCCAGGGCCAGAAGGATGAACGCACCGACGATCACCTGTCGTGCACGTAGGACACGCAAGAAGAACTGCAGCAGCCGGGGGGAGACGAACATGGTGCGGTGGTCAGTCATGAGTGCCTAATGATAGCCTGTCGCCATGAGCGCACTCATGTCGGCCGCGGTGGCAACCCTGGTATTTTGCGCGCCGGGCTATCCCGGGGGAGCTGGGGATGCGCAGCCCTTCGTGGACCAGTTCGCCAAGACAACGGCGGCGTCAGCGGGTTGGAGCGGGCCGCTTGCGGCCGTGTACGACCCCACAGAGCAAGGCGGGCTCGCGAAACTCAACGACAGGGACTCGGTGCTGGCCTTCGTGCCCTATGCGTTTTTTGTGCAGCATGGCGCGGAGCTGCATCTTGCACCGCTGGCGCAGGCCGACGTGGTCGGCGTCGGCACCGAGGAGCGATGGACGCTGGTGGGGAAGGCCGGCGGCACGGTCACCGATGCAAAATCTTTGAGCGGCTATACGATCCTGAGCGTCGCAGGCTATGCGCCGGAGTTTGTGAAGCATTCGGCCCTCGCCACTTGGACGCTGCCTTCCGATGTAAAGATCGAGGCGACCGGCCAGATCTTAAGCGCCTTACGTCGCGTCGCCTCGGGTGAGCCGGTGGTGGCCCTGCTCGATCAAACACAGGCCGCATCGCTCGCGACGCTGCCATTCGCCGCGCAGCTCAAAAGCTTGATGCAATCGCCCCCGCTGCCCGTTGCGCTCATCGCGGTCGTCGATTCGCGAGTCCCCGCGCCGCGCGCCAAGGCGGTTCAGGCTGCGCTCATTAAAATGAACGCGGCCGCCGGCGGCGCGGATACCCTGGCATCGCTGCGGCTGAAGGGATTCGTGCTGCCGCAACTGCCGGGCAGCACCGGCAAGCCGTGAAGCGCGTCCTCAGCGCCGCCTCCGCGGCGTTGCTGCTGACGGCGTGCAAGGCGCCCGCCGTGCGGCCCACCGCGCCCGCCACGTCGATGTCGGTCGAACAGCTGGCAGCGGCCGTCGCCGAGGATGCACGGCGCAGCGATGTCGAGACCGATGCGAAAATCCGCGAGCAGCTTGCCGCGGACGCCGGCCGCGATGCGCAAGCCTGTCTCGAGCGCGCGCCCCAGGCGGCGGCATGTCTTTATTACCATGGGATTGCCTTGGGTCTCGAGGCTAGGGCGCATCCCTTGCGAGCCGGCGACGCGCTGAAGGGCATGCTCGACGCGCTCACCCGCGCGGAAGTGGCCGATGCGCAGATTGATGAAGCGGGACCGGCCCGCGTCAAGGCCCTGGTCCTGGTCAAGGCACCGGCGTGGCCGCTCGGACCGGGCGATCCGGAGTCAGGGCTGGCATCGGCAAGACGGGCGGTCGCGCTCAAGCCGCAGTATCCGCCGAACGCACTGGCCCTGGCCGAGGCGCTGGCAAAGACCGGCGATGGGCGCGGCGCCCGCGAGGCTTTTGGCCGTGCGCGCGAATTGACCCAGGCGCTGCCGCCTTCGCGGGATCGGGATGACTGGCTGCATCAAGCGGAGCAGGGCCTGGGTAAGCTTGCCGCGCCATCGCACTAGGGCTCGAGGCGACCGCAGTGGCACCCTCAAAGAGTCTTGAATTGGATGTTGAGCACGGCGCGATCAGCACCTAGCCTGGCGGACTCAGTTAAGGAGTCAGTCGTGCAAAGAAGAGAACGGGGAATTCTTAGCGCAATTTTGCTTGGCGGCGTCATCGCGGCCACGATCGACATCGGCGCGGCTTGCGTGATTTCGGGCCGCAGTCCCGCATTCATCCTGCAGTTCATCGCCGGCGGCATACTGGCCAAGGCTTCCTTCGGCGGCGGAATGCCGACGGTGGTACTGGGAGCCGTCTTGCAGGAGGCCATGGGGATTCTGATCGCCGTGATGTATGTGCTGCTGGCGAGGACCGTTCCGGCTTTGTCCCGCCGCTGGGTCATCAGCGGACTGGTTTATGGGGTCATTGTCTTCTTCGTGATGAACTATGTCGTGCTGCCGCTCTCGGCTTGGAAGACGACGCCGCACTTCACCGCGTTAAAATTCGCCGAGAATATGGCCGCGATGCTGCTGTTCGGGGTCATTGTGGCGTTCTTCTACGGCCGAACAGCGACGGCCGCCGCGCCGGTGCGGAAAGAGGCAACTGTTCCCGCTTAAACCGAGTCACACGCGCAGGTGGATAGCCTTTTTCGATGTGCATGCGACGGAGGGTTCGCCCTTCTGGGGTTGAGCCTGGGCGTGGACCACATAGGCGGTACCCCCCAGGATCAGACCGTTCATGAACAGCGCAACCACGACCGCACCGAGCTTCATCGAGAACGGGGTATTCATCTTATTTCCCTCGAAATGGGCCTTCATTCTGATCGCTGGCCGATTAGCTGACCTAGGCAAGCCCGGGGAAGTTCCCGCCCCGGAAAGAGAGTTTGCACAGATAAGACCTGAAATATCAGAGTTTCATGACAGCTATGACTACGGTCGGTCCGCGCCGCCGGCTAGGGCGGGGGTGCCATCCTTGCTTACACCCAGCGCATCCATGACACTGCGCAAAGCTGCAGGGAGCGGTCATGGGGCAGGGGAGTCAAGGGGGGTCTTCTGACGCGGAAAATGAGCCGCCGCGAGGTGCTGCGTTCATCCCCCAGCCGCCCGTATTTATCAGTTATGCATCCCACGATGTCGATGTCGCCAATGCGGTGTGCCAGTCTCTCGAGAGCCATGGCGTGTCGTGCTGGATGGCACCGCGCGATGTGAAACCCGGTGCACAGTACGCCGATGCCATTGTCGGAGCGATCAACGAGGCCAAAGCGCTCGTCCTGGTGATGTCGGCCAGCGCGATGAATTCATCGCACGTCGGCCGGGAAATCGAGAGAGCCGCCTCCAAGCACAAACAGGTCATCGCATTTAGAATTGATGCGGCGCCGCCGAACGCCGGCCTGGAATATTTTCTCTCCGGATCACAATGGATCGACGTGCCGGCGCTTGGCTTGAAAGCCGCGCTGGCGAAACTCGCGAGCGCGCTCTCGGGGGTCACGCCGACAAGCGCGGTGCTTGCGGCCACAACGCCTTCGGCAGAAATCCAGACTCATCGCAAAGATGCGCCACGGCGCCGTAGGGTGATGGTGGCAGCAGCCGCGGCCGTGGCCATTCTGGCCGGCGCAGCGCTCTGGATGTCTGGCTTGCTTCGCCACGGTTCAGCGCACGGCTGGCGCGATCCTTTGGCAACGGCCAAGGTCATGCGCCTTTCGGATTTCACCGGAACGGAGCAAGGGGCCGCGATCTCCCGAGACGGACGGTACCTGGCTTTTTTGGCGGACCGCGACGGACATGTCGATGCCTGGTTGACGGAAATCGGCAGCAACCGTTACCGCAATCTGACCGAGGGCCAGAGTCTGCAACTGAGCAATCCCTTGATCCGGACCGTCAGTTTTTCTCCGGACGGTTCGTTCGTAACGATGTGGACACGCAGCGCCGATGGCTCCCGCGCCGATGACGTCAAGGTTATGGGCGCGCCGGTCGCCGGCGGTCCTCTAACCGTTTACATGCAGGATGTCGCGGAATTTGACTGGTCTTCGAACGGCTCACGCCTGGTCTTTCATACCACAGCACCGGGAGATCCCTTGTTTGTGCGCACGGCGCAGGAGAGCACGGCGCACCAGATTTACGTGGCACCGTCGGCGGGGATTCACTGCCACTTTCCCACCTGGTCGCCGGATGGTGAGTTCATCTATTTCGCACGCGGCGAGCCTCCCGCGAACTGGGATATATGGCGTCTACGGCCTTCAGGGGAGGGCCTGGAACGATTGACGTTCCATAACACGCGGGTTAGCTATCCCGTCCTGCTCGATGCCCGTACGCTGCTCTACTTGGCGACCGACCCCGATGGATCAGGGCCCTGGTTGTATGCAATGGATGTTGAGCGAAAAGTCGAGCGCCGTATCAGTGTCGGCTTGGAACGCTACACGTCGCTGGGCGCGGCCGCGAATGGCGCGCGTCTCGTCGCAACAGTCGCGAATTCTCGGTCGGATCTTTGGCGCGTAGCACTCAACAGCGACGGCAGCTCGCCGCAGAGCACGGCCGCACCGGTGGTGCCTCCGATTCAGAACGCGTTCGCACCGCGAGTTGGTCCCGGTTACATCGTCTATGTCTCGACCGGGGGCGGGCGCCGCGGGATCTGGAAGCTCGAGAACGGGATAGCCACGGAGCTGTGGAACGACGCCGTCGCCGATCGGGTTGGCGCTCCAGCCATCGCGCCCGACGGTCGACGCATCGCCTTTACCGCCGAGAGCCATGACGCCAAGCAGCAGCTGTATGTTGTCGACAGCGACGGCGGACATCCGCGAGCAATCGGAACGGCACTCAACCTCCGCGGCACGCTGGCCTGGGCTCCCGATTCGCTCTCGATTGTGGGCGCGATCGTTCAAAACGGCGAGCCCCGTCTCGCCAGGATTTTTCTTGACGGTAAGGCGCCCCAGCCGCTGATTTCGGAATACTCGGTTGATCCCACCTGGTCGCCGGACGGAAAGTACCTGGTCTATTCCGGCGCCGATGTCGGCACAACCTTTCCCCTGCGCGCCTCCGGACCTGACGGCAGACCCTATGGCATGGCGAGTCTGATCCTGACCCGGGGTGCGCGCCGAGTCGCCTTTGCCCGCAACTCCGCTTCGCTGGTCATCCTTCGCGGCGAGATCGGGCACAAGAATTTCTGGCTGCTGGATCCGAAGACTGGCGCCGAGCGTCAGCTTACCGACCTGCCGTCAAAGTTTGCACTCGGCGACTTTGATATCTCCGGGGACGGCAAGGAAATCATCTTTGACCGCGCGCAGGACAGTTCGAGCCTGGCGCTTTTCGAACTCGGACGCTGACAAACGACACCATGCGTCCAGCCGTTCGACCCGCTCGCGATTCCGAGATTGAAGCGATTGCATCGCTCGTTTCGCGCTATTGGGACTTTGAGAACATCCCAGGATTCGAGCGATCACGTACGATGACGCTACTGGCCGAATTCTTGGCTCGCCCCGAACGAGGGCATTGTTGGGTCGCGGAAATTGGCGGGGCCCTCGTGGGATACCTTCTCATAGTTCTAGTGTTCAGCTTGGAGCACGGAGGTCTCATGGCCGAAATCGACGAATTTTTTGTCCTTCCAGAACAGCGCTCGTCAGCGATTGGCGCTGCATTGTTGAGCGAAGCCAGTCTGGCGATGGCGCGCGACGGAATTGCACAACTTCAACTGCAACTCGGCATCAACAACACGCGCGGCAAACACTTTTACGAGGAACACGGATTTAGGCCGCTGTCAGGCTACACGTTGTGGCAAAAGTCACTGAACGGTCAGTGAGCTCGATGCCCAGCCGCCAACTCTCTACTCCGGCGCTCCGCGCTTCATTCCCCGGTCTGTGGCTCAAGTGGAGCGTCGCTGTTTTGGCATGCCTGGGAATCCTGGCGGGTGTGGGATACGCGACGCGATACACCCTGCTGTTAAATGTCGCGAGAATTGTCCTAAACCATGATTCCGAATTGGTGGCGCAGGAGCGAGCCGATGCCATAGCGATTGTTTTTGCAAAGCCACCGTCCGTCTGGATTACACCCATGAAGAATCAAATTGAACGGCATATGGGAGCCAATAAAGGCGAATGGCGTCAACTATTACATGTTCGCGAAACCGCGAACCTGGTTCAAGCGCTACAGCGAGCGGTCGAATCCAGCCTCGCCCTACTATCAGGCCTGGGTTGGCGGATATGTGATCAAGGCAAGGGACGGCTCACTTCCAACAGATTTGGAATCCCTGGCATGGCAAGTGACAGCGCTCGATCAACGTTCGTGGCTATCGGTAATGGGCGACCCCAGTCCGATCGCCGATTCCTCGCCCGCGACACGCGTTGGGAGCATCGCCATCGACGGTCGCAGCCTTCCGCTTTGGCACGGAACCATGCGAAGCCATAGCGACCTCAGTGCTCAACCGACCGGCCCACTAGCAACTTTGATCGGAATGCCACCCAAGTCTTCATGGCCGTCCGGTATCGATTCGTTTCACGATGTGAGTTTGGACGGTTACTTTGCGTGCTGGATTGATTCACAGCGGAAAGTCTCGGTTGTTGTATATGCGGTTGCCGCTAACTATGCAGCACAAACGAAAGAACACCGCAATCCCAGCCTGATCAATGATGAACTCTTGAGATTGATGAAATCGGCCAGGCTCGAAGCGGTGCCTTAGTCAGGTTGAGCGAACGGGCGGCTGACTACAATTCTATAAAATCCGCCACTTGAGAATTACCGCGACAATGGTCGGCACGCCGAATATCAGCAGAAAGATTGGGAACTCCTCGTTCAAGGTATACCCAGCCTTCGCAACGCCGACCCACAGGTTGGCGCCTGAGATCCCCAACCAACACAGCACAAATATTAAGGTTGCGGCATATGTTGCGCCAGGATAGTTGCTCGAGAAGAGCTTCCCCAACAACATAGACGCCGCCAGAAGCAGGAATCCTACGAGGAGAAACAGAGGGGTGCGCATACAGCGTGCCTAACGACGAGATTGCGCGACGTGCGGTTGCCGTCGTGTAGGCGCGACTAATATGTCCAGTGTCATTTGTGCGCTCCTTGCTTGCCAGTGAACACCGCCAATTGGGCATCGAAAGCACGCTTGTAGGCGGGCCGCGCTTCGCCGCGCGCGGCATAGGCGGAGAGCTTCGGATATTCGTCCAGCATCCCCGATGGCCTCAACCTGAGCAGCACCGCCACCATCATCAGATCGCCCGCGCTGAACGCACCATCGAGCCAATCGGCATCGCCTAGGCGATCGGAAAGTACGCCGATGCGGTCACGGATGCGATCCTGGATGATAGGCAGGCGCTCCTTGGACCAACTCTTGTCGGCCTCCAAGAACTTGGCGTTTTGCAGATCAAGGATCGGGGGCTCAATTGTGTTGACCGCGGCAAACATCCATGTGATCGCACGCGCCCGGGCATTCGTATCGTCTGGCAGCAGGCCTGCATGGCGCTCTGCAATATGGAGCACGATCGACCCTGACTCGAACAGGGTGAGTTCGCCTTCTTCATAGGTAGGTATCTGCCCGAAAGGATGAAGTGCTCGATGCGCGGGTTCCTTCATCGCACCGAACGACACAAGACGAACCTCGTAAGGCTGGCCCACTTCTTCAAGCGCCCAGCGAACGCGCATGTCACGCGCCAGTCCCTTGCCGCGGTCGGGCGACCGTTCAAAGGCGGTAATGGTGGGGGTCATTGGAAGGTCCCGGATGCTTTCATGATGCCATGCATTGAAAGCATGGCGCCGACGATTATATTCCGCACTGGTCACTCTCCTTTGCTTCTATGAACCTACGACGAACAGAGCGGTTCCGATTCGACATGTTCCGTTTGCCGCTAACGATCCAGGTTCCTGGTCGTTGGTTTGTCGCCGAGCCGCCGGTTTCAGACTGGGCCGTTCCAGGACCACCGCCCAAGAGCCAGACCAACCGGAACCTTCTGTCGTGACTCCGGATAGGCTGACATTGCTTGGGTCGCCCATCGAAAATAAGCCTTGAGTGCGGCCCTGAGACGTGGCTCGTCCGGGAGGCCTGCGTCGTCGAGCGCCTGGGCGAAGCAAACCTGCGCTCTCTCATCCATTTCGACATGTTCGCCATTTCCGGAATGCATACGAACGACTTCGGACTGATTTCCCATCGATGGTGTGTAGTCGGAGGGTCCGCCGAGCGCCTCCGCCCAATAGGCCGCCAAGCGCTCCGAATGTTTTGGGTGATACCCGTGCGAGAAGGCGTGGCTCACGACTGCGTCAGCAAGACATCGAGCGTGCCACGCATGCGCAAGCGCAATGAATGCTTGGCGCCCGCCGGCGGCCTCATAAATTGTCGAGCTCATAACATGCCCCTCACGATTCGCTGGCAACGACAGGTGCATAACACGCCGCCGAACGTTCTCCCCGCTGAGTTGAACTGTCCTCGTCGGGACAAATCCAGCCTTCTCAAATGCACGACATGATCTGCCGTTTTGTTCTTCAGGATCGGCAACGACTGAAGTGATGTCGGGTTTGGTAGAGAGCACACCTAGAGTAAATTCCCGTATAGCGCTAGACCCAAATCCTTTCCCGACTGACGATGGATCTCCTATGGAGAGGTCAATGCCGGCAGCGTCCGGTTCAGCCAAAAGTTGTGCCGCATGTTCGGGATAGTCTGCCCATCGATACCACTGAATCCATCCGATGGGCTTGTTCCCGTGCGCGATGATGAAAACTTGAACCGCTTCGATCCCGTCGATACACGGCCCATATTTTTGTTCAAGGCCGGGTAGATCGAGCGGCTCGTGCCACCACGCATCGACATGTGGCTCAGAAAGCCACTGCCGTAGCAGCAGGAAGTCGGACCTGTCGAGCGCGCGGAATGAAACCAAGCCCATAGTGCCTCATCCGAATTCGTGGGGAGCATTGCATCTCGAGTCTCGCCGACGATTAGTACACCCCCATGAAATCACGCTTGCCGATGGTTAGCCCGTTGTGGCGCAAAATCGCGTAGGCAGTGGTGACATGGAAGAGAAACTGCGGCAAGCCGTAGTTGGAAAGATAGGCTTGACCACTCAGTTTCTTTTCTTTAGGCGTACCAGGACGCAGTACGATTTCGTTCATTTCGCTTCCTTCAAATTTGGAAGAGCCCACGCTATCAAGAAATTCCAGTGTCTGGGCCAATAGTCCGTCAAGATCGGCAAAGCTCTTCTCCTTGCCTTCATAGATGGGAACAGCAACACCTGCAAGGCGTGCCGAGATCCCGCGCGCAAAATCGGCGGCAATTTGCACCTGTTTGACCAGAGGAAACATGTTCGGATAAAGGCGTGCCTGTAAAAATGCGTCTGGCTCCATCGAGTTCGCAACAACGTGCGCATCGGCCTGAGCCAGAATGGCTTTCAAAGCCGTCAGCAATTGCTTAAAAACGGGAACCGAGTTGATATACATAGGGCTTGTCATGATTGTCTCTTGGTTGGTTTGTCGGGTGACGCTATTCAAATGGGAACTTAGATTGAAATTTGCCGAGAAAAGCCCTAACGCAAGTCGAGGCTCGCAGTGAAAATGGAAATGCATGCGTTTATCGCTCGCGTAGCCTACCGCAAGCCGGGAACGACGGGTTCAGGAATGTTCAGTCAGGGCGGCTATCCGGAATTTAAGTTCTTTCCCGGTTTTCCACGAGTGTGGCAATTTGTACGAACTCGACACTGGGGCGAACTCCGTAAAGGCCGGCCACCCGCTCGAGAAACTGATCAGTGAAGAACGCTTTGGCTGCGTCCTCTGAATCCCAAACGTAGAAGTTCGCAGCCTCACGCTTTCCGGAATTGAGCGTGAAGGCCTTTGAGCGTAGGCCCGGCATTCCTTCAAACCTTACGCGTGCGGTCTCAGCGATCTTTCGCACGGCTTGTTCGTCGAAATTGTCTCCGTAGCGAAACGTCACGAATACTCCGATCATTTAGCACTCCTCGGTGCTCAAGACGGGTTGGTTAAACATGGCTGCCAGCTTATCGCAGGCTGCGAATGACTGCTTCAAAGCGCTGATTCATTACGTCCAGTGCCCGTTTTGGCCGATTCGCGTCTATAGCACGCGGCTCGCAACCGTCCACAACCTCAAGGTTCACAAAAGTTGCTCGTGTATCATCTTTCAGAACGTAGAGCGGACAGTGTTTCATATGAATCGATGCAGATCAGCCTTTTCGCTGCTGATGTTATTGACTGCTGGCTGTGGCGGCGGTAGCGGCGGCCGGACCGACGATACGGCATCGGGTTTGTGTCCGGCACAGATGCCACCCGCTTCGCCGATTGGAAGCCTTGCCTATATGGTTGACGGGGTTGCTGCTCAGGAAATGAAGTCTCGCAACCTGCCGGGACTGGCGATTGCGATCAGCAAGAACGGAACGACCCTGTATGCACAGGGATATGGTTACGCGAACCTGAAGTCCTGCTTGCCGGTGGTCGCAAGTACTGTGTTTCAGATTGGCTCGGTGACCAAACAATTCACGGCGGCAGCGGTATTGCAGTTGGTCAATGGGGGTGAGCTGAACCTGGATCGAGCGGTGAGCGAGGTGTTGCCGGCCTACGGATTCGATTCGGGAATTACGCTTCGAATGTTGCTCAATCATACGTCGGGACTGGACGACTACATTGGCTTTCCTGAGGCTGCAGCATGGACAGACGGAGTCTCGCCGCAAACTGTGTTGACGAAGATTGCGAAATCGCCGCTGCTGTTTTCGCCGGGCGCGGCTTACTCGTACAGCAATAGTAATTACTACGTGCTGGGATCGATCATCGAGGTTGTCACTGGATTGAGTTTCGCAGACTACCTGGCTGCAAATGTCTTGGGTTCTGCTCAATTGAACCAGACTACATATCTTCAGCCGCCGTCATCGGCGTCTCCATATACCTCTGCATGGGCCGACGGCGCGCTCTGGGACGCTTCGTTCACTTTTGCCGCGGGCGCCTTGTGGTCGAATGTCACGGATCTGGCGCTCGGGAACAATGCTCTGTTGAGCAGTAAAGTCATGCCGGCAGCGTTGTTCGCTTTGAGTGTGACACCTCCGCGGGTGCCTGTTTTCCAGCAGTCTGGGGCCTCGCAGTACGGGATGGGCTGGTATCAAACCACTCAGTTGGAACGGCTGGTGCGTCCGCTACGGCTGGTAGTTGTTAGACGAGAATAGCCTCCTCGGAATCCGTTGGAGAGGGGCAGCACTTGTGTTCATTTGTCATCGGGCCTACGGATGCTGGCGCGAATACGGTAACGACCCGCGGCTGGTAAAATGAGCAGGCCAATTTTATCGGTAGAATGCAGCAGTCCAAATCAAAGAGTAGCCCTATGACAGATCCCCGCCTTTTCATACGAGTTTTCGCAGCCATCTCCGCCTTAGCAGTGTCGCTGGCTGCCGTGACTGCCAGTGTGGCGTCGGGCGCGCCCGTGGCGCAGTTTCAACGGTTCAAGATTGGTAGCTATGGCGCGGTGGCGCTTAAAGACGGTGGCCTTGAGATGCCGGTCGACGGCAAGAGTTTCGTCCTCGGCCAGCCGAACGAGGCGGTCGGCGCGGTGCTCAAGGCGGGCGGGGCGCCCGTCGACCATTTTGAGTTCAGCATTCAGCCGCTGCTCGTACACGCCGGTGTTCACGTGCTGCTGTTCGATACCGGTGCGGGTGGGTTTTTCGGCGACATTGCAGGCAAGTTGCCTGAGTCCATGATGGCGGCGGGTGAGAAGCCGGCCAACGTAACCGATATCTTTATCTCGCATGCCCACGGCGATCACATCGGCGGACTTGTCACGTCTACCGGTGCGCTTGCTTTCCCCAATGCGACAATTCACATATCCGTGCCGGAATGGAAGTGGCTGAGTGGCCTTAGCGAGGATGAGGCGAAGAACTTCGGCATCCAACAGGTCTCTGTCCTGGTGAGCGCGATCAAGCCGAAGGTAGCGGCCTTCGAGCCGGGGGCGGACCTCCTGCCCGGTACAGTCAAGGCGGTTGAACTCAAGGGGCACACGCCCGGCCATTCCGGCTACCGCATCGGGACAGGCACCGATAGTGTGCTTGTCTTCGGTGATGCGTTGCACAGCTACCTGGTGTCCGTTCGCAAGCCTTCCTGGCAAGTCGCCTTCGATCGCGACAAGCAGCTTGGAGCGACGACACGGGCTGCGCTCGTCAAAAGCTCTGGAGCGAGTGGTCAACGCCTCTTTTCGGAGCACTTCCCCTTCCCGGGCATCGGCAAAATCGTGAAGGGCAAGGGCGGCGCCCGCTGGCAGCCGGAGTCCCTGCTTTAAATCAATCGGTCGCAGAAGAACTACTGCTCGCTCTACCTGATGGGTGCGTTTTGGAGTGCGAGTCAGCTTGCGCAGCTGAGGCGAACACTCCGTGATTTTTTCCATCTCACTAGTACTGATTGCAACCGCGGCCGACCCCGGCGCTGCTCTGGGTAGCACTCGAGTCGATGCGCGCCGCTTGCAAACGGGCGAATTTATCTACCGCGATTCGGCGAAGGGCAAGGTGTTAGGCGAAAGCGCGATCAGCATCAGAGTGGACGAACACGATCCAAACTATCGTTTCTCCGCGCAAACCATCGGTTACGCGGATCAGCACTGGGAATCCGTCGCCTCCCCGACGTTGTCTCCTGTCTCTGCCCGGCTCACCTTTGGCAAGGGCCCTGATCAGCCCACAGCCTTTGATCTTCATTACGCGAAGGGCAAGGTCAGCGGGTTCGCCCTCAACCGGCGCTCGTCGGAACCCAGGGCCAAATTGCCGGTGAACGCGTCGATCGACTCGAATACCGTCGATCAGCGCATCGACTGGGCGACCGTGATGGCGTTTGATCTTCACGAGCGCAGCCGCTTCTCGTTCAGTGTCTACGACGCAGCCACCGGCAGCAGTGAAGTTCGCGCGCGGGTGAGTGCGCGTCGCCGCATCGATGTCCCCGCTGGGACTTTCCGCGTGCTCGCCGTGACTTATCAGGTCAAGAAATCCACCGGTGCCGAGCGCTACATCGTCTATGCCACCGAAAGCCTGCCCCGTTTTATGGTCCGCGAGGATTTTCCCGACGGTACCATCAGCGAGTTGGTCAAGCGGCAGTAACAGATTGGGCGCGAAGTCGCGCTCCTAGAACCACGCAGAGGCGATTAAAGTTGCAAGAATGAGGCGCGTTATCCCATTCATGAGGGTGACCCTTCAGGTTTCTATTTCGGCGGGGGCGGAAGGTCTTTCGGCGGCGTCATGTCGAAGCGCTGCTTGCCGGTGACTGGATCAATCGATCGGTCGAAGTCGACGCAAAACGATACCTCGCGCGGCATTGGCTTGGACGCGCGCGAGTAGATGCGTTTGCGCCGGTCGGGCGCGGTGAGAATGTCGGGAGCAAGGACGGTCACATCGAATTCAAGCGTGTTCTCATCCTTGAGCGCTATGCGTTCTGTGATCCTGACGTTTTTCCCTATCGGCACTGAACCCGGACCCCGATCGGGGTACTTTGCATCCGGATTGATGCCCACCGTTTCCACCACCAGCGTTTCGCCTTCCCAATGACCTGTCGACGTACCGGTGTCGTTCGCCTCGAGGTCCCGCGGGACTGACCTGCCGTCGGTATAGATGCGGCGGATCAGACCCGACTCATTGGTCAGAGTGACACGGCCCGGGGTGAATAGAAACTCGACGTCCTCCACGAAGCCCCCGCTGTGGCCCACGAACTGAGGGGGGCGGCACCATCGATTTGGGTCGGACTCCACATTTTGACCGCGCACCGAGCGGAATTTGACCAGGTCCTCGGGTCGCATCGGCGGCGGTTGTCGCTGGAATTCCGTTAGAGACGGAACGTTGAGATTCCACCATCCGCTCCAATGCGGCAGAGACTGTATCGATGCATAGGTCATGCCCAGTGGCGCATTCTTCTCCTCAGCGCGCGCGGAGCCGGTCGCGAGAATTGCCAGCGCTGCGCAACTTACGGTTGCTCGGAAGAGAAATTGTCCGCAATGTCGGCGCACTTGAATTTCCGGATCTCGCGTCACTGCTTCGAGCGGTCTGCGCCTGTCGGTTCAGGGGCCAGGTGAGGTTCGCCCACAGTCAAGGCGTTCGGTCCACCGGCACCATAAAGTACCCGACCATCAGAGTAGATCGTTTTGGTGAAATGACCTCCGTTTCGGCCGTCTTTCAACGGCCAGTACTCGACGGCAATTTTTTCGCCCGGAGTGAGCGACGTCCTCGTCCAGCCGAGCCGCGCGAGAACATTGGGTGAGCCATTCTCGAAAACATAGAGGTCGTATCCTTCCTTGGTCTTGGGGTTCGGTACGTACAGCCACACGAACACGTGCGGATTCATCCATTCAAGCTTGGCGACCGTGCCGCTCACACTCAGCGTTCGAGAGCCGTCGAACATCGCGTAGGAGTGATGCGCTGGGACGGAACCGGCGAGCAACAGCAGGACCACGGCAACGACCGTCTTCATTCCAGACCTTTCCAAACTTTAGAGCGATTTAGGGTATCGATGCTCTCGTTGGCGGCCTCACGTTGATCCGTTGCCTAGAGAATGTCAAGAAGTGTCAAGGTCGGCCTTCAGGCGTCAACAGCCACTGCCACACGTCGGCATTCTCCGAGCGGAAGGTGGCGGCGCTGGAATTCAAATAAAACTCCCACATGCGGAAAAACTCATCATCGCGGGTTCTCTTTAAGGTCGGCCAGGAGCGCTCAAAATTGGCGCGCCACGCACGCAAGGTACGGACATAGTGCAGGCCGATCGATTGCTGCCCCACCACATTGAATAGTCCGCCGGTGGCCGCGCTGATCTCACTCTCTGTCGGCAATTTCGAATTGGGGAAAATGTACTTCTCGATCCACGGATCGTTGCCGGGGCGAACGCTCGTGCGATTCGCGCCGATGGTATGCAGCAGGAAGCGGCCGCCCGGGCGCAGACAGCGGCGCATGGTTTGCATGTAGGTGCGGTAATTCTTGGGGCCGACATGCTCAAACATGCCTATGGAATAGATATGGTCGAAGTCACCGCGCGTTTCGCGATAGTCTTCGAGCCGAATTTCGATGGGCAGACCCGCGCAGCGCTTGCGCGCGTAGTCGGCCTGCTCGCGCGAGATGGTGACGCCGACGCCCTCGACTCCATATTCGCGCGCCGCGTACTCGAGCGCTCCTCCCCAGCCGCACCCCACATCCAGCACGCGCTGGCCGGGTTGAAGCGCCAGCTTGCGAAACACTAGATCGAGCTTGGCGCGCTGCGCCTCCTCCAACGTATTGGCGTTCTCCCAGTAGCCGCAACTGTAGATCATGCGCGAGTCGAGCATGCGTTCGTAGAGATCATTGCCGATATCGTAGTGGCGCTCGCCGACAACGAAGGCGCGGGAGCGGCGTTGTCGGTTGACGAATGCGGCGCTCAGATAGGCGATTACGTCGCGCCAGGTTTGCACGCGCTCATCGAGCCGCGCCTTGAGCACTCGATAGATCAACTCCTCGAGATCCCCGACGTCCCACCAGCGTTCCATATAGGATTCGCCGAACCCCAGTGAGCCCTGATGCAGAACTCGGGCATAGAAGTCCTCATTGAAGACGCGGATGTCCCAGGGATTGCTGCCGTTGATATGCACGCCGCAATCGTCGAGCAATTCCTCGAGCGTTCGGCGCGGGCGGCTCGAGTGAGATTGGGACAGATTCCAGGTGGTTGCCATATTGGATCCGTGCTTCAGACAGGCCGGGAATAGCGCACTTTTATCTCAGTCTAAGTTGCGAAACGGCGGCCCTCCGTAAGCGCGGATGCCGTCATGGCGTCGGACGCGGTCTGACATGGGCTCAATGCAGCATTCCTTCCAGCCGGCGCCGGATCAGCACTTCCGCCTCGCCCATGATGCGATCGATCAGCTCCTTGCAGGTCGGGATATCGTGAATGAGCCCCACCACCATGCCGCAGGACCAGGCACCGGCGTCCATGTCGCCTTGCTGCATGATGCGCGGATACACGCCGCCGACTTCGGCGGCAATGTCGGCGAAGCTCAAGCGGGGTCCCAGCTCGCGCTCCTTGGCGAGCAGCCGATCGACGGCGGCATTGGCGAGCACGCGTTCGGTATTGCGCAATGGCCGCATGATGAGCCGGGTGTCCAGTTCCGAGGCGGCCACGATGGCATCCTTGACGTGGGTGTGGACGGGTGCTTCTCGCGTCGCGATGAAGCGTGTGCCCATGTTCATTCCGTCCGCGCCCAGCGCGAGCGCTGCGACCAGGGAGCGCGCGTCGGCCATGCCGCCGGAGGCAACGAAGGGAATTTTCAGGGCTTCGGCGGCACGTGGCAGCAGGATCATGTTGGGCACGTCGTCCTCACCCGGATGGCCGCCGCACTCAAATCCATCCACACTCACGGCGTCGCAGCCGATGGACTCCGCTTTGAGCGCGTGGCGCACGGAGGTGCACTTGTGGATCACCTTGACGCCGGCTTCCTTGAGCGCGGGCAGGTATTTTTGTGGATTGTTGCCGGCGGTCTCGACGATTTTGACGCCGCTGTTGACGATGGTCTGCACGAATTTCGGGTAATCCGGCGGCGTCACCGCCGGCAGGAAAGTGAGATTCACGCCGAACGGTTTGTCGGTCATGCCGCGGCAGCGCTCGATTTCCAGGCTGAGGTTCTCTGGAGTGCGCTGGGTCAGTCCCGTGATGATCCCAAGGCCTCCGGCATTGGACACGGCGGCGGCGAGTTCCGCGAAGCCAACGAAGTGCATTCCTCCCTGGATGATGGGATGCTGAATGCCGAACAGCTGCGTAATCCGGGTTTTCAAGGCAGGCTCCCTACGGTGGTTCTTCTTGCTATTCCGCCTGGATTTAGCATGCTTGCGAGCCGTGGTGCAATGACAGAAGGGGAGGCGTCATGTTTCATTACATAAAGAAGAGCCGCGCAGGGTATCTGGTGGCGTTGGCGGCGGCATTGGTCGCGCCGGTCGCAATCTCCGCCGATGGGCCGTTCGCAAGCCTTGATCCGAAGGCCATTGCGATTCGCTTGCCGGCGGACATGCAGTGGAAGAGCGGCGGTCTCAGCGGCGCGGAAAGCATTGCGCTGGCGGGGGATGCCTCGAAACCGGGCTTGTACGTGGTTCTGGTGAAATGGAGCGCGCATCACAACAGCCGCCCGCACTTTCACCCGAACGATCGGTTCATCACTGTTTTGTCGGGAACCTGGTGGGTCAGTACCGGCCGCAACTACGATCCGGAGCATATGAAACCAGTTCCTCAGGGTAGCTTCGTCACGCATTACGCCGGAGAAGTGCATTACGACGGCGCGAAGGATGCCGACGTGATCCTCGAAATTGTCGGCATGGGACCGGAAACGCTCATACCGGCTGAAGGCAAATAGCCGGCATAACGTACCTAAATGCCAGGCTTCTTGTAGGAGCGTGCTTACGAAAAGTTGCTGTTGAGCCCTGATGACGAAGCCTCGTCGCAGGGCTCAAGATACCTAGATGCCAAACCGTACCGAACTCGAGAGCATCCAGCCCGACGCGTTCATCACGCACGCCAGCATCGAATGCATGACCGAAATGCAGTTGGGACAATTGGCGGCGAGCCAAAGCGAGGTCGAGCCGGTGCGGCAATTCGCGCATCAGCTCGTCCAGGACTATGAGAAGGCGAGTTCGGATATTGCGAGGATTGCGGCGCGCAGAAAATTGCCGGTGCCTGAAGCGCTCGATGAGGCGCATGCGCGCGAGGTTGAGTTGTTACGCGAGAAAAATGGACGCGAGTTCGACTCGGCGTACACAATGAGAATTCTCGACAACTATCAAAAGACCATCCTGCTGTTCAAGCGCGGCCAACGCATCAAGGATCCGGAAATTTCCGCTCTGGCCAGCCGAGCACTGAGCATGCTCGAGACTCGCATGCGCAAGACCACCTCACTGCTCGAGAACCTGGCGCCTTAAGCCTACGGCCCTGGGCCTTAATTCAGCGTACGCAGCTTCGCGACTTCCGCCGCGGTGAGGTTCGATCCCTTCGCGCCGAAACGAGCGGTTGCGTAATTTGCGACGCTGGCAATCTCCGCATCCGAGTAGCTGCTGCCGAAGGGCGGCATATTGTCCGAATCACGAGGGTAGTGCCGCTGGCCGCCGCCGATGATGACCTGCGCGACGTTTTTGGCGGTCGCATCGTTGACAGCGCGTGTGCCCGTCAAAGTTGCGAACGGAATGACGGGGCTCGCACCTGTCCAGCCGTGGCAACCGGCGCAGGCCCCTTCGTACACTCTTTTGCCTTCAGATTCGCCGGTGTTGTCGGCCGCCAGCATCGGCGCGGGATCTAGCCGGGGCGCCGGCAGATCGGCAGTGGCCATGCCGGGCACGGTGCGCAGGTACACGACGAGCGCGGCGATGTCGCTTGGCGTCAAGTGACGAAGGCTTTCATCGACGGCTTCACCCATCGGACCCGATGCTGTTCCGCGCCCATCGGCATGTCCGGCCGATAAATATCCCGCAAGATCCGTGTCGCTCCAAGCCCCCACGCCGCTCGCGTGATCGGGGGTAATGTTGTAGGCGCGCCAGCCGGCCTGCACGGCGCCCGCAAATTTGTGCCGATTATCAAGGGCAAATGCCAGGTTTCTGGGCGTGTGGCACTCGCCGCAATGTTCCATCGCTTCCGCCAGATAGGCGCCGCGATTCCACTCGGGGCTTCGATCCATATTCGGCTCAAAGCGCTTGTCCGGATTGAAGAACGCGGACCACAGGCTCATGAGTCCGCGTTGATTGAACGGAAACGTGAGCGTGTTGGCGGGCGTGGGTGCGTGCAGCGGTTTCAGGGTGAAGAGATAGGCTTTGATCGCGATTGCATCGGCATTCGTCATGTAGGTATAGCTGGCATACGGCATGGCCGGATAGAGGCGGGAGCCGTTGCGTCCGATGCCCTTGTGCACGGCGTCCACGAAATTCGCATCGCTGTAGTTGCCGATGCCCGTGTCCACGTCGGGCGTAATGTTGGTTGAATAAATCGTGCCGAACGGCAGCACGAAGGCCCGCCCGCCGGCGAATGGTGTCCCGTCTTTGGCCGTGTGACATGCCGCGCAATCGGCGGCGCGCGTCAGATACTCGCCGCGCTCCACGATGCTCGCCGACTTGAGTTCCGCCGGCACGCCGGTCGGATCCCCTTGTGTGTAAGCGGAAAGCGCGACGCGCTTGCCGCCGGCAAAGTCGGTGGGATGAGGGCCAAATGCATAGTATCCCGCGACGATGATCCCAAGCACCGCAACGGCGGCGAGAATCCACAGAATCGGCCGAGATTTTTTCGGGGGCGTCGCGTTCATGGGCATTAGCTCCTGAGCTCGCTCTTGGAAAAGGGAAACACATACACGCGCTTACCCGTCGCCGCGAAGACGGCATTGGCAACGGCAGGTCCGATCGGCGCCACGCCGGGCTCGCCAACACCGGTGGGGTTTTCAGTCGAAGGCACGATGTACACCTCCACTTTCGGCGCCTCGTTCATGCGCAGCACCCGATAGTCATTGAAGTTGCCCTGTTCAATGCGGCCATCCTTGAGCGTCACGGCGCCGTAAAGCGCGGCGCCCAGGCCAAAGCCGATTCCGCCTTCCATTTGTGCCTTGATGATGTCCGGATTGACGGCTGTGCCGCAGTCGACAGCGCAGACCACGCGGTCAACCTTGATCCGTCCGGCGTCATCGACGCTGACCTCGGCGACCTGCGCGACAAGCGATTTGAATGCCTCGCACACGGCAATGCCGCGGCCTTTGCCCTTCGGCAGCGGCCCTGAGTTCCAGCCGGCCTTCTCGGCGGCGAGTTCCAACACGGCCTTCATGCGCGGTTCGTGCTCGAGCAGCTTGCGCCTGAACGCGAAGGGATCGGCACCCGCGGCATGCGCGACTTCATCGATGAATGCCTCGACGGCAAAGGTCGTATGCGAGCTGCCAACGACGCGCCACCACAGCACCGGCACCCCGGCCTTGGTCGTGGACAAGTCCACCGCGATATTGGGAATGCCATAGGCGATGTTTGCCGCACCCTCGACCGAGGTTGCATCGATGCCATCCTTGATTCCCGCAGCGAAAATCGTGCCGGCCATGATGGACTGACCCACGATGACATGGTGCCAGCCGGTCAGTTCGTTCTGCGCGTTCAAGCCCGCTTCGAACTTGTGAAAGTACATCGGGCGGTACAGGCCGCCGCGGATATCGTCCTCGCGCGTCCACTGCAGCTTGATCGGCGTGCCGTCAGCACCGTAAGCCTTGGCGATCGATACCGCTTCGACGATGTAATCCGAAACGGTGTTGGCGCGGCGGCCGAAGCTGCCCCCGGCGTACAGCGTATGGATGCTCACTTGAGCCGGCGTCAAGCCGGCCGTTTGTGCGGCGTTCATCTGGTCAATGGTCTGGAATTGGTCGCCCGCCCAGATCTCGCAACTCTTGGCGTCCAGCTTGACCACCGCATCGAGCGGCTCCATAGGTGCGTGCGCCAGGTAAGGAAACTCGAAGCTCGCGGAAATCTTGCGGGTGGCCTCGCCAAGGGCCTTCTTGGCATCGCCTTGTTTGCGCGCCGGCAGGGCAGGCTGATCGGCGAGCCGCCGGTACTCCTCCATCATGGCCGCCGAGCTGCGTTTCTCCGCCTTCGAGTCGTCCCATTCCACCGTCAACGCATCGCGTCCGAGCTTCGCGGCCCAGAAACTCTTGGCGATCACGGCGACGCCGTTCGGAACCTGCACCACCCTCACCACACCTGCGATCTTGGCGGCCGCGGCGTCGTTGAACGACTTGACTGTCGCGCCGAAGAGCGGCGCGCGTTTCAGCAGCGCGACCAGCATGCCGGGCATCTCGACATCGATGGTAAAAAGCGCGCTGCCGTCGCATTTCGCAGCCACGTCGACGCGCGCCGCCTGATGGCCGATGAGCTTGAAGTCCTTGGCGTCCTTGAGCTGCACCGTCTCCGGGACGGGCAACGCCGCCGCCTTCTTTACCAGCGAGCCGAAGCTTGCTTGGCGCTTGCTCGGCACATGATAAATCACGCTCTTTTCAACCGTGAGCTCGGCCACGGGCACATGCCACTCGCTGGAAGCCGCGCTGAGCAGCATCGCGCGGGCCTTGGCACCCGCATCGCGCAACTGCGGCCACGAATTGGCGATCGCCGAACTGCCGCCGGTCCCCTGGATCTTGCCGAACGCCAGGTTGGCGTAGCGCGTAGCATCGGCCGGCGCGCTCTCGACCCGCACTTGGGCCCAGTCGGCATCGAGTTCTTCGGCGAGCACGGTCGCAAGACCGGTGTAGGAGCCCTGGCCCATTTCGATGTGCTTCGAAATGATGGTGACGCTGTTGTCAGCGCCGATTCTCACAAAGGCATTCGGCGCGAAAGGCGCGGCCGTACCGGGCGCTCCGGCCAGCGCGATGGCGCGCCGCGTGGAACCGGCCCATTCGAATCCGATGGTGAGCGCCGTGACGGCGGCGCCCGCGCCCTTCAAGAATTCGCGGCGCGCGGGACGGGACGGTAAGACATTCGAGTTGCCCATGACTTCAAGCCTTCGCCGCGGTTGCCGCGGTGTGAATCGCGGCGCGTATGCGCGGATACGTTGCGCAACGGCAGATGTTGCCGCTCATCGCGCCATCGATGTCCGCATCGCTCGGCGCGGCATTCTTCTCGAGCAGCGCGGTTGCCGACATGATCTGGCCGGACTGACAGTAACCGCATTGGGGAACCTGCAGGTCGATCCACGCGGCCTGCACGGCCTTGGCTTGCTTGCTCTTCAGTCCTTCAATGGTGGTGACCTGTCGATTGGCCACGGACGATAGGGGCATGACGCAGGAGCGGACCGCCTGACCATCGACGTGCACCGTGCAGGCGCCGCACATGGCCATACCGCAACCGAACTTGGTGCCGTGCAGCCGCGCGACTTCGCGAATGGCCCACAGCAGCGGCATGTTTGGATCAACATCGAGCGTGGTGCTCGTACCATTCAAGTCAAAAGTTGTCGCCATGAGGACTCCTATCAGCGGACGTTAAGAATCCTCCTCTCGCGAAATGTATTCAAGTCTCAACCGCTTTATGATGTGTTACGCAAAGCATCACGGGGAGCGCGCGATGACGCCGGCAATTCGAATTCGGATCGATTTCAGCGACAACGTCAACCTAGGTCCGGGAAAGATTGCGTTGCTCGAAGCGATCAAATCCACAGGCTCGATCTCCGATGCGGCACGCTCCTTAGGGATGAGCTATCGGCGCGCCTGGATGCTGATAAACAGCCTGAAACAAGGGTTTTCAGAGGCCGCGACCGTTTCCTCGACGGGCGGCAAGGGCGGCGGCGGGGCGCGCGTCACCCCCTTTGGCATGAGCATGATCAAGCAGTTCCGCCTGCTGGAGCGCGAGATCGTAAAGCTCGGAGTTCAGAGAATGGCGGAGATCACGCCGCACGTGATTTCCAAGCCCGGGCGAGCGGAGGGCGCCGGCAAACGGCAGCTCGCAAGAAAACTTTTGCTGTGACCGCCCGGAGGCTCGTAGAATTAATTTTTGGCGCGCTCGTCATATTCTATTAAATATAGCGCAGCGCCGGTTTTTGTCGGTTTCGTTATATCGAACGAAATATAACCAAGATCGATTGCGAAGAATTTCCGGGCGCAGCGGACTACTCTTCGAGCGTGAATTCTGCGACTCCACAATTGCCCGCTGCGTCCGCCGGCAATCGCTTTGATCGCATGGAATGGGCGGGTGCCTTCGGGGACCTCGGGACGCTCGTACCGTTCGTTGTGGCGTACATTGCGGTACTAAAGATGGAACCGTTCGGGGTTTTATTTGCCTTCGGTGCGGCGCTGCTGATCTGTGGTCTGTACTACAAGACGCCCTTTCCCGTGCAGCCAATGAAGGCACTCGGCGCGGCCGCAGTCACACAAGCTGCGCAGACAGCGATCATCACCTCCGCAACGGTTTATGCCGCGGGCCTCGTGACGGGATTGATCTGGCTCGCTCTCGGGTTGAGCGGCGCGGCCACCGGCATTGCCAGGTTCGTGCCGCGCTTCGTGATCATCGGAATTGTATTGGGGCTCGGCCTTAGCTTCATGACCGAGGGCATCAAGCTGATGAGCGCGGGTTGGATGATCGCCGCGATCGGGCTTGCCGGGACGTTGACGCTGCTGACCAACCGTACCATTCCGGCGATGTTTCTATTGCTGTTGTTTGGCGCAGTGTGCGGAATCATCCAGGGTCCCGATGCCCTGCACGCGCTATCGGGCGTCCGCTTCGAATTGCATGCGCCGCACTTTGCCCTCGCAAAGATCACTTGGCACGACCTGTGGGTGGGAACATTGTTCCTGGCGCTGCCGCAGTTGCCTTTGACGCTGGGCAATGCCGTCATCGCTATCCGCGAAGAAAACAATCGTTTGTTTCCCGTTCATCCCGTCACTGACAGGTCAGTGGCCACATCGACGGGACTGATGAATTTTGCGGGATCTTGCGTCGGCGGCGTGCCGATGTGCCATGGCGCGGGTGGTATGGCAGGACACGTTGCCTTCGGCGCACGCACGGGCGGTGCGCCCATTATTCTGGGCACAATATTACTGGTACTGGCATTTGGTTTCAGCGGCTCCATCGAAACCATCTTGACGGTGTTTTCGAAACCAGTGCTCGGTGTGATTCTGTTTTTGACCGGCGCGCAATTGGCGCTGGGCTCTTGTGAATTCAGCAAAAATAAAGTCGAACGTTTCATCACGCTGACGACAGCAGCGTTTGCCATATGGAATGTGGGTCTGGCGTTCGTGGTTGGAATAACGCTCGGCTACATGGCGAAACGCGCATGGCTGCGGCTCTAGCTCAGCGAATGCTATAGCGCTGATTCTTGGTACCGCCCACTCCTGGTTCCGGTTTGCCTAATTGCAGCTTCACAGCGCGGCCGATCTCACTCGATGTGCGCTACGCCACGGCATGATAGAGCTATGACGGCTTGAGAAACCAGAACCGCCTTTCAGCGCTGGCCGATCGGCTTGCGAAATTCGGCCCGCGAGCCGGCACCAAGGGTTCATTCTATTGACAGTCGATTTACCGGTGGCGTGGCCATTGTGGCGGAATAGCACTCATACCTGCCACGGCCCGCACCCTTCCCTCTATACATCGCGGTATCGGCAGCTCTCA
Source organism: Steroidobacteraceae bacterium (assembly GCA_035997505.1). GTDB lineage: Bacteria > Pseudomonadota > Gammaproteobacteria > Steroidobacterales > Steroidobacteraceae > Bog-1198. Next base: position 4,964 of record DASYIN010000085.1, on the reverse strand, counting down.
CGAGCGAGCGGGCATCCGCGGCGTCAGAGGGATACAGGGCGATCCCCACCGTAGCGGAGAGGCGCAGGTGCTTGCCGTCGATCAAGTAGGGTTCACTCAGCGTGCTTACGATTTTTTGCGCGCATAGGATGCCGGCATTCACATCGCAACAATTGATGAGAAGAGCCAAGAATTCATCGCCGCCTTGGCGGCTGACAGTGTCGGAATCACGTACACAGCGAAGCAATCGATCGGCCGCCGCCTGCAGTACCTGGTCGCCAGCCTGATGGCCGAGCCTGTCATTTACTTCCTTGAAGTTGTCGAGATCAATATACAGAACTGAAAAGGAGTGCCCCGTCCGTTTGGCCAGACCGATCGCCCGATCCATTCGGTCCGCTAATAGCGTACGGTTCGGCAATCCCGTTAAGTGGTCGTACAACGCGAGGTGCGCCAACCTGTCTGATAACTCCCGGGCCGCTGTGACATCGTGAGCCACGAGGACGGCGCCGACAACGCCGCCAAGCCGATCATGGATCGGCGTCGCTGACACATCAACGGGCACCAACGTGTGTTCACGACGTAGGAGGCAATGCGCGGCCACCGATCGTCTCTGGTTTTCGATGATTGCCTCGGTCACCGGGCAATCGACTGACCGTCTTGATACAGCGTGCACGAGACGAAAGACTTCACCGATCGGGCGACCGCATGCGGCCTCCTGTGGAACGCCGGTGAGGTGTTCTGCCGCTTTGTTTAGATAGGTCAGATGCCCCCGGAAGTCGGTGCTGGCGACCGCATCTCCAATCGAATCAAGAGTCACCTGAGCGCGCTCCCTTTCGATAAACAGGGTGTCCAGATCGTTTGGTGGAGGCTCCGGTTTGTTCATTGGTCGATCCCGGCGGCTCGGAAAAGAAGCTCCCTGCGATAGTACGATCCCTCGACAGCGCTCTTTGTGCGGCAGAGTCGTTCATTGCCGTGGGAATGCCCCTACAACGAAAGGTAACGTTTGGCGTCAATTATGCTCCCTGAATTATGTTAATCATTAACGCACGCTTATCGCTCGCTGATACGCGACAATTACTTTGCAATAAATACAAAAACGTCCGTGCAAATCCGAAGCGTGGTTTAGGTCTTGCGCAACTCGCCGCGCCCGAGTAAATAAATACTCATGCCCACTGCAATTTCACTGCCCGCGTCGACATTCAGAAAAGTCCTGAAGGGTTTCGAGATCGGCGGCCTGCCGTACACCGATGTTCAGTTTCACCTGAAGCGCCTGCTCGCGGCGGGAACATCGCCCGAAGAATTGCAGGAAGTGCTGCGGCGCTGCGAGTTGATCACGCCGCTGCCGGACTACGCGCACGCCGAAGTGCTGCGTCTTCTCGAGGAGGCGCGAGAACGCGCGGCGGCACAGCCGATCGAGCCGGCTCCGGAGCCGGAACCCAGCGCCGAAGTAGAAACCGCGGGTGACGTGGCGGCCGAGTTGCGAATGACGCGTAAAGCGCTCGCCGCGGAGCAAGGCAGGACGCAGGAAATCAGCCGCGCTTTGGCCGAGAGAATTGGCTCAGAGCAAGCGGCGCGGGCCCGCAGCGAAGATTCGCGCCGCGAGTCGGAGCACTACCAGGGAGAATTGCGCAACGCGCGGAATCTACTCTCCTCGCGCGACGCGGTCATCGCTCAAATGCGCGTTTCGCTGGACGAATGCAACGCGCAGATCGCCGCGCTCCGCAAGGAACACGCGGCCGCATCGACGACGCTCGAATCGCGCGGCAAGAACGTCGTGCAGCTGCAGACGGACGTGGAGGCGTCGCGCACGCGCGCGGCAGCGCTCGGCGCGGAACTCGCGGCGGCCCGTGCCGCGTTGGAAACAGAGCAGCGCCGGCGTCAAGAAATAGAACGAGCGTCGGTGGACAAGCTGGCGCTGAATGAGGCGGCGCTGTCGCGCCGCTCGCACGCTGAACGCGACGCGCAGATGGCCTCGCTGCGGCTCGGACACGAAAAGGCCGCGGCAGTGCTCGAGACTCGCGCGAAAACGCTCGAGGGCGAATTGCAGGCCGCACGCAAGCGCATCGACGCGCTGACGGCCGACCTGAAATCGAGCCAGGATGCGGGCAGTGCCATCCACGCGCAGAACGATCGCCTGACCGCGCAATTACGCACGGGCCAAACCGACCAGGGCACGGCCCGCGCCGAGCGTGATTCGCTGCGCGCGCAGGTAGCGGCGCTGCAGTCGAAGCTGAAAGACAACGAGGCGTTGGTCGACAAGCTCCAGCAGTCGGTGAGAAGCAACGCCCAACGGGCTGCGGAGCTTCAAGCCGCGGCGAACCGGCGCGAACCTGAGCGAATTGTACCCGAGCGAATCGTGCCCGAGCGAACGACGAATCCAGGTCGGATAGCGAGTCCGGACCTGATAGAGAGTTCAGATCTGATGGAGGGTCCAGATCTGATAAAAGGTCCAGAGTTTCGGGATATTGCGCCGACCTCGGTCGCGGCCCTGCGCGCAGCGTCGGCCGTGGAAATCACGGACTTCCTGCCCTCGCCGAAGCCGGCAAAGCGTTGGAAGCCCGGTGCGCTGGTCCGCGTGATCGGCGTCGGCGCCGCGATCGTGCTGCTCGCGCTAGTGACGTGGCTTCTCGGGCGCCAGCCACCGGCACCGGCAAAAGCGCCCGCGGTTCTCGCCGCGGCACTTCCGAAGGCGGGCACGGTGTTGCACGATTGCCCGACATGTCCTGCCGTGACCGTGCTGCCTGCGGGCCGTTTCGAGCAAGGATCGAGATACACCGACACGATCGCGTCACCGTTTGAAAAGCCCGCACATGTGGTGGCTATCGGCTATCCCTTCGCCATGTCGACGAATGCGGTGACAGTGGATGAGTTTCGCGCCTTCGTCGCGGCAACCGGGCACGACATGCAGGGCGGCTGCGATATCTATGACGGAAACTGGCGCCGTCGGCCGGATTCGAGCTGGGAGAATCCCGGCTTCGCACAAACGGGTTCGCATCCAGTCACGTGCGCCTCCTGGAACGATGCCAAGGCGTACGCGGCATGGCTATCGACGACGACCGGACACCGCTACCGGTTGCCGAGCGCCTCGGAGTGGGAGTACGCAGCTCGCGCCGGTGGCGCCGCGGTGCTCCCTTGGGCCGACGCATCAGCCGCGTGTGCCGGCGCGAATGTGGCGGATCAAAGTGCCGCGCGGCGTTATCCCGGATGGACGGTTTTCGGCTGCGATGATGGCTTTGCGTTCACTGCACCGGTCGGTTCATTCAAGGCCAATGCCTTCGGCCTGAACGACATGTTGGGCAACGTGTTCCAGTGGACCGAGGACTGCTGGCGCGCCGATTATGTGGGCGCGCCGATTAACGGCTCGGCGCGCACCGGCGGCGACTGTTCCGATCACGAACTTCGCGGCGGCTCGTGGTTCAGCACTCCTGCCTATGTGCGCGCGAATTATCGCAATCACTTCGCCGCAGACTATCGCACCAGCAGCGTGGGAATTCGCGTGGTCAGGGAGGTGGCGCGATGAGCTTGCCGGTCACGGCCGCCCACGTGATCACGCTGGCAGTGTTGCTCGGCGCGATTTCGCCGCACGCGGCCCGGGCGGCGGCTCCCGTCCCCACTGCAAATCCCGCGTCTGCGGCGCTGAACCCAGGATTCGAGCGCTGCCGTACGCGCTCGGATATCGACGCTTGCTATGACGCGCTTCGCCGGAATCCAAGCGACCCTACGCTGCTCGGCGCGCTGGGTGATGCGCTGGCGCGCGCCAACCGTCCGGCGGACGCGCTGCGCACATATCGGCGCGTCGCCGCGCTCTCGCCAAGCGATCGCAGCATCACAGCGAAAATCAGCGCCCTGGAAGCAAAGACTTCCGCCAAACCCGCGCCGGCGCGCGCCGCCACTGAGAAGCGTTTCAGCAACGCCGCTCCGGAATCCCAGTCGCACTAGCCCGTGATGGGCAGACCGCTAGTCGAAACCGAAACACAAGGCCGCCGAGCACCGTTATCGTAGCGGCACTTAACCGCCCCAGTCAGGCAGGTTTGATATTTTGGTTCAAACGCAGGACATTCGTCGGATCATACTTCTTCTTGATTGCGGCAAGGCGGGTGTAGTGCACTCCGTACGCCGAGCGCACCAGTTCCTCGCTCGTTTCACCAAGTTGGTTTACATAAGTTCCCTGTGCAAAGGGCCGCAGTGAGTCGCGCAGCCCCTTGACCCATTCAATCGCGCGCGACCTGTCTGCGGAATCGACCCAGCGCCCCATAATGTCCAACTCGAAGCCGAAAGAGCGCATGGGGAAGGCCGTTTCGCTCAATGCCACGCGCGTAATCGCACCATAGATCGGCACCATGAAAACCCGGGTATTGGGCGGCCCTCCAGAGGAGGCAGTCGCGATCGCTTCAATCGCGCCCGCGGTAAGCTCTGGAAGAAACACGTTGGTTTGAAAGTGCGCGGCCGGCGCAGCAGGATTGATTGTCGCGTTCGCTTGCAGGTAGGACATGGTACGAACGCTGTCCTGTTGTGGCTGAAACGATCTAAGTGGGGCGAGCAAGGCATTGCCGCTTCTTGCATCCCCACAATGACAAACCAGCATTTGGAAGCGTGATGCCTCGGCGGAGGACACGACCTGGCCGACCACATTCATTTCATCGGGTGCAGCTGCAACGAATTTGGCAAAAGCCTGCAGCAGTTCGGGAACTCGCCCGCTTGGGTAGACCAAAGTGCCGGCCAGAACATCGCTTAGCGGATATAGCCGGTACTCGAGCGCCGTCACCACGCCAAAATTTCCTCCTCCGCCGCGGATCGCCCAAAATAATTCCGGATTCGAATGCTGACTGACCTGGATCCGTTGTCCGTCTACAGTCACCAGTTGTGCCGATAGCAGGTTATCGCACGCCGCACCGTGCTTCGACATCAATAAACCTTCGCCGCCACCGAGCGTTAGGCCGGCGAGGCCCACAGTCGGGCAACCCGCGGAGGTCGTTGCCAAGCCG
>DASYIN010000084.1:0-3238 GCA_035997505.1 Steroidobacteraceae bacterium | reverse complement strand
GACTTCAGGTCATCGATCTGCGCCTGGATCGGCTTCAGGTCAGTGCACCCCGCGAATGCGATGACGCAAGCCGCGGCGAGAGAGACCTTTAGTGTGGTTGTCAGATTCATAAAAATATTCCCCTAGGGTTAATTCATTTGTCTCGGAAAACTCCGATGTGTTGCCACAGCAGGTACAGGTCCGCTATCGAGCCCGCCCGCGTCGCAGCACAGTCCTACATAAAGCCAAATTCGAGCCTCGAATGCAACTGAAAATAACGATTTGTCGGTATACCAAGACGCTTTTAAGCGTAGTTCATTTCTTACAAGTATCGAATTCATTAAGAATGCGCCATTTAAATGCAATTTTTACAGGCGCAATTGCCCTTAGGGCCAAGGCCTAAGCAGTTCCGAGACGGCGCGGTGGCCCTGGTTGATCGCCGAGTCGGTATAGGCCGCGCCGCCGGCATCCGAGTTCGCGATCGTGATTTGTCCGAGCCTCGCCCGGCCGACGACATTGGGGTGCTGCGACTCGGGCAAGTCCGGATCGAACAGCGGATTGTATTCGGGCGCGTAGCCATGCGGCCAGCGATTGACGGTGATCGCCGTGATGTCGCGAGCGGCTGCAAATCCGCCGCTCGAGAACATACGATTCAGTTGCTCGCGTATGTTGCGTTCAAAGGTCTCGAAGCTCGTCGTCAACAGCTCCATGCGCCCGGCGCGATTCTGATCGTGCTCTGGCAATCCTGCCTTGCAAGGGGTGCGCACCATGTGCAGCAAAATGGGACCTTCCGGCGAACGCGAGCTTCGATAGGCGCCGATATTCACATGCGGATTTAGGCGCAACGACGTGTGATAGCTGCCGGGTGCGTAGACCTCGTGAACTCCCAATTTCTGAAACGCCTGCCAGTTGCGCAGCGCCACGGTGGTATAGACCAGCGGTGTTTTGACCAAGCTGCGTAACGCACTCTTTTGCGCCTCCGGCAGTTCGGGGCATAGATCGGGAATCATCATGTTATAGCAGGCGAGAACCGTACCCTTGGCTCGCGCCTTGAAGGTCTGTCCGCCGCGCACGTAGGCGACCTCAACCGCACCGGCGGGCTTGGAATCGTCGACGCGGCGGACCCGGATCGCCGTGCTGTTCAATCTGAGCCTGACCGGATTCGGTGCAATGTCGAGCTGCGCGTAGTCGACCCGAGACGTAATGACATCCTCGACGCTGCTTCCCGGGACTGCGGCGGGTAGCAGATTTCTGACCAGCAAGCGCGCGATGGTCGCGTTGCCGTCGGGAAAGTGCAACCGCAGCGAGCCGCCGGTGTCTTCATACCCCGCCGGCGTATAGCCCATGCGCGAGATCGATCCTTTGGCCAAGCCTAAGCCTTGAAATCCTGGAAGCCCGAATCCCCAGCAATCGAGCGCTGAAACTGCATCGGTTCCCACTCCCCACTCGCCCTTGGTGCGCGCGTGATAGAAACGCAGCACCGCAGGCTCCGCGTGCACCACATCGCGCAAAAAGGCCTCGTAACTGATGCGCGACAGCCGCTGCTTTTTCTCTGCCGATGTCAGGCCCGGGAGATAGTCGATTTTTGCATCTTGTATTTGGGCGATCTGTTCGCGCGCTCGCGCCGAGAGCGGCGCCGATGACAGCAATTCCTTGAAGGGAAGCTGTCCGATTCCGACCACCAATTTATCGGCCCCGAAGGTTTCCTGATCGAAAAAAGCCGCGGCTTTGAGACCTCGCTGCTCATAGAACTTCGGGTGCTGGGTTGTTTTGACGAGCCTCGCCATATCGATGCCCAGTGTGCTCAAGAGTGCGGCCGGGATCGGGCCATAGGGCCTTGGGCTGTCACATTCCAATGTGCCGCCATTCATGAGGTGAAGCTCGCCCGATAGATGAAATTCATTGCGTTTGGCGTGACCGCCGAAGTCGTCGTGATTGTCCAGAATGAGGATGCGGATCTGGGGCGAGGTCTTTGCCCGGTAGAAATGGGCGGCCGCCAAGCCGCTGATGCCGGCCCCGACGATGATCAGATCGTAGTCTTCGACGGGAGCGCCGGCCGGCGGCCAGCTTTGTCCTGCGTGCAGCGCGTGCGCGACCTCAAAGGAGCCGGGATGACTGCCGCGCAGGCCGGTTAATAGCGGCGGATAGTATCCGGCGGTGTCTTGGGCGGCGGTGAGATCTGCGGGTGCGGTACCGCCTAGGGCGGACAGGGGCAGCGAGGCGGTGACGGCGAGGGCGACGCCGTTGAGGAAATCGCGGCGGCTGATGGGCTGGTCCATGCCCAGAAGGTGGTCTTTGGATTTTTCAGTCATGACTTGCCAGCTGCTTTAGACTGTATATAATAACAGCTACTGGCTACATATACAGGTGATGCATGACGGACCTTACCCCTCGTCAAACTCAGATCCTCCGGCTGATTCAAAACGCCATTTCTGAAAGCGGCATGCCACCGACCCGTGCGGAGATTGCCCGCACACTGGGCTTTAAGTCTCCGAATGCTGCCGAGGAACACCTACGCGCCTTGCAACGCAAGGGCGTGATCGACCTGATACCCGGTGCTTCTCGCGGCATTCAACTCAAAGACATTCTACGTGAACAACTGGGTTTGCCCCTCATCGGCCGTGTGGCTGCCGGCAGACCGATTTTGGCTGAAGAGCATATCGAAAGGCGTTACCAAATTGATCCGCAACTGTTCCAACCCCAGCCGCACTACCTCCTGAAGGTGCAGGGTATGAGCATGAAGAATGCCGGCATTCTCGATGGTGACTTGGTGGCCGTGCATCGCACGCCCGAAGTGCGCAATCGACAAATCGTGGTCGCGCGTCTGGAAAACGAAGTCACGGTTAAACGCTATCGGCAGGAAGGTGCGATCGTTTGGCTGCTGCCCGAAAATGCCGACTTCGAACCCATTCGCGTCGATCTCAAAGAACAACCCATGATTATCGAAGGGGTGGTCGTCGGTGTGCTGCGTCGTGGTAAAGACGTGGATGCCGCGTGACGCACCGTTACTTGCGGAAGTCTTGGCCGATGCTCGCGTTTGGAAGTTAAAAGACGCCTCGGCTGCCCCCGCTCGTCCGGTTTGGTCCACCGGTAAGAGCTCGCTGGATGCCCGCTTGCCGGGAGGTGGGTGGCCGACGGCGTCGCTCATCGAGGTGTTGCTCGACGATACCGGTTTAGGCGAAGTGCAGCTTTTTTTGCCGGCGCTGGTGGCCTGTCAACGCGGCAGCAGCGGTGATGCGCGCTGGCTCGTATGGATAGC
>DASYIN010000083.1:0-12637 GCA_035997505.1 Steroidobacteraceae bacterium | reverse complement strand
TATCCCAGTCTGTTGTTCATTCCCTACCGGGCCGGCCAGATTGCCGCATTGCGGTCCCTGATCGCCACATGGATGCATCTCGCTATCTTTGAGGCCATGAGCCAGTCGCAACATGATGACCAAAGGTTGTGGTTTGTCATCGATGAATTGGATGCGTTGGGTGCCATCGATGGACTTAAAGACGCACTGGCTCGGCTTCGTAAGTTCGGTTGCCGCTGCGTCTTGGGTTTTCAATCGGCCGCACAAGTCTCCGGCACTTACGGTGACTGTGACGCGCACACGATCATAGAAAATTGCGGAACAACCCTCATTTTGCGTTGCTCCGGCAGCGAAGACGGCGGCACTTCGCAATTCGCATCTCGGCTGATCGGGGAGCGCGAAGTGCTCAGGAATCAGGTGTCTCGGGGTAAAGATCGCGAGAGCGCGTTCTCGAGCCGCGGTGCGCGCCGTTCCCGCAGCGTCACCGATCAGCGCGTAACGGAGACCGCGGTCATGGCTTCCGAGCTGGAACAGTTGCCCGACCTTTGCGGCTACCTCAAGGGCGCCTCATCGGCGATGTGGCTGAAAGTCAAACTTCCGAGACGCTAGCGATGCACATACCTGACGCCAACATTCGTTCACCCAGCTACTACATTGCGCAAACGCAGGCCCAGTGTCCGCATTGCGGGCAGCGGGGCCGTGCTCTAGCCCTGGCGTTGCCGCCCAATCATGAAATGCTGGTTGATGGCAGATGGCAAACCGCCGGTGCCAACGCCTTCATATTCTATGTCGTGGAGCTGCCTCAGGCCGTGAGCCGGCGTCTGATCGATCTATCGCCAGGTTTTCGGCTGGCGCGCGGCGAAAGCCAAGCGAACATGTACTGGGCGAATCATTGCAAGAATTGCGATCGGATGTTCAGCGACGACGATCTGCATTGCGAACCGGGCGGTTTCATGCCGACCCAGGTCGAAGAGGCCGAGGCGATCCACCTGTCGCACGTGCGCCAAGGTTTCAGCGCGATCGCGGCCGGGTATGCACTCGATCCGGAATTCTTCGGACTCATGAAAAAGCGTTAGCGGCGGATGGCCGTCTATTTTTTAAATCTCAAGACTTTCGGCCGCAGCGAAAATAGCAGCGCGGTCAGTGCCGCCGCCTATCGATCCGGGGAACGTATTCGGGACGAGCGCACGGGCAGAACCTACGATCATAGCGAGCGGCGCGACGTGCTGCACAAGGAAATCATTCTGCCGCGGGAATTTGCGGCGGATGACCTGGCCTGGGCAAAGGATCGCAGCACTCTGTGGAATGGCGCGGAGCAGGCCGAAGTCCGCAAAAATGCGCGAGTGGCACGAGAATACCTGGTAGCGCTGCCCGCGGAACTCTCTGCGGAGGGCCGCATGCGCCTGGTCGCGGGTTTCTCCCGGGAGTTGGTCGAGCGCTATCGGTTCGCGCTCGACGTCGCGATTCACGCGCCCAGGGATTTTCCCGGCAGCGATCCGCGCAATTTCCATGCGCATCTGCTGGCGACCACCCGTGAGGCCACGCTCGAGGGTTTGGGCGCAAAAACCACGCTCGAGTGGAGCGATGCGAAGCGCCGCGAGGCCGGTTTGGGCCCCGTGATCGGCGAACTACTGCACGTGCGGCAACGCTGGGCGATGTCGGCGAATGCCGCGCTCGAGCAAGCCCATGTCTCGGCGCGCATTGACCATCGAACACTGCGAGCGCAAGGCATCGATCGCGAGCCCGGCCCGCAGATTCCGCGCGCCGCATTCGAGATGGAGCGGCATGGGTATCGCAGCGTGGTGGCGGAGCGCATGCGAGAAGAGCATCAGGCGCGGGTAGACGCGCGCCTGCAGCTGCAGCGGGCAGCACAACCCGCAGAGCCCAAAAATCACCGCGAAGTTCAATCCGACTCCGTCAAAGCGTGGCTTGAATATCGAAAAGCGCTCGCCGAAGCGACGGCTCCCGATGTGCAGTCGCGCAAACGAGAGAACGACCACTCGCTATGATCGGGGCGCTCGCTTTCGCCTCCTGCTACGTCTATTCACCCACCGGCAACGGCTCGCTCTGCGCGCGCTCAAGGTTGTTGCGCGCGCTTCTCAAGGAAGGCGATGCGCGCTTCATGATTCAGTACGCTGTGAGAGTGCGGGAGCAGGCGCAGCTGTCCGCGCGGCTCGGCGGCTTCTTTGTTGCCGGCGACGTCTTGGTGCCGGTGCCTCGTAGTGTGCCGAAGACGGGAGGCACCTGGGTGGCGGCGGAACTCGCGCAAGCCCTCGTGCAGCAGGGCCTGGGAGCGATGACGTGGCCGGGACTGCGCAGGATCCGCGCGGTGCGCAAATCGGCAACCTGCGCCCAAGGCGCGCGCCCCAGCATCGCCTCGCACTACGAGTCATTTCGGATCGAGCCGCCGGCGTTTCACCTGACGAGTGTGGTTTTGATCGACGATATTGTCACCAAAGGACGAACCCTTCTGGCAGCCGCATCCCGTCTGCGCGAGGCCATTCCCGGCGTGGAAATCAGGGCCTTCGCGCTGCTGAGAACAATGGGGCGGGCCGGGCGCGTGCAGCGCCTGTTGGATCCCTGCAGGGGAGAAATCAGATGGGCACGCGGCGACGCGTTGCGTAATCCATAATGCTTAGAACGTGCGCATCGACGCCAAAACTCCGCCGGGCGGCCGACCGCTGCAGAATTTGCAGCAGAGCGATGTCGCCGATCGGTTGAAGCGAGCGTGCGCCGCTGGCGACGGCCCGAGCGGCGCGCACTGTATTCACGAGCTCTGGATGCGCGGAGCAATGTCCATTAACATTGAGCTCGCGCTCGAACAGCTGTGGACCTGCGCGGCGCCCTCCATTCCGGAGTGGCTGCCGATGCGCTATATCGACTGGCTGCCTGCGGTCTACGAAACTTCGCTTGGATTCCAAGCCTCTGCCAAGGGGCGGTCGAACATCTACTTGGTGCTCTTGGACTACAGCGACCGGGATGGGTCGTATGGTATTTACGTTGGCATGAGCAAGTACAGCCCCGCGCAGCGTTTCGACCAGCACAAGGCAGGCATTCGCGCGGCGGGAAGCGTTTTGAAACGAGGACTGGAAGTACTGACAGGACCGACCATGCATTTGCAATACATCAAGCACAGCGAGGCTGCACGCATCGAAGTACAGCTCGCGGAAGCTCTCGCCGAGGCTGGTCTCAACGTCAAGGGCGGACACTGAATGATTCTCATCGGCATGTTCGATTCGCCTTTCGTGCGGCGCGTCGCGGTCAGCATGAATTTGCTGAATCTGCCCTTCGAGCACCGCAACTGGTCGGTCGGCAAGGATTTCGAGCTGATACGCCAATTCAACCCGCTGGGCCGCGTACCTGCCTTGGTTCAGTCCGACGGCGACACGCTGATTGAGTCAGCCGCGATCTTGGATTTCCTGGACGAAGCCGCGGGCCCCGAGCGGGCGCTGCTGCCGCGCTCGGGGGATCTGCGCCGAGAGGCGCTGCGCGTCATCGCGGTTGCCGTCGGCGGGGCGGAAAAGGGCGTGACGCAGGTGTATGAAACCGCATTCCGGCCGCCCGAGAAGCGCTATAGACCCTGGGTCGAGCGCTGCCACACCCAAACCCACGCGGCACTCGCCGAACTGGACCGCCTGTGCCAGGTGCGCGGCGATAAATGGCTGGTCGGCAGCCGCATCACGCAGGCCGATATCACCGCGACCTGTGTCTATACTTTCCTGAGCGACGCGTTGGGAATCAATAGAGAAGCGCTGGCCTATCCCGCATTGGCAGGGGTCGCCGCGCGTTGCGAGGCGTTGTCGGAGTTCAGCTCCGTCAAAGCAGATTGGTTCGCGCCGGCCGACTCTTAGGGTTTACACTTGGCGGATGCTCGTCGTCCACCATCTCAACAACTCCCGTTCGCAGAGGGTGTTGTGGTTGCTCGAGGAACTCGGCGTGCCTTATGAGGTAAAGCGCTACGAGCGGGACGCCAAGTCTATGCTCGCGCCACCCTCGCTGCTGGCGATTCATCCGCTGGGGAAATCCCCGGTGATTGTCGATGGCGATGTCACCGTGGCGGAATCCGGCGCGATCATCGAATACCTGGTGGGAAAATACGGCGATGGACGCCTGGTACCTCCCGTGGGGACGACGCAGCGGCTGCGCTACACCTACTGGCTGCACTATGCGGAAGGCTCGGCGATGACGCCGCTGTTGTTCAAACTGGTTTTCGATCGGATCGCCACGAATCCCACCCCCTGGCCGGTCAGCGCGATTGCCCGCCGCATCGCCGCGACCGTGACCAATGCCTTCATCGCACCCAACTTGAAGCGCCACTTGGACTGGATCGAAGCCGAGCTCGGCGCGCACACTTGGTTCACCGGCGACCATTTCACGGCGGCCGATGTGCAGATGAGTTTTCCCCTGGAAATTGCCGTGACGCGTGCGGGATTGAACGCGAGTCGTCCCAAATCGATGGCCTTTCTCGAGCGCATTCACGCGCGCGACGCCTACAAGCGCGCACTGGAGCGCGGCGGGAAGTACGACTATTAGCGAACTTTCCGGCGATCGATAAACAAAAATAGGGGGAATGCCATGCGGAAGTCTTTCAAGGGCGCGGCAGTGCTGGGCGCTCTGTTGTTCCTGGCCGGCTGCGGTCAATCGGCGCCGCCGCCGCCAAAGGCAAAGCAGCCCTCGCCCGCGAGCCAGGCGTGGATCAGGCTGACCAATGCCTTTATCGAACAATATATGCAGGCCCAGCCCGCTTTTGCCGTGCAGTCGGGCCGACACGAATTCGACGGGCAGCTCGCCGACGTGAACGCCCATGGGATCAAGCGCGAGATCGCGCGGCTGCATGATTGGCGTGAGCAACTCTCGGCCGTCGATCCGACGACCTTGCAGCCGCGCGAGCGATTCGACCGTGATTACTTGCTGGCCGTCGTGGACAAGGATTTATTCTGGATAGAAAAGACGCATTTCCCCTTCACCAATCCTGCCTGGTATCTGGGTCAGATCGATCCTGACGTGTACTTGAGCCGCAACTACGCCGCGCTCGATAAGCGCATGAAGGCGTACATCAGATATGCGCAAGGCATTCCGAGAATTGCCGCCTCCATCAAGGAAAATCTCAAGTCGCCCTTGCCGAAGACTTACGTCGAGCTGGGAATCGAAGAATTCGGCGGACTCGCCGAGTTCTATGCCAAGAATGTCGAGGCCGTTTTTGCGTCGGTATCAGACCCCGACTTGCAAAAGCAGCTCAAAGATGCCGATACCGTGGCGGCACAGGCCATGACGGCCTTGAAGGACTACTTGATGGGCGAACGCAAGAACGCCAACGACAAGTATGCGTTCGGCTCGGACCTGTTCGCGCAGATGGTCAAGCAAACCGAGTTGGTGGACCTGCCCGTTGGAGATATCGAGGCTGCGGGTCGTGCCGATCTCGACGGCAATACGGCAGCGTTGAAGGCGGAGTGCAGCGGTTACGCGCCGAAGCTCTCGCTGGCCCAGTGCGTCGCGAAAATGGCGGCGAACAAGCCCAAGGGCGGTCCGGTCGAGGACGCGCGCACTCAGCTCAAGATGCTCAAGGAATTCATCACGCAAAACAACGTGGTCTCGATTCCAACCAACGACGAAGCCCTGGTGGCGGAAGCCCCGCCCTATAATCGGTCCAACGCCGCCTTCATCAATACCGCTGGTCCCTACGACAAGGGCGTGGCGTCGGTTTACAACATTGCACCGCCGGATCCCAAATGGAGCAAAGCCGAGCAAGCATCATATATTCCCGGCGAGGCTGCGCTGCTTTTCACCTCGGTGCACGAAGTCTGGCCGGGACATTTCCTGCAGTTTCTGCATTCGAATGCGAATCCGGACAAGCTGGAAGGGTTGTGGGTGGGATACGCCTTCGCCGAAGGTTGGGCGCATTACTGCGAAGCGATGATGGTCGACATGGGTCTGGCGAAGGGCGATCCGGAGCGGCACATCGGCCAACTCAGCGAAGCGCTGTTGCGTGATGTGCGCCTACTGTCGGCCATTGGTCTTCATACACAGGGAATGACCGTCGCGCAATCCGAGAAGATGTTCAGAGAAAAGGCTTTTCAAGATCCAGGCAATGCGCGGCAGCAGGCGGCGCGCGGCACGTACGATCCGGCCTACCTGAATTACACGCTGGGCAAATTGATGATTCGCAAGCTGCGCACGGATTGGCTAGCCAAGACCGCGCCGGCCGGCGCGGCGCCCGCTGCGGACGATCACGGACGTTGGCACGAATTCCACGACAAGTTCCTGTCGTATGGCGGACCGCCGATTCCCTTGCTGCGCAAGGAAATGCTCGGGGAGGGCGGCAGCCTACTGTGAGAGTTCGGCGGACGGCGAGCTGCCGATGCCGACGATGATTCCGCTGTCCGCCCAGGCGCCCAACAGGCTTGCGGCGGCAGCGGGAATTTCTGCCTCCGGCACGAGGGCGCCCAAGCTTTCGCAAATCTGCGCAAAATTACGGCCGCCCTGCGCCGCATCGAGCGCTGCCGATTCCACGGCGTTCAGCGACCGAAAATAATTCTGCAGGTTTTGGCGCCACAGCAGCCACGGTAGCGGTTCGGCCGCGAGATCGGGCGGCGGCGGGGTCTCGTCCAGACTCATCGCCTTCCAAACGGCGGCGGTGTTCCAGCTGAAGCTAAGGCGCCGCAGCGAAGGATGAAAGAACAAGGTGATCGAGCCCCACGCGGAAGGCTCCACAGCAGACAGCGCCGACCGCTGCAAAGGCTCGGCATCGGCCGCATCGAACACCTCTGCCAGAGTCCACTCGAGCAGGGCAACCTCCGCAAGAATGGGCGCATCGGCAAAGGGTTCGAATTGACCTAAAAACACCGGCAATTCCCGGCCATACCAGCGAATCGAGCGAAACACCGAAGGGTGCGCGGCGACGTAGGCCCCGCCCATTTCAATCCAGGCCTCATCGCCGAGCAGACCGTGCAGCACAGGATAGGTTTCGTGAAGGGCATCGATCAGCCGCACTTGATAGGCATTGCGATAAATCGCCAGGCGATCCCGCGCGGGAAGCGGCGGCGCATCGACGATGGCGGCCGTCACGCCGCTGGTCTCGCCCAACAAGTGTCGCTGCAGGTCGCTTTGCAGTTCGCGCAAGGGCGGTTTCTCCATATTCGCGTTCATCACGCCGCTTGCCGTGAATGCCGCGCAGCAAGCTCGCGTGCCACGTCGAGTTCGCCCACCAATTCACTCAATTCAGGAATGTTGTCATCGCGCTCAATCATGGTCGGCACCTCGCCGAAAAGCCGCAGGGCCTCGCGATATAAATTCCACACCGGTTCGACGATGGGGTGGTCATGCGTATCGATCAGATGGCCGCCCATATTGCTGTGACCGGCGAGATGAAACTGACGCACGCGCGATTTCGGCATGGACTGCAGGTATTTGACGGGGTCGAAGCCATGATTGACGCTGCTGACATAGATATTGTTGATGTCGAGCAGAATGTTGCAGTCCGCGCGCGAGGCAACCTCGCGCAAGAATTCCCACTCGCTCATTTCATCGGCGTGAAAACTCAAGTAGCTGGAAACATTTTCCAGCAGGATCTGCCGGCCGAGGGCATCCTGCACTTGACCAATGCGGCCAACCACCGAGCTCAACGCTTCCTCGGTGTAGGGAAGCGGCAGCAAATCATGCAAATTCCGCCCTTCGACGCCGGTCCAGCATAGGTGATCGGAAATCCAATGCGGTTCGATGCGCTCGGCCAAACTGCGCACCAGCGCCAAGTACTCGAAATCGATGGGGTCGGTGCTGCCGATGGAGAGCGACACGCCGTGCATCACCAGCGGAAATCGCTCGCGGACGCGTTCGAGATAATCCAGCGGCTTGCCGCCGGGAACCAGGTAGTTTTCGGTGATGACTTCGAGCCAATCGATTGCGTGAGGCTCGTTTAGGATGGCCTCATAGTGGGGAGTCCGCAGGCCAAGGCCGAAGCCGGAGAGTTTCATCAAGGTGGGGCCGGGCTTTCACCCGGCCCCCAAAGTCAATGCTTCAGCGCTTACTTCGCAGGGGCTTCCTTGGCTTTCGCAGCGGCGCAAGCTTCTTTGGTCATGGACACATAGCCCTGACCCTTGCAGCTGTTCATGCCTTTGCAGCTATTCTTTGCCGACTTGCACTCGGAGGTCCCCTTGCAGGAATTGACGCCCTGACACTTCACGGTGGCGGCATCCGCTGCGAATGCAGTGGTGCTGATGACGGAGGTGAACAGCATGGCGGCGGCGGCGGCCATGGCGACGCTCGACAGTTTATTGCTCTGCATTTTTGATTCCTCGATAGTTTTAGAACGCAGCGGAATTGCTGCTCATGTAACAGACCCGGCCAACGGGGGCATTATTACCCAATTATCTAAGCTGATGCCTATTTCAAACAGGCGACAGCGCGGGCAGAGGGCCCTGCACCCCAGACCGAAAATGACGGTTTCTTAATGTTGGCTCGAGCGGACCAGATGCGGGCTCGAGCGGGACTAATTCGGCCGATCGCTACTTGCCGCCGCAGCTTCCACCGCAACCGCGTTGCTTCAGCTGATCCCTGTCGAATTCAGCCTGCTCGATGAGAGTCGCGAGTTGCAATTCAGAGACGCAACGGCGCTTCGAGAATCGCGATCCCACTTCTGGGTCATCGCGGCAATACACCGTGTTGCCGTTTTGTACTTCCGGGCGCCAGCCGGATCGCGTGGCTTTCTTCACGACAGTTGCGGCATCAAGTGATTTGGCCGAGGTCTTCGCCCCCGCGGCTGCTGCGGCCGCATTGGCTTTGGCGATCGCCGCGGCAGTCGCCGCCGCTTCCGCATTATCCGAGGCGCTCGTATCGGCGGCCGTCGTATCGCTCGGGGCCGTGCTTGGCTGCGTGGCCGGCGCGGTTTTTGCCGGCTCGACGGCCTGCTGCGCGTACACAGGAAGCGCCAACACTGCGGTCGCCCCAAGCAAAACAATCGAACAGAATTTCGAGATGGACATGCGTTTCTCCTATTGGATGCCGCCGCAAATGTCGCCGCCTTGACACGTGGCTTTTTGCCTCATCAAATCCCGCGCGATTTGTAACTGTACGGCATAGTCTTCGAATTGGTCGGCGCCCATGCACTTCTTGGACACCAGCCGCGTACCCAATGTGGCGTCATCCCGGCAAAACATGGTTTTGCCGTCGTAGATCTCGGCGTGAAAGCCGTAATTCATTGCTTTCTTGCGGGCTGCGGTTGTGGGCTCGATTTTCGTCGGCGGTGTGGCAGGTGGAGTCGCAGCCTCGTTAGCGCTGGCGGCCGCGGCTGCATTGGCCTGCGTGATAAGCGAGGCGGCCTGGTCGGCGTCGCTTGCCTGAGGCGTTGCCGCGGATGTCGCGGGCGGCGAACCGGGATTCTGCTGGGCCCACACCACCGCGCTCGCGGCAAACGCGCCGGCAATGACGAAGGCTGCCAATTTAGAGAAAGTCATATCGATCCTCTCTGCGAAAGCTGACCTGGGACATGCATAGATTTCTACTATCTGGCGCCCGATGATTGACTGGATGGCGTCTCGCCGCAAACGTCGCCACCTGTGCAGTAGCCCTTTTGTCTCAACATGTCCCGCACAATTTTTAATTGCAGCCCGTAGTCCTCAAATTCATCAGCGCTCATGCACTTCTTGGACACCAGCCGGGTACCCAACGTGGCGTCATCCCGGCAAAACATGGTTTTGGCGTCGTAGATCTCGGCGTGAAAGCCGTAATTCATTGCTTTCTTGCGGGCTGCCGGCGAAGGCTCGATTTTGGTCGGCGGCGCGGCAGGTGCGATCTGAGCCGCTCTAGCGTTGGCGGCCGCGGCGGCATTGGCCTGGGCAACCAGCGCGGCGGCTTGGTCCGCGTCGCCTGCCTGAGGTATTGCCGCGGTTGCCGCGGGCGTCGAATCGGGATTCTGCTGCGCGGCCAATACCGGCGCGCTCGCGGCTGCAACCATGCCGGCAATGACGAAGACTGCCAATTTAGAAAAAGTCATACCGATTCTCTCCCTGAAAGTTGACCGGCTCGATTATAAGCGATCTCCCCGGCGGCCCGTCACCCAGCGAGCCGCTGGGCGTCACGGATCACATCAAATTGCGCCGCGGCGCGGTCAAGCCAGGCGAGACCGCGTCCAATTTCGGCTCTGTGCACCGTACGGGCCTGATTGAGCACATCGCGCCGCAACTGCGCGTCATAGGGGTGTTCCGGTGCCTTCGAGTAGCGCCGCATGTCCGGGCCCGCAAGAATGGCTGCGACCGTGTCAGAGGCGCCTTCCAGATCGAAATGGCGCAGCACGGCGGTTAAGGCGGTTGTAGGACTGCCTATAAATTGGTCGAAATCGACCCGTAGAGTGCGACCGGCGGCTACCTTGGTGGCCTGTGCCAACGCGGACATTTCGCAGGCCCAACTGACCCCTAGCACTTCGCCCTCGCTTAAAGACGCGAGTTGCCAGACCGGTTGACCAATGCGCCGATGCAGGCGCTCAAGACGGCTGGACGCCATCATTCTGGCTTCCTGCCGCGAATTGGGCCCGCCCAAGATGGTGGCAAAGTAGCTCTCCGCAGACACGAACATCACTACGGCTTTGGGCGCCGCGGCCCGCGACACCAGGCTGCTGGCGAGCTCGGACACAAAACTGGTCGCTTTGATCACCGCGAGTTGCCGCGGCTCGAAGGTGCGGGACAGCAGTTTCAGGCATCCCACGAGGGGCGGCTCCGGCGCGAGCGTAAGTTGCGCCAATGTTCTCAGCACCATCGGCTCGCGCACCGAGAATGCGGCCGGGTGGGCGCCCACCAAGCGCGACAGCAGGGTGGAGCCCACGTGGCCGATATGGAAAATGAATCCGCAACGCTCGGTCAGTTGGGCCGCCGAAATCGCCGCCTCAATGTCCGGCCAGCGCAACGACTTCTTGATCGAGGCCGAAGTGACTATCCGCGCGTCGAGAAAACTCGCCCGCTCGTAATCGGTCTCTTGCAGGCGGATGAACGAGACTCGGTCTTGGGCTAGGTCCAGTTCATGAGGGAACCATTCCGGGGAGGCTCCCAATTCGTCCGCAATGTCGTCCATCGGCCGCAGTTTCTCACCCGCACGCAGCTTTCGCGAGCCTGCGTTTATACTGAGCGGCCTTATCGCCAGATCCGCCAGGACACCCGATGTTCCTTCAAATCGAAAACTATTTGACCCCCGCCGAAGTGCAGGAGATTGCCGAGACTGCCCAACAGGCTAAATTCATCGAGGGCCGGCGCTCGAACCCGCACAACCACACGAAGGACAATGTCATTGGCGACCCGGGCGATCCGATGGCCCAAAAGGCCTCGCAAATTGCGCTGACCGCGCTACAACGCAACGAGCAGTCGCGTAATTTCGCCTTCCCGCAGCGCATGGCCGTACCCTCGCTGGCCCGTTACGACGTGGGTATGAAGTACGGCGCGCATATCGACGCGGCTTTTCTCCCCTTGGGCCCGCAGCCGCTGCGTTCCGATGTGTCTTGCACCCTGTTCATTTCGAATCCCGCCGACTACGAAGGCGGAGAGCTGGTGATTTACCTCGGCTCGGAGATTGTTCATATCAAGGGTAAGGCGGGCAGCGCGGTGTTCTATGCATCGACCCATGTGCACCAGGTCGAGCCGGTCCGATCCGGATCGCGCCTGGTCATGATTACATTCATCGAGAGCCAGATACCCGATCCACTGCAAAGAGATCTGCTGTTTTCGCTGGGCGAAGTGCGGGCCTACGAAGCCGCGAAAATGGAATGGCGCACCCGCACGCAGCTTGACTACGTCTTTGCGAATCTGCATCGCATGTGGTCTAGGTAGCGATGTGATCGGCCAGAACGACGACCGGCGCATTCGTCAGCTGATCGAGACGGCCGCTCAGGCCTCTGCCAGCGGCCGCGCTCAGGAAGCCGATCGGCTGGTTCGCCAGGCGGAAGCGGAGGCCCCGCGGCATCCTTTGGTGCTCAATGAGACCGCGCGACGCCTACTGATGAGCGGCGATGCCGCCGGAGCGCACGGGTTGCTCACGCAGGCGGTGAGCCAGGATTCCACCAACCCCTCTATTTGGCTGAACCTCGCTGCAGCGCTGCGCGGCTTGAAGCGGGCGGATGAAGAAATGGCGGCCATTGATAGAGTGCTGACCCTCGAGCCGCGCAATTTACGCGCGATGCTGCAGAAAGGCTCTTTGCAGGAAATTCAGGGCCAGGTCCGCGCGGCGGCCATGACCTATCGCCACGTTTTGCAAAGCGTACCGTCAGGATCCCTGCCGCCGCAGTCCCTACGTCCGGTGTTCCAACATGCGTTGCAATTTGTAGCGGCGAACGACAGGGAACTCGAACAGTTCATCCAATCGCGGCTCAAGAGTCTGCGCGAGCGCCATAAAGACGAGCCGCTGGAACGCTTCGACCGCTGCCTAGAAACGCTGCTGCGCAAGAAGCCCGTATACCGGCCGCAGCCCAGCTTCATGTACTTTCCCCGCCTGCCGGCGATAGAGTTCTACGATCGCAGCGAGTTTCCATGGCTGGACTCCATTGAAGCGGCCACAGAGGACATTCGCGCCGAGTTGATCAACGTGCTGCAAGAAGGCCCCTCGGCATTGATGCCTTATGTGGATATTCCGGCGGGGATGCCGTTGGATCAATGGCGTGAGCTCAATCAATCGCGCCGCTGGG
>DASYIN010000082.1:0-31725 GCA_035997505.1 Steroidobacteraceae bacterium | reverse complement strand
AAGCGGACGATATCTTTTACCTAACGACCACACAAATTTTTTCCCTTTTTGCTCAATACCTTGTAGGTCGAAACGCGTGCATGAGATTAGCTATGACAAGCAAACTTAGCAAGAAACTGTTAAATGGAACGTGAAGCTACTCACGGTAATGACCGCCTGGGCCTCCCAAGTCGGCAAAGTGAGACCTACGACTGTTTCGTAGCTTCCAAGGAGGCGTCGAGTCATCCGTTCAGACCTCATCGCCTAAAGGGGTAGCCTTAAGCGCGCTAATTAACCTCTGGTCTGGCAACCCCGCTGTCCTTAAGGGGTCTAACCCCGTTTAAGGATCGGTGGCTTTGCGTCCTCATCTTTCGATGAGTATGCCCACGTCACCGGCGGTAATATGCTGCCCATGTCCGCCGACGCAATAAGTTAGAACGGTTTTCTGTGCCCAGACGTTATCTAGTTCTCATCTCGCGCATTTGTGCAGTCTTAGTTGGCTTAATAGCCCTGGTTGTCTTCGCAAATGTCTGTGCTTATGTTTACTTGAGGCCGGCTTTGCCCGATGTGGGCAGCCTCCGGGAGGTCCAGCTGCAGGTGCCGCTGCGCATCTATTCCCGGGACGGGAAGCTGATTCAGTCCATCGGCGAGCAGCGCCGCATCCCGGTGCGCTACGACCAGCTGCCCCCGAAGCTGATTCAGGCCTTTTTGGCCACTGAGGATGACCGGTTTTTCCGCCATCACGGCGTCGACTGGCAGGGAATTCTAAGGGCCGCGGTGGCCAATTTGCGGGCCGGGGGCATCCGCCAGGGCGCCAGCACCATCACCATGCAGGTCTCGCGGGACATGTTTTTGACGCCGCGCCGCGATATGAAGCGGAAAATGAGCGAAATCTACATTTCCCTGCTCATGGAGGCCGAATTCACCAAAGAAGAAATATTCTCCTTGTACGTCAACAAGATCTTCTTGGGGCAGCGCGCCTACGGCGTGGGCGCCGCGGCCGAAGTGTATTTCGGCAAGGGTCTGGATCAACTGAGCATCGCTGAAATGGCCACGCTCGCCGGCATCCCGACGGCCCCCTCGATGGTCAATCCGGTTGCCAGCGCCGAGGCTGCCAAGGTGCGCCGGGCCCACGTTTTAGGGCGAATGCTCGAGCTTGGCTACATCAGCCAGTCCGAGTACGACCAGGCCAAGACGACCCCCATGGAATCGCGCCTGCATGGCGCCGCCATCGAGGTCGACGCTCCGTATGTGGCGGAAATGGTCCGCAACGATATGCAGAGCAAGTATGGCGACGCTGTCTATACGGCCGGCTACAAGGTCTATACGACGTTGGATTCGCGCCTCCAAGCCGCCGCCACCGTGGCCTTGCGAACCGGCCTACTGGAGTACGACCTGCGGCACGGCTTTCGGGGCGCGACCGCCAAAGTCGACATGTCGAAAATCGTTACGCCCGCCCAGTTCGACGCGCAGCTGGAGGAGTTTCCCATTATCGGCGGGTTGAAACCCGCCATCGTGCAGCAGGTGGAGGCTCGCAGCGCCAAGATTTACGTCAAGGATCTCGGGCTGGTTACGCTGCCCTGGGAAAAGCTGTCCTGGGCCAGGCGCCAGTTGCCGGAAGAGAAAGTCGACAGCTCACCCAAGGAGGCCTCGGAAATCCTCAGCCGGGGCGATGTCATCTACACCGTGGGACGCACGCCTGAATCGCTGCTGTTCGTACAGGTGCCGGAGGCGCAGAGCGCCTTGGTGTCCGTGGATCCGAAAGACGGAGCGATAGTAGATTTGGTGGGCGGCTTTGACTTCTTTCAGAGCAAATTCAACCGCGTCACTCAAGCCCGCCGCCAGCCCGGTTCGGGGTTCAAACCCTTCATCTATGCGGCGGCCTTCGATAAGGGATTTACCCCGGCCAGCGTGATGTTGGACGCGCCGGTGGTGATTGACGAGGAGGGCAAGGAGCAGGCGTGGCGGCCCCACGAGGACACGGACCGCTTCTACGGGCCGGAGCGCTTACGCGATGCGCTGGTCCGATCCCACAATTTGGTCTCGGTGCGCTTGATGCGTGCCATTGGCGGGGACTACGCCCGCAACTTCGTGACCCGGTTCGGCTTCGACAAATCCCAGCTTCCCAACGATCTCACCTTGGCGCTGGGTACGGCGGAGCTGAGCCCGCTGCAAGTGGCCATCGGTTACTCCGCCTTTGCCAACGGCGGCTTCAAGGTCAGCTCGTACTACATCGATCGGATCGAGGACGCGAACGGCAAGGTGCTGCAGCAGGCCAACCCCGCCGTCGCCTGCCCGCAATGCGGCCGCGCCACCCAAGGGCCCCAACTGAAGAGCGTGGCCGGGCATGCGTCCACCCTGGACGAGGCTTCGCATGATGGTAAGACATTGATTCCAGTGAAAAATCTGGCTCCGCAGATCATCACGCCGCAAATCTCTTACCTGTTGGCCGACATGATGGCGGATGTCATCAAGCGCGGCACCGGCCAGCGCGCCCGCACCCTCAACCGTGAGGACATCGCGGGTAAGACGGGAACCACCAGCGACTTCCACGATGCCTGGTTCAACGGCTTCAACGGCGACATCGTCACCACGGTTTGGACCGGTTTCGATCAGGACCGCACCTTGGGCGAAGGCGAGCAGGGTGCGCGCGTGTCAGTCCCCACTTGGACCTACTTCATGAAAGAGGCGCTGGCCGGTACCGCGCGGCATGGCGTGCCTGTGCCTGATGGCATCGTCAGCGTACGCATTTCTCCGAAAACCGGATTGCTCGCAAGCTCGGACGACCCCAACGGAATCATGGAAAAGTTCGTCGAGGGAAATCTGCCCAAGGCCGAGCTGTACGAGGGCCAGAACCCGAACAACCCGGAAAGCGATAAACCGATATTCTAGGAGCCATGCCGAAGAAGTTTTCGCAGCGTGCCGAAGATTTACGCCGCGCTCTTGCGCAAGAGGCCGCGAGAATCATGGCCGAACATGGCATTGAAGATTTCCTGCAGGCCAAGCGCAAGGCCGCCGACCGCCTCGGTGTCAACGACGTGGCAGTGCTGCCGAAAAACATCGAGATCGAGGATGCGCTGCGCGCGCATCAGCGCCTCTTTGGACGCGATACTCACGATCACACCCTGAAGGAGCAGCGGCGCATCGCGCTCGACACCATGCGGATTCTGGCGGAATTTCAACCGCGCCTGGTGGGTTCCGTGCTCACCGGCACCGCAACCAATTACAGCGACATCAATCTGCATTTGTTCGCGGACGCCTCCGAGTCGGTCGCGATTCGGCTGCTGGAAATCGGCGTGCCGCATGAGTTTTACGAACGGCGCGTCAAAATGGACGCGGAACGCAGCGTGAATTATCCGGCGTTGCGCTTCGAGGCCAACGGCCGCACGGTCGACGCCACGGTTTTCCCGATCGACGGCATCCGCCAATCGCCGTATTCGCCGGTGGACGGGCGGCCCATGAAGCGGGCCGACGCCCGCGAAGTATCGGAGCTGGTCGACGCTAACCTGCCGACTTGAACCGCCGATGTCGGCTCAGGTGCGCGGCGCGCTTCAAGTGCGCGGCGCGCCTCAAGTACCCGGCTTCGCCTGCCAGACCGCCAACATGTCCGGCGAGCCCTGCGCGCGCACGCCGTTGTCGGTGAGGATATCGTCCGTCGCCGCGACCAGCGCGGTTCGCGAAAAAACTAATCCTTCGCCGCCCTTGCTGGAAAATTCCAGCGTGACGAACGGATCTTTGAGATCTCGCAGCAGCGCCACCAAGTGCTGAAGGCTCTTCACAGGCGTGCCATTGACCGAGTACACCACCGAGCCGGCCGGATTCGAATAGCCATTGGCGAGTTTGTGCGGAAAAAACGGTGAGGAAATGATCACCAGTTCCTGCAGGTCATCGCTCGGCGGATCGAAAGACCGGGTCACCAGCGGACTCTTCACGTAACCCAGGACCCGCAGCAAGCCTGCGTTGTTTTCAAAGGCGCTCAAGAATTGCCGGGTCGCGCGCGAAAACACCAGCGGACCGTAGACGAAGTAGGACGGATACTCGCCATGCAGGTCCGACACCAGCGTCGGGTACTCCGCCAGGACAGGTAGCTCCACCTTCAACGCCTTGCCGGCGCGCACCACCGTCAGCGGCAACTTGCCGTCTTTCACCAGCTTCTGAGTCATGTAGCTGAAGTGCACGCGCAGGTCTTTGTCGAGCTTGACCATGCCTTGATTGTCGATCGGCGTGCTGCCGACATGCGTGATCACGTCCCATTCCTTCAGCGGATAATCGGCGTCCGACTTGTCCGGCCGGTGCACCACCATGCCTTCCACGCCCTTGTCCAGTTTGAGATATTCGCGCAGCGCCGGATTCTCCAGAGTCTGCAGGTCATCGTGCATGCTGGCCTTGCCGACATAGTGGCCGCCGGCAATGTCCTTGAGGAACAGATCCACTTCCTCGTTCGGAATGATGTAGCCGATGTTCTGGCTGTCGCCCCCGAGCCGGCTGAATGCAAGGCCGATCATTTTGTCGCCGGCGATTGCCGGGCCGCCGCTGTTGCCCGGGTTGATGGCCGCGTCGATCTGAATTCGCAGTCCCGACACGGGATAGTTGTACGACGCAAATTCAATGCGCGACACGATGCCCTTGGTGATCGACAGCGATGAGCCGCCGGTCGGAAATCCATACGCCAGCACCGGATCCTTGATCTGCGGCAGCTTGCTCGCACGCGCGACGGGAGGATGCGTGTCGAAGAAGCTCGGATCATCGAGCTGCAGCACCGCCAGGTCGATGCCGGGTGCGATGGCGAGCACGGTCGCCGACAGCTTGTCGCCGGCCGCATTCGCCTGAATCTGCACCTGGCTGGCGTACAGCACGGCGTGCGCGTTGGTCAAAATGCGCTTGCCTTCGATGACCACGCCCGAGGCCGTCGCCTCGCTGGGTGCCTGCTTGGTCCAGGGTTTGAAAGGATCCGGATAGCGCATGGTCGAGAATATCTTGACCACTGAATTTTCCAGCGCCGCCGGCTGGGCCTGATCGGCCGCACGAGAAAGGCCCGCCCCTCCCGCCAAATAAACGCCCATCGTCAACCAAGCCATTCGCGTAGAACATGCCATGAATATTTATTGCGTCCTTTTTCCGTGCGTCCTATTTCCCGTCCACTGAAAACGCCAGCAGCGCGTTGCCCGAATTGACATACACACTGCCGTTCACGATGGTCGCCCCGCCGTGATCGAGCGGACCGCCGCTCGCGCGAACCGCATTCAGCGTCTGATAGGTCTTCGTGGTATCGAAGTCCCAGAGAATTTTGCCGTTGATGGTCGAGTAGGCGCGCAGGTGGCCGTCCATCGATCCTGAAAAGACGCCGCCCGGCATGACGGTGACGGCCTGCGACTGCGCATGCGAGCAAGGCGCATCGCCGGCGGAACAGGCCGGTGTCGGTGCCGGCGTATGCCAGCGCGCGATGCCGGTTTTCGGATCAAGCGCCCACAGGCTGCCGTTGCCATTGGCGGGGTGCGCCAGGGATCCGGCGACGGCGACGAACAAACTGCGGTAATCGGCTGCCGTGCCCCAGGCAACGCCGCCGGCTTCCGCTTCGGCGCCCAAGCGGGATTGCCACAGGATCTCGCCGCCGTGATCGGGATCGAGTCCATACACCACGCCCGAGGTCTGCGCGGCAAGGATGATGTCATTGCCGCTGCTCAAGGTGCGAAGAACCGGCGGGCTGGTAAAGCCGCTGCTGGCCGGCGCGCCCATAACCCTCAGCTGTTTGACCCAGCGCAACTTGCCGTCATTCAGGTCGAACGCCGCGATTGAATCGGTCAGCGACATCTCCAGGGCCGTTGCCGAGCGGCCGGTGCCGACATACATCACGCCGCGCTTGGAATCGATCGTAGGCGGCGATGAGACGGCGGCGCCGGCAGGTCCGAATTCCTGAACGCCGGCGTTGTTCTTGTGTGTGGGTTGCGGCTCCTCGAGCACCGTATAGGATTTCCACAGCAGCCGGCCGCTGGCGATGTCGAGCGCCGCGACGCTGCCGCGAAAAGTGCAGCAGGGGTAGTTGGGATCGGCAGATTTTTTATCCTCGTCCGACCCCAAGGCGACATACAGCCGTTCCTTGTACAAGGTGGGCGCCCCGACGATGCGCGCCGACGGGTTCGTGTCCACCTGGGTCTTCCACAGCAGGGATCCCTTTTGCGCATCCAGGGCATACACCGTGCCGGTATCGTCGCCGAAAAACGCCGCGCTCGGCGCCTTGATGACCTCAAGATGCGCCAGCGTGCGCTTCAGTTTGCGTGGAATGGCCGCCCGCTTCGCCTGTCCCAACTCGCCGATCGAGATCGCCGTGCGGCTGCCCGCGGGTGCATCAAAGGTCCAATACGTGCAGCCACTCTTGGCGTCCAGGGCGTAGATGCGTCCAGACGAACTCGCGGCGAACAGTCTGCCGTCGACCAGAGTGGGCTGACCGAATTCGGTGCCCGCCTGATAGCCGAAAGCCCATTTGAGGGCGAGCTTCGGCACATCCATGGCACGAATGGCGGGTTCGGGCTGATAACGCGTATTGGAAAGATCGCGGCCCCAGCCGTTCCATTGCACGCTGCCCACCGCCACCGGGTCCGCGCGGGTCGCGCAAAGATTCTTTTCGGGAGCTAGCGTCGCTGCAACCCGCGCCGCCGCAAGTGGCGCGACGGCCGTCGTCGGCGCAATGGGCGGCTCCTGGGCTGCCGCGGCGAAGCTGCCGATGAGAGCGAAGACAGGCGCGTATTTCGAGACCGGAACGGAAGCCGCCATCAGCGCTTTTCGATCGGCTGGTAATCTCTTTTGATGGGACCGGTATAGAGCTGACGCGGACGGCCTATCTTCATTTGCGGATCCGAGACCATCTCCTGCCAATGCGCCACCCAGCCCGCGGTGCGCGCAATTGCAAACATGACCGTGAACATGGAGCGCGGGATCCCTAAGGCGCTGTAGATGATGCCGGAATAGAAATCGACATTGGGATAGAGCTTCCGCGATACGAAGTAGTCGTCCTTCAGCGCGATTTCTTCCAGTTTGAGGGAGAGGTCGAACAGCGGATTGTTGCCCTTGCCCATTTTCTCCAGTACTCGATAGCACATGTTGCGGATGATTTTCGCGCGCGGATCGAAATTCTTGTACACGCGGTGGCCAAAGCCCATCAGCCGTACGCTGTCGTTCTTGTCCTTCACGCGGGCCAGAAACTTATCGATGTAGGCGACCGAGCCGATGCTGTCCAACATGTCGAGCACCGCCTCGTTGGCGCCGCCGTGTGCCGGGCCCCACAGGGCCGATACGCCCGCCGAGATGGCGGCATATGGGTTGCAACCCGTGCTGCCCGCCAAGCGCACGGTCGAGGTGCTGGCATTCTGCTCGTGATCCGCGTGCAGGATGAACAACAGGTCCAGCGCCTCCGCCGCAACGGGATCGATGGCGTACGGCTCGCAGGGAACCGCGAAGAACATGTTGAGCATGTTTGCGCAGTACTTCAGATCATTGCGCGGATAGATGAAGGGTTGCCCCAGCGTATGCTTGTACGCCGCGGCGGCGATGGTCGGCAGTTTCGCGATGATTCGATGCGCGAAAATTTCGCGGTGCCGCGGGTCGCCGATGTGCGTGGTGTCGTGATAGAACGCCGCCATCGATGCGACCACCGCTGAAACCATCGCCATCGGATGCGCGTCGTGGTGGAAACCCCGAAAGAACCCGAGCAGCTGCTCGTTGACCATGGTGTGCCGCATGATCGAATTGGTAAACGCGTCGAGTTCGGTCTTGGTCGGCAGCGTGCCGTTGATCAGCAGCGTCGCGACTTCAAGAAAGCTCGACTTTTCCGCGAGCTGCTCCACGGGATATCCGCGGTACAGAAGCACGCCCGCATCGCCGTCGATATAGGTGATTTTGCTTTCGGTGCTGGCCGTGGCCATGAACCCGGGATCGAAGGTGAAAACGCCTTGATCCTTGGTCAGATTCGAGATGTTGAGCACGTCGGGCCCGATCGTCCCGGAGATGGCGTTCAGTTCGCTCGTCTTTCCAGTCGCAAGATTCTTGAGTTCGTATTTCGTGCTCATTCGCTGTATCCGACGGCTATGTTTCGATTGTTTCAGGCCGCAGCCTTGCACGGCCGTACAACGGAATCAAGCGCACACGTCGCCGAAGCGAGAACCTCGTCGCGAGATGCGCGAGGTCGCTGTTGCGTTCTGCAAAGATGCGCGGCGCAATCGCCGCGCGCGAATGAACGAGCCCGCTTTGAAAAAAGCGCGCTAGCGCTTAGGCTTTTGCCGGCGCCGCAGGTTTTGCGGGCGCAGTTGCGTACTTCTTGCGGAACTTATCGACGCGGCCGCCGGTGTCCACAATCTTCTGCTTCCCGGTGTAGAACGGATGGCAGTTGGAACAAACCTCGACCTGCAAATCTTGACCGATGGTTGAACGCGTCTCGAACTTGTTCCCGCAGGTGCACGTGACCGTGATCTGTTTGTAATCGGGATGGATGCCGGCTTTCATAGGAACCTCGTGTATCGGTTGCGGCAGAATCGGAGCGCTTCGAAAAGCAGCATCGCCACGCCTTGAAGACCCTTATCTGTTGGCGAGATCGCAGGAATCAATGCCAAAAACAGGGCCGCGCATCATATGCGCACCGCTACTTGCCGACAAGCGTTATTGATTGCACATATTTGTCCACAATAACTGTGGATAAGTCTGTGGACGGCATGCAGCCGATGTGACGGCTACAGCGGAATTTCGCGTAATTGTTAATTTGATCAAAAAATAGCCAGGCTACTTTCTGTTTATTATTCAATAAGTTATAGGCCGCACCTGACCTACTGCAGATGCAATGTGCTGTAGGTCTCACTTTGTGTGGGACACGGCGGCCCGTGTGCATAAACCTAGGCCAGGAAACTCGCCTGCAGATCATTGAGAAACCGCCTGCCCAGCTCCGTGGGCCGCCAACCCTCAGTAATGGGTTCGAGCAACCCGCGATCCTGGGCGCTCGAGAGCTTTTCCACGAGAAATTCCAGCTCGAGGCCGGTCCGCGCCCGGTAACAGGCGCCGCTGAAGCCGTCATTCAAGCGCAAGGCGTTCAGCATGAACTCGAATGGCAGGTCGGCCGCGGCGATATAACTCTCCTCGCCCGCCGCGATTGCCGCCCGGGCGATACGGCCCTGATAGTCGCCCGGCTGCTTCGGCTTGACGGTGCGCAAAATTTTCTCCGGCAACCCTAAGCTGACCTTGCCGTGCGCTCCCGCGCCTACCCCTACGTAGTCGCCGAACAGCCAGTAGTTCATGTTGTGCCGGCATCGTGCTCCCGGCCTGGCATAGGCCGACACTTCATACTGCGCGTAACCCGAGTCCTTGAGCAGCTTTTGGCCTGTGAGTTGTATTTGCCAGGCAGCGTCCTCGTCCGGGAGCGCCGGCGGACGTGAATGAAATACCGTCCCAGGTTCAAGCGTGAGTTGGTAGTAGGAAATATGCGAAGGCGCCAGCGAGCACGCGATTTGTACGTCGCGCTCCGCCTCTTCCAGTGATTGACCGGGCAGCGCGTACATGAGATCGAGATTGAAATTATCGAGTTTCGCCGCCTTCAGCTCGTCAACCGCACGCAGCGTATCGTCAGGCGAATGAATCCGGCCCAACACCGATAGTGTTCGCGCATCGAAGCTTTGCGCCCCCAGCGAAACGCGATTGATGCCCGCCTCGGCGTAGCCCAAGAAACGGCCGCGCTCAATCGTCCCTGGATTCGCCTCCAAGGTGATTTCGGCGTCGTCCGCAAAGGCGATGCGCGCCCTGAATGCGCCGATCAAGCGCGCAAACTCCTCCGGAGCGAATAAGCTGGGCGTACCGCCGCCGAAAAAAACCGTGTCGATCCTGCGCCCCTCGAGGCGCGGCAATTCCGTTTCAAAATCCCGAATCAACGCATCGATGTACGAGGCGTCCGGCTGCCCCGACTTCAATTGGTGCGAATTAAAATCGCAGTACGGGCATTTGCGAACGCACCAAGGCAAGTGCACGTACAAAGCCAGCGACGCATCGATCATGCGCGTGGCGGTCATGTGCTCGACGCTGTGCTCGCCGCTCATGTGCGTGCTGCCAACTGTTCGCGCAGCGCCCGCATGGCCTTGCCACGGTGGCTCAAACGGTTTTTTTCCTCAGGATCAAGCTCGGCCGCACTCTTGCTTAAGTTCGGCAACCAAAAGTACGGGTCATAGCCGAAGCCTCCGGTGCCTCGAGGCGTATCCAGTATGAATCCCTCCCAAGTAGCCTCGGCAACCAGCGGCGCCGCACTCTGCGCCGCCGCGACGAACACCAGTGCGCAGCGGTAACGCGCCTGTCGCCGCTCGAGCGGCACGCCGGTAAGTTCGCGGATCAATTTGGCGTTGTTCGCCCCGTCATTGGCGTCCGCACCCGCATAGCGCGCCGAGTAGATCCCGGGTGCTGCGTCGAGGGCATCGACTTCGAGGCCGGAATCGTCAGCGACCGCCGCGCAGCCGCTTAACGCCGCGGCATGGCGCGCCTTCAACAGGGCGTTGTCCAGGAAGGTGCGGCCGGTCTCCTGCGGCGAGGGCAGCGTAAGTTCAGCGAGGCTGGTCAGCTCGAACGGCAATCCGGCGAGCAGGGCGCGGAATTCGCGCAGCTTGCCCGGATTGGCGGTTGCAACAACCAACCGCTTAGGAGACTGGCCGAGCATCCTTAAGCGGCGCGGGCGCTGAGCTGTGCTGCATGCAGCTGCGCGATCCCGTGGGTCGCGAGATCCAGCAATTGGTCCAGCTCATGACGGCGAAACGCGTGACCCTCCGCTGTCCCTTGAACTTCGACGAATGCGCCGCCGCTGTTCATCACGACATTCATGTCGGTTTCCGCGTTCGAATCCTCGGCATAGTCCAAATCGAGCACGGGCGTGCCGCGATAAATGCCGACCGACACCGCAGCCACCTGGCCGTGCAGCGGGTTCGCGGCGATGGCGCGCTTTTGGAGCAGGGTGTCGATGGCGTCCGCCAGGGCCACGAAGCCGCCGGTGATCGCTGCGGTGCGAGTGCCCCCGTCGGCCTGCAGGACATCGCAGTCTATGGTGACCGTGCGCTCTCCCAAGGCCTTGAGGTCGACTACCGCGCGCAATGCCCGCCCGATCAAACGCTGAATCTCTTGCGTGCGACCGGTTTGCTTGCCGCGCGAGGCTTCTCGCGCCGAACGTGTGTGCGTGGCACGAGGCAGCATGCCGTACTCGGCGGTCACCCAGCCCTGGGCCGCGCCGCGCAGGAATCCCGGCACGCTGTCTTCGATACTGGCCGTGCAAAGGACGCGGGTGTCGCCGAAACTGACCAGCACCGAGCCCTCTGCATGGCGGGTGAAGCTGCGTTCGAATTTTAATTCACGCAACTGGTCGGCGGCTCGCCCGCTGGGGCGAATGCTCATGCCGCCTTCCAGCGAAGCGCAGCGGCGCTCGTGTTGTCGCTATAGGGGGCGGAGGCTTCCACCGCCTGCTCGCCCAATTCGTTCAACGTATCGCGCAGCGGTTTGCCCTGGCTCTGCGCGAAGCGCACGAAATCCGGATCCCGCAAGTTGGCCCACAAGCCGTCGGTGCACAACAGCAGCACGTCGCCGGACTTCAGCTTGCGCCGCGACGAAATGGTCATTTCCGGGAGCGCGGCATCGCCGCCCAGACAGCACTCGACGTAGTTCCGCATGGGGTGACCGTGCACTTCTGCTTCCGTGATCAGCCCCTCGCGCAACAGCACCTCCACGTGGCTGTGGTCGCGCGTGCGCTCCAGGACCTGCGCCTGCCGCAATTGGTAAATACGGCTATCGCCGACATGCGCCCAATAGGCGGCTGAATCCTGCACCAGGCAGACCGCGCAGGTTGCACGCGGCCGCGCTTCGGGGCTCAGGGCCGCGCCGAGCTTCACGACTTCCTCGTGCGCGCGGCCCAACGACAAATGCAAGAAGGCCAAAGGGTCGAAAATCGGATGCGGCATTTGCCAAAAAAGTTCCAGCATGGTCGACAGCGCTGTTTCGGCAGCGCGCGCGCCATCCGCATGGCCGCCCATCCCATCGATGACCACCAAGAGCACGGCTTGCTCCGCGGCCGCGATCGCGACGCGGTCCTGATTTTCTTCGCGGTGCCCGATGAGGCTGACGTCCGCGGTTTCGATCTGCAATGCCGGCTCCTCGTCTGCTAAGCTTGCCAACCACCGATTATGGCCGATTTTAGCGACGACCCCCATGATTCGTAGCATGACCGGCTTTGCCCGACGCGAGCGGCAGTTCCCTTGGGGCCTGCTGGCCTGGGAGCTCAAGACCGTCAATCACCGATTTCTCGAGCTGGGCTGCCGCTTGCCCGAGGAATTCCGTTCCGCCGAAGCGGATTTTCGGGCGGCCATTGCCGGTTCCGTGCGCCGGGGCAAGGTCGAGTGCTCACTGCACTTCAAGCCTACTGCGACCGCCGCCGCCCTCGAAGTCGATGCCGAATTGCTCGCCAGCCTCACCTCCAGGGCACAGCAGATTGCGGCGCAGGCAGGCGTATCGGCGCGCATCGATGTATTGGATTTACTGCGCTGGCCCGGCGTCATCCGTGACGGCACGCGCGACACCGCGCCCATGATCGCCGCCGCGCAGGGTTTGCTCAGCGAGGCGCTGTCGGACTTGAGCCGCTCCCGCGATAGCGAGGGCGGCCGGCTACGCGACGCCTTGGAGCAGCGCTGCGCCGGGTTGCTGGAATTCTCGGAACGCGTCACCGACCGGCTGCCGGAAATCCGCGCGCGCATGCGGGCGAAGCTGCTGGACCGCATCGCACAGCTCGTGAGCGATGTGGACCAAGACCGGCTCGAACAGGAGCTTGCCATCCTGGCGCAGCGCCTGGATGTCGATGAAGAGATCGACCGGCTGCGCGGGCATGTCACTGAAGTTCGTAAAACCTTCGACGGTCGGGAACCCGCGGGACGGCGGCTGGATTTCCTGATGCAGGAACTCAACCGCGAAGCCAATACCCTGTCGTCGAAGTCCCAGGACATCGAAACCACGCGCGCCGCGGTGGACATGAAAGTGCTGATCGAGCAGATGCGCGAGCAGGTGCAGAACATCGAATAGTACGTCCCGCGCGCTCTCAGGCCTTGTCGATCTGCATCAACCCTTCAGCATAACCTTCCTTTGCATTTGCCAATGTCCCTTTTCGTCCGGCTTCCGCGATCTATCGAGTAGGGAATGCAAAAGGAGTTTGAAGTCATGCGTCCACAATTTCACACGGTAGTGCCGGCTGCGTTTACGTTCGTCGGATTGGTCTCCACCCTGAGTGCTCCCGCTTCAGCAAGTGAGATCGGTCGGGCATTGGCGATGGTTGGATCGCTCGGTGCTCCCATCGACGATCTGGTGTTTAGCACTGATGCCGGCCCTACCGTATTTTTATTGAATGCCGGGTGTGCCTTGATATTCGCGGCCGTATGTATTGCGCTATTGTGGGCGGATTCGCGCAGGAGCAGCGGGCGCATACCGCTGCGGCCTCGTTCGGATTTCGCGCGCTGATCGACGCGTCGCCGCTACGCATATGCTAGATTCCGGGTTGGACAAACCGTGTCCAACTCTCGTAGCGATCGATGCCACAAGGACGCCTTTACGTAGTTGCGGCACCATCCGGCGCCGGCAAAACCAGTTTGGTAAAGGCCTTGATGGAGCGTGAGCCGCGCATCCAGTTTTCGGTGTCCTATACCACCCGCAAGCCCAGGCCCAACGAGATCCCCGGCCGGGACTATCACTTCGTAAGCCACGAACGCTTTCAGGAAATGATCGCGAATCACGAGTTTCTGGAGCACGCCCAGGTTTTTGACAACTCCTACGGCACCGGCGTACGCACCGTCCAGGAGGCCTTGTCGAACGGTGAGCAGCTGTTGCTGGAGATCGATTGGCAGGGCGCCCGCCAGGTCCGCTCAAGAATTCCGGAAGCCGTGAGCATTTTCATTCTGCCGCCCTCGCGCGCCGCATTGGAACAGCGCCTCAAGGGGCGCAGCACCGATTCCGATGCCGTCATTCAAAGGCGTCTACGGGACGCCGCCGAGGATTTGGGCCATTGGAGCGAGTTCGACTACGTCGTCATCAACGATCTCTTCGAGCAAGCACTGAAGGATCTCGAGGCCATCGTCGAAAATCGCGGCGGGGCGCTCGCCGCAGGAAGGCCCGAAGTGGTGCAATTGGCGGCGGGACTGGTCAATCCTTGAGCAAAACCCCTGTAATACTGCCGAAATAGCCGCATTTTACAGTGCTGCTTGAGATTCGCGGCTGGCGAGGGCGGCCTCATTTCTGCTATGATTTCTCTCCCTCCATTGGAAGACCCTCAAGCATGGCGCGTATCACAGTCGAAGACTGCCTTCAAAATGAACCCAACCTGTTCAACCTGGTGTTGCTGGCGGCTAAACGCGCCCGACGCCTGGCGAACGGCGCAGAAGCGACCGTGGAATGGGAAAACGACAAGCCGACCGTGGTAGCGCTTCGCGAGATCGCTGCCGGAAACATCACGCTGGAAATGTTGGAAGAGCCCGAGGAGCCGGCCCAGCCGCCGGTGAGCGAGCTCGACATGCCCTCTGATTTCCGTGCTCCGCAACTCGGGCTTGGGGACTAAGACAGCCGGCCCCTCAAAAGAGCGACGATGGACTATGCGTCTTCCATACTCGGTTTCTTGCCTGGTGGAAGACGCTCCACCGGGATCAGTCAGCTCTTAGACAAACTCGAAGCCTATCTATCGCCCGCCCAAGTGGAGCGGGTGCGCGAAGCCTACGACTTCGGCGCGGAAAAGCACCAGGGACAGAAGCGCGTCTCGGGCGAACCGTACATCACGCATCCGGTGGCGGTGGCCGACATTCTCGCGGACCTGCGTTTGGATGCCGATACCCTGGTGGCGGCGATCCTGCACGATGTCATCGAAGACACCCCCACGGCGAAGGCCGAGATTGCGTCCATATTCGGGCAGGTGGTCGCCGAACTGGTCGACGGCGTCAGCAAACTGGATCAGATCCAGTTCAAGAACCGCCAGGAGGCGCAGGCCGAGAGCTTTCGCAAAATGCTCTTGGCCATGGTGCGCGACATCCGCGTCATCATGGTCAAGCTCGCCGACCGCATGCACAACATGCGCACCTTGGGCGCCATGCCGCCCGTCAAGCGCCGCCGCACTGCACGCGAAACGCTCGAGATCTACGCACCGATCGCCGAGCGCCTGGGGTTGTACGCGGTCAAGCTGGAGCTCGAGGATTTAGGGTTTCGCGCGCTCTACCCGTACCGCTACAAGGTTCTCGAACGCGAACTGAAGCGCGCGCGCGGCAACCAGAAAGAGTTCATCCACAAAATCGCGGAGACCTTCAAGGGCGCGCTGAAGAAGGCGCAGATCGAGGGCGCGGTGGAGGGCCGCGAAAAGCACTTGTACAGCATCTACAAGAAGATGCAGAACAAGAAGATCTCGCTCAATGAAATGGTCGATGTATACGGCTTTCGCATCATCGTCGAGAGCGCGGACGTGTGCTATCGCGTGCTGGGACTGGTGCATAGCGTCTACAAACCCATGCCGGGACGCTTCAAGGACTACATCGCCATTCCGCGCGTAAACGGTTATCAGTCCCTGCACACGACCTTGTTCGGACCGAATGGCGTGCCCATCGAAGTGCAGATCCGCGCCGAGCAAATGCATCGGGTGGCGGAATCGGGGATCGCCGCGCATTGGAAGTACAAATCCGGCGACTCCTTCGGCGGCGTCGAACATGACCGCGCGCGCGAATGGCTGGCGAGCCTGGTGCAGATTCAGGAGGGCGGCAGCTCGGAAGAGTTCCTCGAGAGCGTGAAAGTCGACTTGTTCCCGGACAAGGTCTACGTCTTCACGCCCAAGGGAAAGATCCTGCGCCTGCCGACCGGCGCCACGACCGTGGACTTTGCCTATGCCATCCACACTGATGTCGGAAACCGCTGCGTCGCCGCGAAAGTGGACCGTCGCTTGGTGCCGCTGCGCACGCCGCTGCGCAACGGGCAGACCGTGGAAATCATCACGGCGAAAGGCGCAAAACCGAACCCGTCCTGGTCCAGCTTCCTGGTGACGGCAAAAGCCCGCGCCGCGATCCGCCAATACTTGAAGAACCTCAAGAAAGGCGACGCACTCGAACTCGGGCGGCGTCTGCTGAGCCTCGCGCTCGAGGAATTCTCGCTGAACTTGAAGAAAATTCCCGCGGCGGAAATCGATGCGGTGGTCAAGGAATTCAATCTGCGCGACGCCGATGAGCTGTATGAAAAGATCGGTCTGGGCGAGCGCCTGGCACCATTGGTCGCCCGGCGCCTGCAGCCCGCCAACGGCAACGGCGAGCACGGCACCATCAGCGGCGGCGGCCCGCTCATGATCGCGGGCACCGAAGGCCTGTTGGTGACTTACGCGCGTTGCTGCTTTCCGATTCCGAACGATCCCATCATGGCCTACTTGAGCGCCGGCCGCGGCGTCATGATTCATCGGCAGAATTGCGGTAACCTCGCGGAGTACCGCAAGCAGCCCGACAAGTGGCTGTCGGTCGCCTGGGAATCGACGCGCGGCCGATTGTTTAGTTCCGAGATCCAGTTGGAGATCAATAACCGGGTCGGCGTGCTGGCCGCGGTGGCCTCGAGCATCGCGGGCACCGAAACCAATATCGATCAGGTGTCATTGGAAGAGCGCGACGTGAACAGTTCATCCTTGAAATTCCAGGTTCAGGTTCGCGATCGCAAGCACCTGGCGCGCGTCATCCGGACCGTCAGGCGAATGCCGGACGTGCAGCGCGTATCTCGCACGTTGGCCTAGAAAGTTCCGCTGCCGACGCCTTCTACAATCGTTAATATCATTTCTTCATTCGTTACCATCAAAAACCTATGAGCAAACAAATCATTTCGACCAGCGACGCGCCCGCCGCCATCGGCACCTACTCCCAGGCGGCGAGAGTGGGCAATACCATCTGGGTCTCGGGCCAGATTCCCATGGACCCGGCCACCAAGGAATTGGTGAAGGGCGACATGGAGGCCCAGGTGCGGCGCGCCTTCGACAACCTGAAGGCCATCGTCCTTGCGAGCGGCGCCACGCTCGACAACGTGGTCAAGGCGAATATCTTCATGACGGACCTGTCCCACTTCGCGCTGGTCAACAAGATCATGGCCGAGTATTTCCGCGAACCGTATCCCGCGCGGGCGGCGGTCGGGGTTGCATCGCTGCCGCGCGGCGCGCAGTTCGAAGTGGAGTGCATCGTCGCCCTGTGATCGACTTAAAGCCGGTCACGGTATTGCGCGGCGTCGGCGAGTCGCTCGCCGCGCGCCTGCGCACCCTGGGCGTCGAAACCACCCAGGACCTGTTGTTTTTATTGCCGCTGCGCTACGAAGACCGTACGCGCATCGTTCCCTTGGGCGAGCTGCGCCCGGGACAGCGCGCCTCCGTGGAAGGCGACGTGCTGCTCACCGAAGTCGCCTTTCGCGGCCGCCGCCAAATGCTCTGTCGGATCGCCGACGGGTCGGGGTTTCTGACCTTGCGATTTTTTTACTTCACGGCGCAGCAGCAGCAAGGCTTGGCGCGCGGCGCCCGCGTGCGCTGCTTCGGCGAGGCACGCCGCGGACCCAAGGGCTTGGAATTCGTGCATCCCGAATATCGGCGTGTCGATCCCAACGCGCCTCAACCGCCCGAGGAGCATCTCACGCCGATCTACCCCGCGACGGAAGGCGTGACGCAGGGGCGCCTGCGGTTGTTGGTCAAGCTGGCGCTCGATCAAACCGGGCCTGAGGATCCGGAGGACTGGCTGCCTAAACCCTTGTTGGCGGATTCGCGCCTGCCAAGCTTGCGCGAAGCGTTGCTGTACGTGCACCGGCCGCCCACCGACGCACCGGTAGACTTGCTGCTGAGTTATCGCCATCCGGCCCAGCGCCGCCTGGCATTCGAGGAATTGCTGGCGCACCAATTGTCGCTGAAGCTTTTGCGGCAGCGGATCCAGAGCGATCCGGGCTGGCCGCTCAAATCGGCGGGCGATCTTAGAATGCGCTTCTTGAAAGCGCTGCCGTACACCATGACGGCCGCGCAGCAGCGCGTACTGCTCGAAATCGAAGCCGATCTCAATCTTCCCAAGCCCATGCTGCGCTTGGTGCAAGGGGATGTGGGTTGCGGCAAGACCCTGGTCGCGGCGCTGGCGGCGGCCCAAGCCATCCAATTGGGACGGCAGGTTGCGCTGATGGCGCCCACCGAATTGCTCGCCGATCAACACGCGCAAAATTTTCGCCGCTGGTTCGAGCCCTTGGGGATAGCGGTCGCCATCTTAAGCGGCCGTCTGACCGGCAAAGCCCGCAGCAGCGTGCTCGAGGGAATTCGTTTGGGCCACGCCCCCATCGTCATCGGCACGCACGCACTGTTTCAAGAAAGCGTGGAGTTCGCCTCGTTGGCACTGGTCGTCGTCGATGAGCAGCACCGCTTCGGCGTGCATCAACGCCTGTCGTTGCGCGAAAAAGGCGCGGCGGACGGCCATCAGCCGCACCAGCTGATCATGACCGCGACGCCGATTCCGCGCACGTTGGCGATGACGGCGTATGCCGATCTCGACGTCTCCGTGATCGATGAAATGCCGCCGGGACGCACGCCGGTAAAGACGGTGGTGCTGGCGGAGACACGGCGCGACGAAGTGGTGCAGCGAATTCGCACGGCGTGCCTGGAGGGACGGCAAGCCTACTGGGTCTGTCCGCTCATCGATGAATCCGAGGAGATGCCCTTTCAGGCCGCGGAAGAAACCGCGGCCGCGCTCGCAGCCGCCCTGCCGGAACTCAAAGTAGGCCTGGTTCATGGACGCATGCCACCGCAGGCCAAGGAAGGCACCATGCGCCGCTTCAAGGAGGGGCAGATACAGCTGCTGGTCGCCACCACGGTCATCGAAGTCGGCGTGGATGTGCCGAATGCGACGCTGATGGTGATCGAAAACTCGGAACGCTTGGGGTTGGCGCAACTGCATCAGCTGCGCGGCCGCGTCGGCCGCGGTCAGCATGCAAGCACGTGTCTGCTCATGTACCGTGCACCCTTATCGTCGATGGCGCGACAGCGTCTCGGCGTCATGCGCGATACCAACGATGGATTCGAGGTGGCACGGCGCGATCTGGAACTGCGCGGGCCCGGAGAACTCCTGGGGACCCGCCAGACGGGATTGGCGCAAATGCGTGTTGCCGATTTGTTACGCGACGCGGACTTATTGCCGCGGGTGCAGATCGCGGCGGAGACCTTGTTGCGCGACTGGCCGAAGAACGTCGCACCGCTCATTCGTCGATGGGTGGGACATGCAGAGCAATACGGCCGCGTGGGGTAGAATTAAAACGATGAGTCGAGGCAGCGCACGTCCG
This sequence comes from Steroidobacteraceae bacterium, assembly GCA_035997505.1. GTDB lineage: Bacteria > Pseudomonadota > Gammaproteobacteria > Steroidobacterales > Steroidobacteraceae > Bog-1198. The sequence goes on along the minus strand of DASYIN010000082.1, from coordinate 12,408 downwards.
ATCGAATCCATTCAGTGGCAACCCCAAGAGCGGCTGGGGCAATTATCCATGGATGCGCAATTGCGTCCGTGGCTCATCGGCAAGGGACTGTTGACGCTGCGTCTGCGCCAAGCGTGCGGCGAGCGATTCACGCTGCGCCTGGTGGATCAATGGTCGGGTCTCTTGAGCGCATCGCATCGGGCGGCACTCCGGCTCGAAGACACCGCCGGCCTGTTTCGGGATGTGGAAATGTGCTGTGGCGGGCTTGTCTGGGTGTTCAGCCAGACTGTCGTCCCGGACACCACGCTCTCCATGCATCCCTGGCTCGCGGAACTCGGCGATTCTGCGCTGGGCGAAACCTTGAGCGATCTGTCTGGCGTCGAGCGCAGCTCCTGCGAATACGCCTGGCTGCCGACGGAGGAGGCGGTGACGGCGCGCGCGCTGCGCGATGCCGAGATCAAGCCGGCGGGGCTTTGGGCTAGGCGTGCGCGCATCACCCTGCGCGGTGCGCCGCTGCTGACCCAAGAGTTATTCCTGCCCGCAATGGGTCGCGTCTAGGCAAATAAGCGTGCCACTGCCACGCAACGGCGATGAACTGGCCCAGATGATCATGGCGCGTTTGCGGTGGTACGCCTACCGCATTCGCTTTCATCCCTGGACCACGGAACAGCTGCCGAAGATTCTCGGTACTGTCCACGACTACATCCGCCTCACGCGCCTCGACCGCCCCATCGGCATCTGGCTGCTGCTGTGGCCAACGCTGTGGGCGCTGTGGATCGGCAGTCGCGGCCAGCCAAAGCCGCTGATATTCGTTATTTTCGTGGCCGGAACCGTGCTCATGAGATCCGCGGGCTGCGCCATCAACGACTACGCCGACCGCAGTTTCGATCCGCAGGTCGCGCGCACCAAGGATCGGCCCCTGGCCGCGGGCCGTCTCACCACGCTCGAAGCGTTGGTGCTATTCGCCGTTCTGTCGTTGGCGGCACTGGTGCTGGCGCTGCAGCTGAATCGGCTGACGCTCTTGTGGGCGGTCGCCGGCGCGTTCATCGCCGTCACATACCCGTTCGTGAAGCGATTCCTGTCGGTGCCGCAGTTGTACTTGGGCCTGGCCTTCGGCGCAGGAATTCCCATGGCGTTCGCCGCGCAGATTGAATTTGTGCCGCGGGTCGCCTGGCTGCTGCTCCTCGCCAATGTCCTTTGGGTGACGGTGTACGACACCATGTACGCCATGGTGGACCGCAATGACGACCTGCGAATTGGCGTGAAGTCGACCGCCATTCTGTTCGGCGATTCGGATCGTCACATCATCGCCGTGCTGCAGATCATGACGCTGGTGACGCTGTACCTGGTGGGCAAGACCATCCACGCGGCTGCGTGGTACAACGCCGGCTTGGCCGCGGGCGCGTTGTTTTTTATCTATCAGCTCTGGCTGATTCGTGCCCGGGACCGGGACGGGTGCTTTCGCGCCTTTCTCAACAACAATTATTTCGGCATGTCGGTATTCATCGGGCTGGCGCTGGAGTATCAGTTCGCGCGCGGCAGTTAGCGCCGCGCACGCGCCGAAGGTGCCGCTCGCGCGTCGAGATTGCCGCTTAACTGCGGCGCAGATGCTCGAGCACGATGTCGTTGAATTCACGCGGCGCTTCGAGATTGGCCATGTGCCCGGCCGTAGGCATGGTCCGCAGCGTCACATTCGGCATGTCGGCGGCGATGCGCTGCGCGATGCTGCGAAAATCCGATAGGTCGAGCTCGCCCACGATCATGAGCGTCGGCACAGAGATCGTCGCCAGTACCTCGGCCGTGGGCGGCGCCGGCGTCAGGTCCGGATCCCTCTCCCGCCAATGCCAGCCTGAATATCGCGCGACCATCGTCTCGAGCGCCGCGGCCACCGCGGACTGATGGCGTGCCGGCCCAAACAGTGGATGCTGCAGCCACAGCTGTCTCGCGCCGAAGATATCGCCCCGGCGCGCCGCCCGCGAGATCTCTTGCCAGAGCTGCAGCCATTCCGGGCTCCACGCATGTCCGTCGAGCGCCGTGTCGACCAGCGTCAGCGAACGCACCGACTCAGGGTTCTGCACGGCAACGCGCAGCGCATAGCGGCCGCCCATCGACAACCCGACGACATGCGCCGGGCGTGCGCGCAGAAATTCGGTCAGCGCCAGGAAGTCATCGACGTGCGAATAGGGGCCCGCCGGCGTGCTCGACTGTCCATAGCCGCGCAGGTCATAACGAATTGCGCGATGGCCGGCGCTAAAGGTTGACCATTGCGGGTCCCACATCGCCGCATCCAGCCCGAACCCGTGCAGGAACACCACCGGATCGCCGTCGCCGGATACTTCGTATCGAAGCCAGCCGCTCGGCCGCTCGAAGCACCGGCCCGGTTCGGATTTTCCTGGACTCACCAGCTCTCCCATTGATGCGCCGCGATTCTAGCCGCTTAGCGACAGCCGTTTGGTAAACTGAATAGATGTCTAGCGGTTGACTAGAGCCTGCGGCGCCCGAATACTTGGCGCACTTTAAAGGAGGTGCCGTGAGCGTACGCAACGATTGGACACTGGCCGAGGTCACTGGGCTTTTTGACTTGCCTTTCATGGACTTAGTATTCAAGGCACACCAGATTCACCTGCTCTTTCAGGCGCCCAACACGGTCCAGATCAGCACGCTCCTCAGCATCAAGACCGGGGCCTGTCCCGAGGACTGCGCGTACTGCCCGCAGAGCGTGCGTTTTGACACCGGTCTTGAGGTCACGGAGCTGCTGGAGCTCGAAGAGGTTGCAGGTCGCGCCCGCGCGGCCCGGGACGCCGGCGCAACGCGCTTTTGCATGGGTGCAGCCTATCGGTCGCCCAAGCCCAAGGATCTGCGCAAAGTCGTCGCCATGATCCGCGCCGTGAAGGACCTAGGATTGGAGACCTGCGCCACGCTCGGCATGGTGACCCCCGATCAGGCCCTCGAGCTCAAAGCAGCGGGCCTCGATTTCTACAATCACAATCTGGACACCTCGTCCCGCTACTACGAGAAAATCATCAGCACCCGCACGTACCAGGATCGGCTGGACACGCTGCAGTCGGTGCGCGACGCCGGTATCAACGTCTGCTGCGGAGGTATTGTCGGCATGGGCGAAGAACCGCAGGACCGCGTCGAGCTGCTGCACACGCTCGCCACCTTGCCCGAGCATCCGCAAAGCGTTCCGATCAATCAGTTGGTACGGGTCGCCGGAACCCCGTTGGCGGACGCAGCGGCCTTGGATCCATTCGATTTTGTGCGCATGATTGCCGTGGCGCGCATTCTCATGCCGGCAAGTCATGTGCGCCTGTCGGCGGGGCGGGCTGAAATGAGCGATGAGTTACAGGCTCTGTGTTTCATGGCCGGCGCGAATTCGATTTTTTATGGCGAGAAGCTGCTCACCACAGGCAATCCCGACACCCTGCACGATCAAGAGCTGTTTCGCCGACTGAAAATTCAAGCCGAATTGCCGCCCGCGGAATCGCCTTCCGAGGCCGCGTTGCCGGCAGCCCGCGGCGCCGGCTCCTTCTCTCACGCCGCCGGAGCTTCTGTGGCATCGTAATCGCTTATGAGCGATGAAATCGGCGCGTACGCCCTTGAATCCCGCTGGGTGAGACGCTCCTTTGATCGCGCCGCATCCACGTTCGACGCGGCGGCCGTGCTCTTCACGGAAGTCCGCGAAAATCTGCTGGAACGGCTGCAGCTGACCAAGCTTACGCCGCGCGTGGTCTTGGATGCCGGCGCCGGCACGGGCCACGGCAGCCGCGCACTGAAGCGCCGATATCCTGGAGCGGTCGTGGTGGCGCTCGACTCCTCGCCGCAGATGTTAAAGGCGGCGGCCCGGCAGCAGTCCTGGCTGCGCAAGTTCGAGCGCGTCTGCGCGGACGCAGAGCTTCTGCCCCTGGCCGACGGCAGCGTGGATTTGATCGTCAGCAATTTGATGCTGCCGTGGTGCAATCCGGAGGCGACATTCGCGGAATTTCGCCGGGTCCTGGCGCCGCGCGGGTTGCTCAGCTTCAGCGCCTTCGGCCCGGACACGCTGCGCGAGCTGCGCAGCGCCTGGCATCAAGTCGACTCGCACAGCCACGTCCATCAATTCATCGACATGCACGATCTGGGCGATGCGCTGGTGCGCAACCGTTTTGCCGCGCCCGTGCTCGATGTCGAGCGATTTACACTGCGCTATTTGGACGTGCGCAAGGTGGCCGCGGACTTGAAGGCGACGGGCGCGCGCAATGCCACGGTGGGCCGGGCAAAGGGCCTCACCAGCCCACGCAAGTTTGCTGCCATGCAGGCGGCGTACGAAGAATTCCGCCATGAAGGCCGACTGCCGGCCACCTATGAAGTGGTGTTCGCTCATGCATGGGTCCCCGAGCATGACCAGCGGCGCGCCGATCCGGCCAGCGTGTCCCTGGAGGAAATCAAGCGGGAATTGCGCGCGAGGCGTGATAAATAAGGTCCCCGCCGATGCCCCCGGGCGCGGCACCTACGATATCCTAGGGTCGTGGAACAGCGCATCACGCTCGCGCCAAATTGTTCGCTGACCCGTTCGGGTGCCCAGCTTTTCTTCGGCGCTACCTGCCTGTTTTCCTTGAGCTTTGCGCTATTCTTCGTGCTGCAGGGATTTTGGCCGGTTTTGCTGTTTTGGGCTTTGGAGATGTTGGCCCTTGGGATAGCCTTGCACGCCAGCATGCAACGGCGAAATTACACCCAGACGGTGTTGATCACCGATTCCCGGGTCAGTTTGATAACCCGTTCCCGCCACGGCGAGGCAAAACAGGAGTTTGCGAGGCATTGGGCGAAGGTTAGACTTCGCAGTCCGCCACGGCGTAATGGCACCAGCCGGCTGACCATCGAGAGTCACGGGCGGGCATTTGAGATCGGCAATTTCCTCACCGAAGAGGATCGCCGCGCGCTGGCGGCGCGTTTGGGTAGATTAGTCGGCGGCGTGAATGAATCGCCGCCGCTTGAAGTCGCGAAATAGGGGACCCGTTTAGATGAGACTTACCAGAGGCAGTATCGATCGCAGCACTTCCTGGCAGCGCAAGCTGATGTGCGCAGGCATGCTTTGCGCGGCCGCTTTAGGGTTGGCAGGCAATGCCGGCGCCAATACCTCCAACGGCTACAACTTGCCGACGGGCGTGACCGACCTCGCGCGCGACATGTATGGCCTGCACATGGAGGTCTTTTGGATCTGTGTCGGCATCGCCATCGTCGTGTTCGGCGCCATGATCTACACACTGGTGAGATTCCGCCACTCGCAGGGCGCGGTCGCCGACACCACCATGCTTCACAGCACCAAGGTGGAAATCATCTGGACCATTGTCCCGGTGCTGATCCTGGTGGTCATGGCGGTCCCCGCGGCCGACCTGATCTTGAAGCAGGAAGATACCCGCAAGTCCGAGTTGTCCATCCGCGTGACCGGATATCAATGGAAATGGGAATACTCCTATATGGACGCAGCGGAAGGCGTGGATTTTTTCTCCACTCTCGCGCGCGACTCGAATTTCGCGCGCCAGGTCAATTCCGGCATCGATCCTAAATCGGTGCCCAACTATCTCTTGGAGGTCGACAAGCCTCTGGTGATCCCCAGCGGCACCAAGGTCCGGCTGCTCCTGACTTCGCAGGACGTGATTCATGCCTGGTGGGTGCCCGATTTCGGCGCCAAGCGCGCTGCGATCCCAGGCTTCGTCAATGAACTGTGGTTCAAAGTCGATCCCGGCAAGGAAGGGGTCTACCGCGGACAATGCGCGGCGCTTTGCGGACGGGACCACGGCTTCATGCCCGTGGTGGTCGATGTGCGCACGCCCGATGAGTTCAAGAAGTGGGTGGAAACGCAGAAGGCGGCCATGAAGCAGGCAGCCTTGCCTGCCCCCGCGTCGCCCGCGTCGCCCGCGCCGCCCGCGCCGCCGCCCACCGCGCAAGCTTTGCCCAAATAAACACAGCAGCAATAATTTAAGAGAGCGATCCGACTATGGCCAATGTTCACGCGAGCAACACCGCGCAGCAACCCGACCACGCGCATGACGATCATGAGCACCACGACGGTCCGGCCACCGGCATCAAGCGGTGGATCTTCGCCACCAACCACAAAGACATCGGCACCATGTACCTGGTCTTCAGCCTGATCATGTTCTTCATCGGCGGCGCCATGGCCATGCTGATCCGCGCCGAACTCTTCAAGCCTGGCTTGCAGCTCATGGACCCGGTGTTCTTCAATCAGATGACCACCAATCATGCGCTGATCATGATATTCGGCGCCGTCATGCCCGCCTTCGTCGGATTGGCGAATTGGATGGTGCCCCTGCAAGTCGGCGCGCCCGACATGGCGCTGCCGCGGATGAATAATTTCAGTTTCTGGATTCTGCCCTTCGCCTTCACCCTGCTGCTGTCGACGATGTTTGTGCCGGGCGGCATGGCAGCGGCGGGCTGGACGCTGTATCCGCCGCTGTCGCTGCAGACCGGCGACAGCTTTCCGATGCTGATCTTCGCCATCCACATGATGGGCGCTTCCTCGATCATGGGTGCGATCAATATCATCGTCACCATAATGAACATGCGCGCCCCCGGCATGCACCTGCTGAACATGCCGCTGTTTACCTGGTCTTGGCTGATCACCGCCTACCTGCTGATCGCGGTGATGCCGGTACTCGCGGGCGCCGTCACCATGCTGCTGACCGATCATTTCTTCGGCACGAGTTTCTTCAACGCGGCGGGCGGAGGCGACCCGGTGATGTTCGAGCACATCTTCTGGTTCTTCGGGCACCCTGAGGTGTACATCATGATATTGCCGGCCTTCGGCATCATTTCGGAGGTTCTGCCGACGTTTGCGCGCAAGCCGCTATTCGGCGCGACCTCCATGATCTACGCCATCGCCTCAATCGCTTTCCTGTCCTTCATCGTGTGGGGACACCACATGTTCGTCGACGGCATGCCCGTGGCCGCGCAACTGTTCTACATGATGTCGACGATGCTGATCGCGGTGCCGACCGGCGTGAAGGTGTTCAACTGGACTGCGACGTTGTGGAAGGGTTCACTGAGCTTTGAGCCGCCCATGCTGTTCGCACTGTCGTTCCTGTTTCTGTTCAGCATCGGCGGCTTCTCGGGATTGATGCTAGCCATAGTTCCCGTGGATTTTCAGTACAACCAGACCTACTTCGTGGTCGCGCACTTCCACTATGTGCTGGTGCCCGGCGCAATTTTCGGCATCATGGCGGGGGTCTACTACTGGATCCCGAAGTGGACCGGCCACATGTACAACATGACCCTGGCCAAGTGGCATTTCTGGTTGTCGACGATTTTCGTCAATGTCCTGTTCTTCCCGCAGCATTTCTTGGGATTGGCCGGCATGCCGCGGCGCATTCCCGACTATGCCGTGCAATTCACCGATTGGAACATGGTCTCCTCGATCGGCGGCTTCTGCTTTGGAGCTTCGCAGATCTTATTTGCGATCGTGATCGTGCAATGCATACGCGGCGGCCAAAAGGCGAGCGCCAAGGTGTGGGATGACGCCCGGCCCAACGGCCTTGAGTGGACGCTGTCCTCGCCGCCGCCCTATCACAGCTTCACGACGGCGCCCGAAATCAAGTGAGCACGGCTCAAGACGCCCGCAAATTGCGCATTCGGAACGCGGCCTTGGGACTCGCCACCCTGGCGCTGGCGTTCTACTTCGGATTCATCGCGCTGCTGGTCTTTCGCAGCCACCATTGATGGATCTCAAGCGCGCCAATCGCAAGCTGGTCTGGGGGCTGCTGATCATGACCGCGGCCAGCTTTGCTTTCGGCTGGGCGCTGGTGCCGCTGTACGACGTGTTTTGCCGCGCGACGGGTATCGGCAACGCCGAAGCCAAGGCCGGCCCGGCCGCCGTGAAGGAAGCGATCGACGTGAATCGCGAAGTCACCATTGAATTCGTCGCCTCGCCCGCGTCGGTGGGCAGCTACGAGTTCCGGCCCAAGGTCGGCTCGATGCGCATTCATCCCGGCAAGCTGTATGAGACCGAGTTTTATGCGAAGAACCTCACCTCTGTGGCCTCGGTCGCCCAGGCCGTGCCGAGCATTTCTCCGGCGGGCAGCTCGCAGTACTTCCACAAGACCGAGTGCTTTTGCTTCAGCCCGCAAAAGTTCGGCGTGGGCGAGGGCCGCGACATGCCGGTGCGATTCATTGTGGACCCGCAGCTGCCGGCCAACGTGGACCGGCTCACGCTCGCCTATACCTTCTACGATACGACGCAAACCACAACACAGCGTTGAGTTCACTCGTTAAACTATCGTCATTCCTAAACCGTCAGAGATTTGAATATGGCGCAAGCGCAAGCGGACACGGATAAGTACTACATCCCTCACGGCAGCCCGTGGCCCATCTATGGGTCGGTCACACTGTTCACGCTGATGTCCGGCGCCGTGATTACGCTCAACGACTGGGGCCCGGCGTGGTTCCTGCTGCCGGGCTTTTTGATGCTGGCGATGCTGTTCATTCTATGGTTCCACACCGTCATCGCCGAGAACCAACAGGGCATTTACAACATGCAAGTGGACCGGTCGTTCCGCATGGGAATGATGTGGTTCATTTTTTCCGAAGTCATGTTTTTCGCCGCCTTTTTCGGCGCGTTATTCTATGCGCGCAACTTCTCGGTCCCCTGGCTCTCAGGCGACGGCGTGAAGATTTTCACCAAACTGCTGCTGTGGAACGACTACGGCGGCGACTGGCCGACCAATGGCCCGGCGACCTTGGGTCCGCGAGCGAACGGCACGTTCGAAACGGTACCGGCCTTAGGGTTACCCGTGGTCAACACCGCGATCCTGCTGTCGAGCAGCGTGACGGTCACGATTGCGCATCACGCCCTGATCATGGGACACCGGACGCGGCTGAAGATTTTCCTGGCGCTGACCTTCCTGCTGGGCTTCTCGTTCGTTGCCCTGCAGGCGACCGAGTATCACGAGGCATACACCGAGCTGGGCCTGCAGCTGCGCACCGGCATCTATGGCACCACGTTTTTCATGCTGACCGGATTTCACGGCCTGCATGTGACGGTGGGCGCCATCATGCTGACGGTGATCTGGTTCAGAGTCATGAACGGGCACTTCACGCCTAAGCGGCATTTTGGCTTCGAAGCCGTCGCGTGGTACTGGCACTTCGTCGACGTGGTCTGGCTCGGGTTGTTCTTTTTCGTCTACTGGCTGTGATGCGACAGATGCAGCGGCTCGATCCAGCCGCTGTAATAGGCGACGATTAACAGCACGAAAAGCGCCACCGAAAGCCCGATACGCCAGGCCAGCGCCACGACCATTTTTTTCCCGTCGTCTTCGCGGGTGCTCGACAAATGGAACAGCGCTTTGCCCAAGCTGATCAAGATCAGCGCAAGCATTACCAGGATGAGATATTTGAGTGCCATCTGGCGCGTCTAGGCTTCTAGGACCTGCAGTATATCGTGCCCATCCAAGTCGGTAATCGCACTTTCGCGCCGCGGCCCTTCACGACGCTGCTGACGATTGCCTTGCTCGCACTGCTGGTTTCGCTCGGGCGTTGGCAGCTGCATCGCGCCGATGAGAAGCGCGTCTTGTTCGACTCCTTCGCGGCCGGCAGCGGTGCGACACGCCCGATCGACCTTAAAACGCCGAAATTGACTCGTTACAGCCAAGTTGAGGCGGCCGGGCATTACGATGAGGCGAGGCAGATCTTGATCGACAACATGGTCCATGCCGAACGCGCCGGATATTTCGTGATCACGCCCTTCGCACTGCAAGGCGGCGGCTGGGTGCTGGTCAATCGCGGCTGGATTCCCTTAGGGTCGAGCCGCGCCGATCGGCCGACCATTCCGGTCGCCTCCGACCCCCGGCGAATCCGGGGCCGCGCCGACAATTTGCCCAGCCCCGGCATTCACATGGGGGTGCCGGCCGCACTCACGCCTCCTTTTCCCGTGGTGGCGAGCTTCCCCACGCAGCCCGACGTCGCGCGGCTGCTCAAGGAGAGCCAGTGGACTTCCGCCACCGACTCCATCCTTCTCGATGCGGCTGAAGCAGACGGCTATGTGCGCGACTGGGCGCCGCCGGGATTTCCGCCCCTGCGGCACGTAGGCTATGCCGTGCAATGGTTCGGATTGGCGCTGGCCCTGGCCGTCATCTATGTCGTCACCAACTTTCGGCGCACCGAGGTGCGCGCATGATTGAGCACAGCGCGCATGACTGAACTCAGTGCGCATGATCGCCGACAGCGGCGCACCTTGATCGGGGTGGCGTTGATGTTCTTCGCGCCGCTCGCATTCGCCTTCTATTTGTACTACGGCAAGGATTGGCATCCCGGCGGCCGAGTCAATGCCGGGGAATTGATCGTGCCCGCACGGCCGCTGCCGGAGCTGGCCTTGCCGCTCGAGACCAGCACGACCAGCACGACCAGCACAGCAGTCGCGACGGGAGCGGTCGGCTATGCGCAAAAAACCAATCCGCGGTTTCTCAAGGGCAAGTGGACGTTCCTGTATGTGCAGAAGGGCCGCTGCGACGATGAGTGCGGCAGGCATCTATACGACACGCGCCAGGTGCGTCTCGCGCTCGATCGCGAGATGCACCGTGTGCAGCGGGTCTTCATCGGCGATGGCGATTGCTGCGATTTTCAGGAACTGAAACAGGCGCACCCGGATTTGATCGTGATTCGCGAAAGCACGGCCGATGCAGCGCTGCTCGCCCTGTTGCCCATGCGCGCCGACGCGCTGAATTCTCATCGCGTTTATCTCATCGACCCCTTGGGCAACGCCATGATGTTCTACGCCGACGATGCGAAGCCCAAGGGCATGCTCGAGGACATGAAGCGGCTGCTGCGCCTGTCTTCGATCGGTTGACGCATGGACACGCGACGACGCCTGCTTTGGTTTCGACGGCTTGCGCTGGCGGGCGCTGCGCTCGCGGCGACGGTGGTCGTGTTGGGTGCCTGGGTGCGCCTCACGGACGCAGGGCTTGGCTGCCCAGATTGGCCGGGCTGCTACGGGCACATCTATCCGCAGGCGGATCAGCATTTCAGCAAAGCCATCCACGAAATGATCCATCGCTACTTCGCGACCACCCTGGGGGCCATCATCACGGTCCTGCTGATCTTTGCGGTGTCGAATCGCAAAATCCGCGGCCAACCGCTGATCGCGGTCGCGCTGCTGTTCGTTCTCGTTTGTCTGCAGGGGGCGCTCGGCGCCTTGACGGTCACGTTGCTGCTAAAGCCCTTGATCGTCACGGCGCACCTGCTGGGCGGCCTCACCACGTTGGCAATTCTGTGGTGGCTGTCGCTCACGCCGCCGCGACTCAAGCTCTCGGCACCCGAAGCGGGACTGCGCAAATTCGCGCTGGTGGCGCTGACGGCGCTGCTGCTGCAAGTCGCACTCGGCGGTTGGGCCAGCAGCAACTATGCGGCGGTGGCGTGCCCGGATTTTCCGACCTGCCAGCAATCCTGGTGGCCGCCCATGGATTTTCGCGACGCCTTCGTGCTGTGGCGCGGCCTCGACATCGACTACACCGGCGGCGTGCTGGCGAACCCTGCGCGGGTCGCCATTCACGTGACTCATCGGCTCGGCGCGCTGATCGCGGGGTCGGTTTTGATCGGCTTGGGGGCAATGACGGTGGTCCGCGCGCGAAGCTCCCGTTTGCGGGCGGTGGGAGCGCTGTTGATCGGCGCCGTGCTGCTGCAGATCGGTATCGGCATCACCATGGTGCACTTGGGGATGCCCCTGGCCGCGGCGACTTCGCACAATGCGGGCGCCGCACTCTTGGTCCTGTGTACCGTCGCTTTGCTGCGCCTGCTCTGGCCCGAACCGGATGCGGCCGCGGCCGGATCCGACAGATCGGCGTGATACCCTTACGCGATGTCCACCGTACCCGATAGTCCGCCGATTTCCGGCGCCGTTCACGGCGGCTGGCGGGACTATTTGGAGCTCACCAAGCCCAAGGTGAGTCTGCTGATCGTGTTCACCGCCATCGTCGGCATGGTGCTGGCATCGCCCGGTTGGATCCCGCTGAATGCGCTGATCTTGGGTTCGATCGGAATCGCCCTGGCCTCGGGCTCGGCGGCTGCTTTCAATCATATTTTGGACCGGCGCATCGATGGGCAAATGAACCGCACGCGGCGCCGGCCGCTGCCGACCGGCCACATGCAGGAGAGGCACGCCCTGGTCTTTGCCGTCGCCTTAGGCTTGGCGTCGATGCTGATTTTATGGACGGGAGTGAACGCGCTCACCGCCGCGCTCACGTTCTGTTCACTGATCGGCTACGCCATCGTGTACACAATGTGGCTGAAGCGCGCGACGCCGCAGAACATCGTGATCGGTGGCGCCGCGGGCGCGGCACCTCCGGTACTCGGCTGGGCCGCGGTGACCAATACCATCGACCCGAATGCGCTGGTGTTGTTCCTGATCGTATTCACCTGGACGCCGCCGCATTTCTGGGCGCTGGC
>DASYIN010000081.1:0-10698 GCA_035997505.1 Steroidobacteraceae bacterium | reverse complement strand
ACGCATACGCCATGTTTGCTACGCAGCGAATGTCGGACAATGTGATTTCTGCCCGGACCGAGGTGCTGTGAAGGATTTTTATTGCGTCGGAAAGTTCCTACCGGGCCAAGGGCGAAGGCGCATTCGCGATAAGATAGGAGTTGCTCGACTTCCTGCGGAGTTCTGATGTTTGGTCGGTTCGAAAGACTGGTCTCGCCCTATCCGGAGGGGGCGATTGCGGCGATGCCGCAAGGATTCTTCCCATTTCTGTGGGCCTGCGGCCGCGGCACCCGGCGCTACATCGCGGCGATGACGGTGCTGACGGGCGCGATCGGTGTGTTCGAAGCGTTGCTGTTCAGCCTGCTGGGGCGCGTGGTGGATTGGCTCGCGAAAGTACCGCCATCGCAGCTGTGGGCGGAGCAGCGTTCGCATCTTCTGATATTGACCGCCGTTTTAATGGGCAGCGTCCTCATAGTCGCGTTGCAGAGTCTGATCAAGCAGCAGAGCCTGGCCGGCAATTTTGCCATGCGTCTGCGCTGGAATTTTCACCGCAACATGCTGGCCCAGTCTTTAAGTTTCTATCAGGACGAGTTTGCCGGACGAGTCGCCACCAAGGTCATGCAGACAGCGCTGGCGGTACGCGACACCTGGATGATCTTGGCGGACATTCTGGTTTTCGTCGTGATCTATTTCGTCACGATCGCGCTGGTGGTGGGAAATTTCAGCCTGTGGCTGCTGGTGCCTTTCTTTTGCTGGCTTGGCTGCTACCTGCTCGCCGTTTGGTACTTCGTGCCGCGTCTTGGCGCAGTTGCCAAGGCGCAGGCGGACGCACGGTCCCTCATGACGGGAAGAATCACCGACGCTTACACCAATATCGCAACGGTAAAACTGTTTTCGCATACTCAGCGCGAAGCCACATATGTGCAGGGCGCCATGGCCGAGTTTTTACAGACGGTTTATCGGCAAATGCGCATGGTGACCGGCTTTGAGATCGTCAATCACCTGTTGAGCATGGGGCTGATCGCGAGCACGGGTGGCGTCACGCTGTGGCTCTGGACTCGCGGCCAGGTGGGCGTCGGAGCCGTCGCCGCGGCCACCGCGATGGCTCTGCGGCTCAATGGCATTTCGCATTGGGTCATGTGGGAAATGGCGTCGCTGTTCGAACAGATTGGAACGGTGCAGGACGGCATCAATACGCTTGCCAGGCCGCCCACGGTGGTCGATCGTCCGGATGCAGTGCCGCTGCGCGTAACCCGCGGCGATATTCGTTTCGAGCATGTCAGCTTCAACTACGGTGCCGCGCACCACGATGCCAGCCGCGTCATCGAGAATCTGAACATCCATATTCGCGCGGGTGAGAAAATCGGTCTGGTGGGCCGATCGGGTGCCGGCAAGAGCACGATCGTCAATCTGCTTTTGCGGTTTTACGACATCCCGCAGGGCAGGGTGCTCATCGATGGCCAGGATATCGCGCTGGCGACGCAAGACAGCCTGCGCGCGCAGATCGGCATGGTGACCCAGGACACCTCTTTATTGCACCGCTCGGTGCGCGACAATATCCTCTACGGCCGCCCCGATGCCGGCGACGCCGAAATGATCGCGGCGGCCAAGCGTGCCGAAGCGCACGAATTCATCATGACCCTGACCGACCCAAAGCACCGCGTGGGATACCAGGCCCATGTCGGGGAGCGGGGCGTGAAACTCAGCGGCGGCCAGCGGCAGAGAATCGCCATCGCGCGGGTGATGCTGAAGGATGCGCCAATCCTGCTGCTTGACGAAGCCACGAGCGCGCTCGACAGCGAGGTCGAGGCTGCGATTCAGGAGAGTTTGTATCGCCTGATGGAAGGCAAAACCGTCATGGCGATTGCTCATCGTCTATCGACGATTGCCGCTATGGATCGATTAATAGTGCTCGACAAGGGCCGTATCGTCGAGGAGGGTAATCACTACTCACTGCTGGCGCAGAAGGGCTTGTACGCGCGCCTATGGGCGCACCAAAGCGGCGGCTTTCTGGGCGAGGCGGAGGAGTCGGAGGCCTTGAGCGCCGTGAGCAGCGGTTAACATGTGCAGATAAGTGAATAGAGGAATTTTTGTCGCGTTGCTGCCGGTCCGGTGGCTAAACCGATTCTCGCTGTCGCCGACCGATTTGTTGCGCGATCGGACCTACCGCAGACTTTGGACTTCAATACTGATTTCCTCATTCGGCGGCCAGGTAACCTTGCTCGCCATTCCATTGACGGCGGCCGTGCTCATGCACGCGGCCCCCACGCAGATGGGGCTCTTGACGGCGATGGAGATCATCCCCTTCGCGCTGTTCTCGCTGCCGACAGGCGTGGTGTTGGATCGAGTCAAAAAGCTGCCGGTGTATATTTTCGGCGAACTGTCGATCGCCCTCGGCGTCGCGACCGTGCCGATAGCCTGGTGGCTGGGATGGCTCTCCATGCCCTGGCTCTACTTCGTGGCGTTCTTGATCGGCGCTGTGAACACCACGGCCGGCAGCGCAGCGCAAATCGTCTTGACGCAGATCGTCCCGCGCTCGCGCCTGGTCGAAGCGCATGCGAAAAACGCGCTGGCCTCAGCCACCGCAGAAGTAACGGGTCCCGCTGCCGCGGGCGCGTTGATCAAGTTGACGGGTGCGCCGATTGCCCTGTTGGCAAATGCCTGCCTGCTGTTGACATCGGCATACATTCTTCGCGGTGTGCCGGTGAGAGAAACGCCCAGCAAGGTCAATCCGCCGTTTTGGGCAGCCATGCGCGAAGGCTTGGATTTCGTGCGCGGCCACAGGCTCCTGGTCACCATGGCCTGTTGCGTTGGAATTTGGCAAATGTGCAACCAGTGCGCCACCGTGGTGCAAATTCTTTTCGCGATCCACCAGCTCGGTCTCTCGGAGCGCGGCGTGGGATTCAGCTACGTCGCCCTTGGCGTCGGCACGGTATTTGCGAGCGCCAACGGGCATCGCGTTGTCAGGCGGTTGGGTCCTGGTCCCACGTTGGTTTTGGGGTTTGCAATCTCCGGCACGGGCTGGCTGCTGCTCGCAATGGCGCCAGCCAATACCTTGGGCGTCCTGGCTTACGCCACCATGCTGTTGATGTTCGGCGTGGGCGCCATCTTTATTTTCATTAATTTCCTCTCCCTGCGTCAGTCAGTCACGCCGGGCCCGATGCTCGGCCGCATGACCAGCACGATGCGCTGGCTCATTCTATTGCCCGCCGGACCGGGCGCGCTTCTCGGCGGCTGGGTGGGTGAGCATATCGGGCTGCGCGCTGCGCTGGGTTTCTCAGGCGTCACCGCGTTGATGTTGGCATGCGTTGCCTGGCAGTTACCCGTGATCCGTAGCGTTAGAACATTACCAACTCTTAAGGCTGAGGCCGTGACCCCATATTCCGCTGATTCTCAATGACTTAACGGACTATTTGAGCCGGGCAAAATGCGGCGGTGTCCTACATACCCACGATGGCCGTCAACCGAAGATGCGATTGTGGCGTTTAGCAAAATAAGTTTGGTTGCTCAGGGGACCGAACGACATTAAAGAAGGAGTATTGAATGAAAGCTTCTCGTAAGGCCATATTGCTAGGTTTATGCATGGCAGCGAGCGCCGTGACCGTGCCAACGATTGCATCCGCCGGGGTCGCCGTTGATATCGAAGTTGCGCCGCCGCCGCTTCGCGTCGAGACAGTGCCGCCGCCGCGCGCAGGCTATTTTTGGGCGCCGGGGTACTGGGATTATCGGGGCCACAATCACGTTTGGGTTGGCGGCCGCTGGCAGCGTGAGCGCCATGGATATCATTGGATTCCGGACCGTTGGGATCAACGCGGGCAGCGTTGGCACCATGAGCGGGGCCATTGGGAGCGCTGAGTTTCCCATTGAATGGCTGAAGGAATTGCGGCGCGGGCTAAAAGACGCGCCGCAATTTTTTTGCGGGCCTTGGTTCGTGCGCGATGTTTGCGTGGACTTGATGCCTTAAAATGCGCCGATGAAACCCGGCAACGCATTGAGAGTGGGCATAGTGTCGGACACCCACGGCCTGCTGCGGTCCGAAGCCAAGGTATTCGTCGGCGCATGCGACTACATCATTCATGGCGGAGACATCGGGTCGCAGTCGATTCTCGATGAACTGGCGGCTCTGGCTCCGCTCATCGCTGTCAAGGGTAACAATGACCGACAGCCCTGGGCGGCGCACTTGCCGGAAACCGAAATGATTCGAGTGGGCGGCGTGTTCGTTTACGTCATCCATGACATTTCGCAACTCGACATCGATCCGCATGCGGCCGGTGTGCAGGTGATCGTGTCGGGTCATTCCCACAAGCCGTTGATTGAACAGCGGGACGGCGTTTTGTACGTCAACCCCGGGAGTTGCGGCCCTAGGCGTTTTACGCTTCCAATTTCCGTCGGCGAGGTGATGGTGGAAGGCACCAAGGTTCGGGCGCGAACCGTAGAATTGATTGAAACATAGACTTAAGACCAGGGGGAGGGACTCATGCTGCAATTACGCCCGTCTTGCGAATGCTGTGATCGCGCCCTGCCGCCGGATTCCGTGGATGCGCGCATTTGTTCGTTCGAGTGTACCTTTTGTGCCTCCTGCGCCGATTCGGTGCTGCGGGGAAAGTGCCCCAACTGCGATGGTGAATTGGTGGCACGGCCGCGACGACCGGCGGCCAAGCTCGCAGCCTATCCGGCGTCCTCAGTGAAGGTGCACAAGCCTGCGAATTGCGCAGAGCGACAAGGGCGCGCGGTTTAGTAACCCGGCTCGGTCGCGCCCTTGCCCGGCGTAATGAACCGATACACGAGCGCACCGATCGCGCCGCCGAGCAGCGGCGCTACCCAGAAGAGCCATAGCTGCGACAGCGCCCAACCCTGCACAAACACCGCGGGGCCCGTGCTGCGCGCCGGGTTCACCGAGGTATTGGTGACGGGAATGCTGATCAGATGAATCAACGTCAGCGTGAGGCCGATCGCCAGAGGTGCAAAACCTGCCGGAGCCTTTTTATCAGTGGCTCCCATGATGACGAACAGGAATATCGCCGTCATGATCACTTCGCACACCAAACCCGCGGCCAGGCTGTAGTGACCGGGCGAATGTTCGCCGAAGCCGTTTGCGGCCAGACCCCCGGCCAGAGGATCCGAGCCATTGCCGCCGGCGATAAACACCAAAATACCGGCTGCCGCGATGCCGCCCAGGACTTGAACGACCCAGTAGGGCAACATTTCCTTTGCCGGGTGACGTCCGCCGAGGACCAGCCCGAAGGTCACGGCGGGGTTCAAATGGCAGCCCGACACGTCGCCGATGGTGTAGGCCATGGCGACTATGGTTAGGCCAAAGGCCAAGGCGACGCCCAAGAGGCCAATTCCAACGTGCGGGAATGCGGCAGCCAGGACGGCGCTTCCGCAGCCCCCGAGGACCAGCCAAAAAGTCCCAATGAACTCCGCAGCAAGCTTTCTGGTCAATGGCATGGCCGACTCCTGTCTTTTAGATGTTTTTCCCGTGGACGACCGTCGCTGCGCACGATGGCTGAAGGGAAAATACCAGAAACGGCGCCGCCGTTAAACCAATGGTCCTCACCCCGGTACTTACCGAATATAACCGTGCCTATTTCGTGCGCACGGCAGCCGGTGAGCGGTCCGTCCGCCTGTGTGCAGCAGCTCGGAGAAATGATGCTTTCGATCCTGGTATGCCACTCCTATTTTCTGCGTCTGGACCAAAAACAGATCGCGCGCGCCAAGCCGTATCCGCCGCTCGCGACCTTGCAGGTCGTATCCCTGCTGCGGGAGGCCGGCCATCAGGTGTCTTTTTTCGACGCCATGCTGGCGGAGGGCATCGAGGAATATCATCAGTTGCTGGCCTCGGAAGCGCCGCAGCTCGTGCTGTTCTACGAGGACAATTTCAATTTTTTGAGCAAAATGTGCCTGGCGACGATGCGCCGGGCTGCTTGCGACATGATTGGCGCGGCACGGCGTGTTAATGCAAGGGTGATTGCTGCCGGACCTGATGTCAGCGATGCCCCCGCACCGTACCTTCGCGCCGGTGCCGATCTGGCGTTGGTGGGCGAGGGGTTGTCGGCGCTGCTGGAGCTTCTGCCGCGAATCGATACCGAGCCTCACATCGGTGTCGAAGCCCTGGTCCGCGGAATGTCGGGCGTATCCTCGCTGAGCGCGGGCAAGGTCGTCGCCGCGAGCGGGGGCAGAGGCATGGCTCTCGCGGAGACCGCGGGTCTTGCGGCCTGGGATTTGGTCGATATGCAGCGCTATCGCGCCGTTTGGATGAAGGCGCATGGGTATTTCAGCCTCAACATGGCCGCCTCCCGCGGATGCTCGTTTCGCTGCACCTGGTGCTCGAAACCCATATGGGGCAATCAATACCTGCAACGCAGCCCGCTCGAAGTCGCGGCGGAGATGGCGCACCTTAAGCGCTCATTCAATCCGGATCATATTTGGTTCGCGGACGATATTTTCGGATTTCGTGTCGATTGGGTGAGGCAATTCGCCGCAGCATCGCGTGCTGCCGATGCGCAGGTGCCGTTCAATATACAAACCCGCGCGGATCTCATCAGTGAGCGGATGGCGTTGGCGCTGCGCGACGCGGGCTGCAAAGAGGCCTGGATTGGTGCGGAGAGCGGCAGCCAAAAAATTCTGGACTCCATGAACAAGGGCACCACGATTGCCGAGATCGTGACTGCGCGGGAGCGGTTGAGGTCGGTTGGCATCCGCGTGGGATTTTTCATTCAGCTGGGATACATTGACGAGCAGCTCGAGGACATCCTGGCGACGAAGGAATTGCTGAGGCTGGCGCAGCCTGACGAGATCGGAGTCAGCGTCTCCTATCCCTTGCCGGGGACTAAATTCTACGATCTGGTCAAAGCCCAACTGAGCGCAAAGACGCACTGGCATGAAAGCAACGATCTAGACATGATGTTTCACGGAACTTACACCTCGGATTTCTATCGCACCGTGCGCAATCTGATGCACGATCAGATTGCATTGCAAACCGCCGAAGCGCCTCTCCTTCCCGAACACGAGCGGGCCGCCGATGCGGTTGAAAAGCGCTGGCAGGAATTGTCTAGAAACGAGGTGAAATACCGCTCGTCGAGCCAGGCGCCGGCGGCGATAGCCTAGTTGACAGGGCGCGATAAAGAGCGGCATTTGCTCACTTGAAATGACCGATCTCCAAGAGCACGTCTCTACGCGGCACGGCGGCCTATTGGGCGACACAACCGCACGCGACTATTCCGGCAAGCTGTCAAAGTTCAACGCGTTTGCGCAGCCCGAATTGCGCGGACTGATCAGGGATTTGGATCTCAAAGCGGGAATGCAGGTTCTTGACGCTGGTTGCGGGACCGGCGAAGCGTTGAATTGGCTACACAGCGAAGTTTCCCCTGGGGGACGGGTGGTTGGAGTCGATCTGGCTGCGGCGCACGTCGCCACGGCAAGACTCCATGTGCCACCGGAAATACAGTTATATCAAGCGAACATGCTCGACGATCGGTTCGAACCGGCCAGCTTTGATCTTGTCTGGTGCGTCAACACCATCAATCACCTCTCTGACCCCCTAGCGGGCGTGATTCATCTCGCGTCACTTGTGCGCCCTGGAGGTCGGCTCGCGATCGGGCAAAGCTCGTTTCTTCCGGACATGTACTTCGCCTGGGACGCGAGACTCGAAGGTGCCGTCAACGACGCCGTGCGGCGCTACTACCGGCAAAGATATGAACTTGGCGAGCACGATCTCAAGGCGGTGAGAGCGTTGGTTGGCATTTTGCGAAGGACCCGCCTGCAAAATATCGCCGTGCGCACCGTTATGATCGAACGCGTGTCCCCTTTGGATGCCGCAAGCGAATCGTATCTGAGGGAGGCCATCTTTCGCGGCACCTGGGGCGAACGGCTGCGGCCGTACTTGTCGGCTGTTGACTACGACGAGCTCGCCGGACTGTGCGATTCAACGCATGCAAACTACGCATTGAGAAGACCGGATTTCCATTTCCTGCAAACCTTTTCTCTGGCGATCGGCGAGATTTAGTGATTGCCTATCGGAGTAGCGATCGAAGCGCCTCGACGCTCGCCGAGGGCCGGGGGCCGCGCAGGATCTCGACTCCTCCCAGCCGCAACAATTTCCGGCTGAAGGCCCGCCACTGCGGCAGACTCGCGCCGTATGCTTGCTCGCGCTTCAGCCTGGCGAGCGTATCTGCGGTCGAGAGCCGGCGCACGAGTGGACTGCTGCCCGCCGGTCGCGATGAGAGAAAAGCCACGCCGACGATCTTCAAGGGCCGCTTCGCAAGGTTAAGTCCCTTGCGGCGCAGATCGAGCTCGAATTTCTTGACGCCGCTGCGGCGCTCGATGGTAGGAGACTTGCGGACCAAAGCCTGCTCTTCCGGCTTGAGCCATTTCAGCGAATCGGCGCGAACATGCAAAAAATTGGACGTGCCGGTGGCGCGCATCGAAGCCGGTGCGACGAATACACTGTCCTCAGAGAGAAAGTCGAATCCCTCCAACAGGCATTGCAGAGCAACCGTTGATTTGCCGGCACCACTCGATCCCATCAGTAGAATGCCGGCGCCATCGACGCCGACGCATGCCGCATGCAGCGGCACCAGTCCTTGCGCGCGGCAAGCGAGCGAGAAGACGGCAAATTCAATTACTTCGTAGCGAAGATGATAAGGAAAGCGCAGCATCTCCTTGGACACACACACAAGGCCGGCACGTTCTTTGGGACTCAGCACGACGAATGTAGAGGAGGGTGTGGCGCCGCCGAGAAATCCCGCACCCTGCAGCATTGCCATGGCTGGAGGACTCTCGTGTCGAGCGGTTCTTCTGCGGCTGAATTTTGCCGGCGCCCGCGTCAGCATGAGTTTGACCCGAAAGGTCTTTGGCGTGGACGAGAACAGCTGACTCGGCAATCCCGCATAGGCCGCTCCGACCAACGCGAGCAACTCTTTGCTGTCGCTCTCGAAGCGGAAGCGTCCTCCGAGGATGCTCATGGTATTGCGAGCCCGCACGGAGGCCCGCTCGCCGTATGGATCGGCTTCGATGCCGGGGTCTGTCCGGCGCTTTTTGGTAGTCATCTGTATTGGTACCCTATCGCCACTGATATGGTAGCGGAAGGATGTTCAATCCTTGAATAAATCTCCTCCCCCTACAAGCGCATCGCCGCCTTCAGTGGTACCGCAGCTGCGCGATACTCAAGACGCATTTGACAGTGTTGCCGCGGACTATGATGGCCCGCGCGGCAACAATGATCTGATTCAGGACATGCGCACCGAAATGTGGCGGTGGCTGGGCCGTACGTTTGCGCCTGGCGGCCGGCTGCTTGACTTGGGCTGCGGCACCGGTCTCGACGCGGTCCATCTCGCCGAAACGGGATATGACATCACCGCGACCGATTGGTCGCCGCTGATGGTGCAGAGAACCGCGGAGCGGGCTGCGCTCTGCCAGGCGACCGGTCGAGTGCACGCGCTGAATGTCGGTGCGCATGAACTTCATCGCCTGGACGACGCGGGAAAGTTCGATGGCGCCTATTCGAACCTAGGACCTCTGAATTGCGTCCCTGACCTTACTGATGTTGCGCGAGAGTGCGCCCGGCTGCTGAAGCCGGACGGGGCACTGGTGTTTACGGTGATTGGGCGCTTCTGCCCCTGGGAGATTGCTCACTATGTGCGGCAGGGGCGATGGGCGAGGGCAAGAGTAAGGTTTGCGCGCAATGTCGTTCCCGTCGGTATGAACAATCACACCATATGGACGCGCTACTACACGCCGCGCGAGTTCTACGCGGCATTCGCGCCGTATTTCTCTTTGGAACATTTTCGCGGCATTTGTGTGTTTGCCCCACCCCCCTATTTGACAGGCGTTCGCCAGAAATACCCGCGGCTGCACGCGTGGCTGTGGAGTCTCGACAAAGTCGTCGCGGGATGGCCGATCATTCGATCGACGGGCGATCACTTCCTAATTGTTATGAAAAAGAAATGATTGCCGGCGCGGGCGCGTTGCGCATGCTTGTCAAGCATGCTCTTTAACAGCTACCAGTTCGTGTTCGTGTTCTTGCCGGTTACCCTGATCGTTTTCTTCATTTTGGGAAAGGTAGATCGGGTGTGGGCGGCCGGGTGGCTTGCCCTGGCCTCCATCGTGTTCTACGGCTATTGGTCCGTAAAGTACATTCCCCTGTTGTTGGGATCGGTGATATTCAACTACCTATGTGGCCGCTCCTTGTCCCGGCGCGCGCAAGCGCCGCGAGGGCGCCCGCTGCTCATCGCCGCTATCACCGCCGACTTGATATTGCTGGGGTTCTATAAATACGCCGACTTTTTTGTAACCTCCGTGAACGATATTGCGGGCGCGCAGTTGCCGACGCTCGCGATCGTACTTCCGATCGGGATCTCCTTCTTCACGTTCACACAGATCGCGTTTCTCGTGGATGCATACCGTGGGATTGCACGGGAATACAGCTTCACTCACTACCTGTTGTTCGCGACTTACTTTCCCCACTTGATCGCGGGTCCCATATTGCATCACGCGGAAATAATGCCCCAGTTTGAATCGCCGGCACCATATCGCTTCTCCAGCCGGTCATTCGCAATGGGCGTGACAATTTTCACGATCGGCTTGGCAAAGAAGGTTTTGGTCGCCGATCACTTCGGGTTTGCGGCGTCGCGGGTGTTTGATGCTGCGCACGCGGGCGTTTCGATTCCATTGACGGCCGCTTGGGTGGGAGTTCTCTCATACTCCTTCCAGCTATAT
>DASYIN010000080.1:0-7183 GCA_035997505.1 Steroidobacteraceae bacterium | reverse complement strand
CTGAGCAGGCGAATTACTATGACGTCGGCGTTCAGCAGAAAATCACCGATCAGATCACGGTTGGTGTGGATAGCTACTACAAGCAGTCGCACAACTTGATCGATGAGGGGCAGTTCGGCGCGCCAATCATTCTGACGCCCTTCAACTACACCTTCGGCAAGCAGTACGGGGTGGAATTGAGCAGCAGCTACACCGCACAGGATTTCACGGCCTATTTGAATCTCGCCTGGCAAAGCGCCCGCGGCAAAAACATCGATTCGGCGCAATTCAACTTTGGAGCGGATGACCTGGCCTACATCGCCGAACACTACATCCACTTGGATCACGAGCAACGCGTCACAGCCTCCGGCGGAGCATCGTATTCGTGGGGCCACACCCGCTTCAGCGCCGACTTTCTGGTCGGTTCCGGACTGCGAGCCGATTTAGAATTGCCCGACGGCAGTTCCATCCCGAACGGGGCGCACCTGCCCTACTACACTCAGATCAACCTGGGCGCGAGCCATGTCTTTCACCTGGGCGATGCCGGCACACTGACGACGAGGTTTGATGTGATCAACGTGCTGGACAAGCGTTACGAGATCCGCGACGGCACCGGCGTGGGCGTGGGTGCACCGCAGTTTGGACCCAGGCGCGGCCTGTTCTTGGGCATATCGAAGAGCATCTAGCCTAGGCTCTGTAACTGGTTCAGGCTGGGGCCAATCAATGTCACGCTGCCGGACTCGTCCTCTCGCACGTGACATTGAGCGATCCTCCGTGGAAGCCCAGGGGGGATGGGAAGCGTGGAGGCACTGCTCTTCCGTGCCTTCACGATTCCCATTCCCCTGGACATGCGAGCCGGTCAAATTCACATTGCCGAGGTACTAGACTTTCTCTAATGCAGCATTCAAATCCGCTATCAAGTCGTCCGCGTTCTCGATGCCGACCGAAATGCGAATCAAGGCATCGGTGATTCCGAGCCGATCCCGGGTTTGCTTGGTCACACCCGAATGCGTCGTGCTCGCCGGATGCGATATCAGCGTTTCAGTGCCGCCGAGACTCACTGCGAGTTTCATCACTTGCAAGGCGTCGAGCAGTCGAAATGCCTCTGCCTCGCCGCCCTTCACCGCGAACCCGAAGGTCGATCCCGCGCTCTCGCACTGTTGTTTGAACACCGTCTTGCGCGGATCATCCGCGGCAAGAAACCCCAGATAGTTCACGGCTGCGATCTTGGGATGTTGGCGCAAGAAATTCGCGACCAGCGCGGCGTTTTCGGCGGATTTGTGCATGCGCAGCGACAGCGTTTCCATGGAGCGCATGATCATCCAAGCCGTATTCGGGTCCAACTGCGTTCCCAGGGCGCCGCGCAGCCTCTTGACGGGATCCACCGCGGCCCGCGAGCCCACGACTCCGCCCGCGACCAAGTCCGAATGTCCGCCGACATACTTGGTCAGGGAGTACATGACGAGATCGACCCCATGCAGCAGCGGTCGCTGGAAAACCGGTCCGAGAAAAGTGTTGTCGACTGCCACGGGCGGCCGGCCGCCGCTCTGACGCGAACCGATCATGTCCGACACTTCGCGCATCAGCCTCAGATCGACCAGACTGTTGGTGGGATTCGCGGGTGTTTCGACGATGATCAGGCAGACCCGGCCTTTGGATTCCGCAGCTTTCTTGGATGCCCGCGCGGCAGCATCCAGCACGGCGTCGCGGTCATGTCCCAGATTGAAGCCGACCGCGCTCACGCCGAAGCCGGGCAACGTCTTTTCAATGAGCGTCTCAGTACCGCCGTACAGCGGCTGGCTCATCAAGATGACATCACCGGGACGCACGTGCGTCCAGATGACCGTCGATATCGCCGACATGCCGCTGGAGAACACCGCCGCCGCTTCGCCCTCTTCCCACAAAGCCAGCCGGTCTTCCAAAACTTCAAGGTTTGGATTGTTGAAGCGCGAATACACCAGACCGGACGACTGTCCGGCAATCGGCTCGCGTCGACCCGAGGTGAAGTCGAAGAAGTCCTTGCCGTCCTGCGCCGTCTTGAATACGAAAGTCGAGGTCAGGAAGATCGGCGGCTTCAGCGAGCCTTCCGACAAGCTCGGGTCAAACCCGTAACCCATCATTTGAGTTTCAGGCTTGAGCACGTGTTTGCCGATTTTGCGTTTATGATACGTGTCGTAACTCACGCTGCCCCCAAGAAGTTAAAAATCGTGGCCCGCAATATAACACCGTGTTGCTCTTAATCATCGCCGTAGCCGCGTTCTTCTGCACACTGCTGGGCGGGCTGCTGGCATTGCGCCTGCGCGACAAGCTGCACCTGATATTGGGCTTCAGCGCCGGCGCGGTGATCGGCGTCGCGTTCTTTGATTTGCTGCCTGAAGCCTTGAGTTTCGGATCGCAATTCCATACGCCGGCCACGATTTTATCGTGGACCGCCTTGGGCTTCCTGTGCTACTTGGTCCTGGACCGGATTCTGCTGTTTCACGGCGACGCGGCGCCGCGCGGCCGCATTGCCGCCGCCGTCCTGTGTCTGCATAGCCTGCTCGACGGAGTTGCCATTGGGCTTGCATTTCAAGCCTCCCACGAAGTGGGAATTATCGTTGCGATCGCCGTGCTCACCCACGATTTTTCCGACGGTATCAATACGATGAATATCGTGCTCAAGCACCACGGCGATCGAAGCCAGGGCTTGCGATGGCTGCTGCTCGACGCGGCGGCGCCGGTCGTCGGCGTCGCGTCGACGTACTTCTTCACGCTTCCCGGCGGCTCCTTCGGCACGGTGCTGGGTCTTCTGGCAGGTTTTTTTCTCTACATTGGCGCCAGCGATCTCATTCCAGAAAGCTACCACGCGCATCCGAAGTTTCTCACCACGGCGATGACGCTCGCCGGCGCCGCAATGCTTTACCTGGCCATCGCCCTAATTCGGCAATAATTCCCGCGTCGACGCACTGCCTGCGGAAGCAGCCACAATGCTGGCAATTGCGGCCCACTGCACGAGAGACAGCATCTCGCCAAGAAATATCAGCCCCGCAACGGCGCCAAGCGCGGGATTGAGGCTCATCAGCACGCCAAAGGTGCGCGTCGGTATGCGAGGCATGGCAAACATCTCGAGCGAATAAGGCAGCGCACTCGATAGCACCGCCACGCCGACGGCCGCGGGCAATACGGAAGGCGACAGGAGCTGAACGCCGCTGTGCGCGAAGCCGATCGGAACGATCATCGATGCTCCGATCACGGTCCCCAATGCGGTGACCTGACCGCCGTGCGCGGTGCCGGCCCGCCGTCCATAGACAATGTACAGTGCCCAGCACGCACCGGCGCCGAGCGCATAGGCAACCCCCGCCGCGGACAACGGCTGGCCGCCCAATCCCAGCGGCAGCAGGGCGATCAGGCCCAGCGCCGCCAACAGAACCCAGACAAAATCGATGGGCCGGCGCGACGCGAACAGCGCGACGCCGAGCGGACCCGTGAATTCCAGCGCCATCGTGATGCCGAGAGGGATGTAGCTCAAGGCCAGATAAAAAAAGAAATTCATCCATCCCATCGCCACGCCATAGACGATGAGCGTGCGTAATTGAACGCCGGTGAATCGGATATGCCAGGGCCGCCACACGGCCAGGAGGATCAATGAGGCAATGGCCAGCCTCAGCGCCGCGGTACCCCCGGCACCGACCAATGGGAACAGTCCCTTGGCAAGCGTGGCACCGAGCTGAAAGCACACCATCGAAACCGACAATGCCGCGATCGGCACGGCGAGGGGGGAGGGTTTCCGTTCGATCGTCAACTCTCCGCGGCGTCGTCCTGCGGATTTTCCGACAGATGCAGGTGCTTCATCACCCGCTTGAGGTTTCTGCGAATCTCGTTGAGATGTCCGATGCTCACCGCGGTGCGCAACGCCTCTTTCAAGGGCTGCAGGGGGTAGCCGCCATACGCCCCGGCGTTGGGGATATCGTTCGTGACGGAAGATCTGCCCGAAAGCACGACGTTGTCGCCCACGGTGACATGAGCGGTCACCACGGAATTTCCGCCGGTAACGAACTGCCGTCCAATCTTGGTCGAGCCTCCCATCATGAAGCCGGCGGTGAAAAAGCCATTTTCCCCGAGATCGCAGTTATGTGCGATATGACAAATGTTGTCGAGCTTGGTACCCGATCGAATGTGCGTCGAGGTCAAAGTCGCCCGGTCGATGGCACAGTTGCTGCCAATTTCCACGCCGTCGCCGATGATGACATTGCCCAAGTGGGGGATCTTGCGCGGCTTGCCGCCGGGATCGAGGGCATAGCCGAAGCCGTCGCTGCCGATGCTGGTATGCGGATGAATCTCGCAATCCTCGCCGAGCTGGCAGCGGGCGCCGACAAACACCTGCGGATGCAGAATGCAGCGCGCACCGATCATGGCTCCGTTCTCGACCACGGTGTGCGAACCGATCATGCAATCATCGCCGATATTCGCGCCGGCGCCGATCACGCAGTAAGGTCCCAGGAACACGCCTTGGCCGATTATCGCATCGCAATGCACGACCGCAGTCGGATGACGCTCGCCCCACTGGCTGAACCGGGCGGCCTTGTTGTCGAAATACTTCAGGAGAATCGCCATTCCCATGGGGACGTTCTTCACCGAAAAGCAGCAACTCTCGGCGTCAGCGATCGCGCAAAGCCTGTCGACCACATTGGCGTGGACGATGAGAATCGCAGGTTTGTGCCGACGTGCCTCGAAAAGTTGCGCTGCATCAGTGACATACACCAAGCTCAATGGCGCGGCGTCTTCCGGGACGTGGCAGTACGCGGCAGAGGTCTCCAGATCGCCGTGAAGAAATGTGAAAATATCCGAGTGGTGATTCTTGATGGCCTGAGCGCTTAGCATGCTGCTGTCCGTGAAGAATCCCGCCTAATTGTTCCAATCATTGACCGAATGCCCCAGGAGACTACCATCGTCGGCGAGACTTCGCGCGAACTTAAGCCATCTGTCAAACGCATCTCGCGCGCCAGCATGCCTTCCGACACGGTAGAACTCGCCCGAGCTTTGCTCGGCAAAGTACTGGTGCGCGAATTTAGCGGCGGCATTGCCGCCGGCCGCATCGTGGAAACAGAGGCCTACCTGCAGCACGAACCCGCCTGCCATGCGTTTCGGGGGATGACACCGCGCAACCGCTCATTATTCCTCGAACACGGCCATGCTTATGTTTACCTGTGCTATGGGACGTCCTACATGTTGAACGTCTCGAGTGAACCCGGTGGAATCGGTTCAGGCGTGCTGTTGCGTGCGCTCGAGCCAATGTTCGGTATCGAACATATGCAGCGTAACGCCAGCCATGTCAAGGTATCCGATCTCACTCGTGGGCCGGGCAGGCTGACCGCCGCGCTGCGGGTGGATCTTAAGCACGATGGTTTGAATCTATTTACCGACAAGCAACTTTGGATCGGCCGCGACGGTCACAGGATCAGGTCGATCCGCAAAAGCGTGCGGATCGGCCTGACCAAGGCGCCCGACCTGCGGCTGCGCTTCTTTGTCGCCGGCAGCCGCTACTTGAGCGGACCGCGGCGGCTGAACGACTAGGAGTCCTGTGCGAAAAACCTGGATACTCGGCGCGGCATTGGCATCTCTGTGCTCGCATGCGCAAGCTGCGTGTCCCGAGAAGACCACAGTTCAAATGCAGTTGGGCGGCTCCAACATCTGCGTCGTGATTGACGACGCGAAACTGTCAAACCGGCAGCCGCTGCTGCGCACCTGGATCGACCGCTCGGCGCACATCGTCGCGGATTATTACGGCCAGTTTCCGGCGTCGCTCCTCGTCATCCGGCTGCAGGGCATGGATGGCAGCGGCATAGGCGGCGGCCGCACCACCAACGACTCAGGCTTGATGATTCAGATGCGCGTGGGCCGCGAAACCAAAGCCGACACGCTCGCTTCAGACTGGGTTCTGGTACATGAGATGGTGCATCTCGCGTTGCCGGAGGTCGGAAGACGGCATAGTTGGCTGGCAGAGGGCTTGGCCACTTATGTGGAAGGGGTCGCGCGCGCTCAATACGGCAATCGCGACATTGCGGACGTCTGGGCGGAAAATCGGCACTCGATGCCCATGGGATTGCCGCAGGCTGGAGAAGGAGGCATGGATCAAACTCCAACCTGGGGCCGTACCTATTGGGGCGGCGCGCTGTACTGCCTGCAATCGGACGTGGCAATCCGCGAGCAAACCGCCAACCGCGTCGGCTTGCAGACGGCACTCCGGGCCATCCTCGAGGAGACAGGGGGCTATGCCGTCGACACTGACATCGCCGAGGTGCTGCGCATCGGTGATGCGGCGACGGGCACTCACGTGATGTACGACCTCTACCAGAAAACAAGGGCGACGCCGCAGACGCCGAACCTTGATGTGCTCTGGACCATGCTGGGCGTTCCCAACGATCCCAAGACGCAGCCGTTCGACGATCGCGCGCCGCTCGCGGCGATTCGCATCGCCATTACCGCGAAGCCCAGCGCGGACGGCGCGCCTAGTGCTCGGAAAAATTAGGCTCGCGCTTCTCGAAGAACGCCCGCACGCCCTCGACGCAATCCTGCGTCTCAAGAGTCATTTCCTGCGCGCTGCGCTCGGCACGCAGCTGCTCCTGCAGAGAATTATCGAACGTCGACGCGTGCAGGCTGCGAATCTGTCCAAGAACCGCGCAGGGCCCCGTGGCAAGCCGGTGCGCAATCGCCTGTGCCCGCGCGAGAAGTTCGCCGGCCGGCACCACGGCATAGGCGAGACCCCACTCGAGCGCAGTCTTGGCGTCGATCCTTTCCGCCAGCATCAGCGATGACAACGAGCGCCCGGCGCCTATGCGGCGCGCCAGGTGAAAAGTGATTCCCGCATCGGGCACGAGCCCGAGGCGTGCGAACGATGGCAGGAAGTACGCATTGTCGGCCGCGATGATGATGTCGCTGGCGAGCGCGAGACTCATACCGGCACCCACTGCGGCGCCATTGACGGCGGCGACGATGGGGAACCTGAATCCGCTGAGGCGCAGAATCAGCGGATCCATGAAACGGCGCATCTCGAAATGCGCCCGTTGGCGTGCTTCGGCAGACTTCAAGTCGATGGAATGGAGGTCGAGGCCGCTGCAAAACACGTCGTTGCTGCCGGTGATCACCACCGCTTTTGCGCCGCCTTCGCCTTTTTGGATTTGGTCGAGCGCCAGATGGATGGCTCGTATGATGGAGATGTCGATGG
>DASYIN010000079.1:0-29105 GCA_035997505.1 Steroidobacteraceae bacterium | reverse complement strand
CGCCTTCTCCAAGGTGATCGAGACCGTGGGCGCTCGGGCCCGGCTGCTGAAGTCGGGCCCCCAAACCTTCACGCCCGGCAGCGCGCGCAACGAGTCATGGTAGAACTTGGCCAGACCGTGTTCGTATGTGGAAATGGAGTTCATCGCTTCCACTATGCGTTCCCGCAAAGTCGTGCCGGCGCCCCAGGAGGCGAGGTATTCCACGGCGGCGCGCAGCGCGTCGATGGCCGCATGATTCAGCGTTCCGGTCTCGATGCGGTAGGGAGCAGCCGGATCTTGAACGCTCAAGCGATCCGTCGGCAGCCGGTCGAGTGCGCCCGGGCGCGAGTACAGCACGCCGACGTGCGGGCCGTAAAATTTGTAGCCCGAGCACAGCAGAAAATCCATGCCGAGACTTTTGACGTCGAGGGCAAAGTGCGGTGCGTAATGCACCGCATCCACCACGAGCAGCGCGCCGACCGCATTGGTCAGACGGCGCGCCAATCCCAGGTCATTGACCGTTCCCAGGGCATTTGACGAGGCGCCGACTGCGAATAGCTTGGTGCGGGGCGTGATCTTAGCCGCCATGTCGCTCAGGTCCAGCTCTCCGCTCGGCAGCAGGCGCACCTCCTGTACGATCGCGCCGAGTTCTTTCAAGCGCAGCCAAGGTCCGCGATTGGCCTCGTGATCGAGCTGAGTGATGAGCACTTCGTCGCCCGCCTTCAGCGTGTGACCGATGGCGCCGCTCAAGGCATAGTTGAGCGTGGTCATGTTTTGGCCGAAGGAAACGCAATTGGGACTCTCCGCGCCCAGGAATGCCGCGAGGACCTCGCGCGCTCTGTCCATGCGCCGATCGACTTCCTGAGAAGGCCAGAATTGACCATGCGTATTGACATTACAGGTGGCGTAGAAATCCGCGAGAGTGTCAATCACGACCTGGGGGACCTGACTGCCGCCGGGGCCGTCCAGATAGGCTAATTTCAATCCCTGGGGGGAGCGAGAGAGCGCGGGAAAGTCTTTACGACAGCGAAGAGAGTGTTCAGCTGTGAATGGCATAGTAAAGTATGTCATGAAATTTTCTCCGCTGGTGGATCGAATCAAGGGCGAGAGTGTGGCGGCGTGGACCATCCACCTCGAGGCGCGCGAAGCGCAGTTGCGCGGTGAGGACGTGATCGTGCTCAGCATCGGCGATCCGGTTCTGGAGATGCCCGCAGACGTGCTCGATCGTGCAATCGATACGCTGCGTGCCGGCGATGTGCGCTATACGCCGGCCGCGGGACGCCGCGCCCTGCGCGAAGCGATTGCGAAATCACATCAACGCCGAACGGGTCAGGCGGTGGGCGCCGAGAACGCCATTTTTCTTTCGGGTGCGCAAAACGCGCTGTTTGCCGCTTCCATGTGCGTGGCGGGCCCGGGCGATGAGGTGCTCGCGCTCGAACCGTTGTATCCCAGTTATCCGGCCACCATCCGGGCATCGGGCGCGCAGCTGGTGCGCGTGCCGGCACCGGCGGGCGGCGGATTCAGGCCGGATTTGCGCGCGCTCGAGGCGGCCATCACGGCGCGCACCCGCGCCTTGTTCTTCGCAACCCCCAACAATCCCAGCGGCGTGATTTTGAACGCGCAGGAATTGACCGCGATCGGCGATCTTGCGCGCCGCCATGGACTGTGGCTCGTGGCGGATGAGGTGTACGCGGGACTCGCGCCGGACGGCCGCGTACCGGGCCTTGCGACGCGTCTGCCCGAGCAGGTGGTGACCATCGGTAGTTTGTCCAAGTCGCATTCGACTCCGGGGCTGCGTGCGGGGTGGATGGTCGGGCCGAAGGAATTGGTGAGGCATGCGGAGGACCTCTCCATGTGCATGCTGTTCGGCCTGCCGGGATTCATTCAGGAGGCGGCGCTCACCGCGCTGCAGGGCTCGAATGCACCGGAACTGCGCATTCGCGAGCTTTGCACGGCGCGGCGCGACATGTTGCTGCGAGGACTCGAGGGCGTGCGCGGCATTCGCTGCTGTGTGCCGGACGCGGGCATGTTCACGCTGATCGATGTGCGCGATACCGGCCTTTCGGGCTACGATTTCATGAGCGGATTATTTCGGACCGAGCGCGTCTCGGTGCTGGACGGCGGTGCATTCGGCGAAGCCACGTCAGGGTTTGTGCGCTTGTGCTTCGCCACCGATGAAGCGACTCTGCGCGAAGCCATGCTGCGCATCCGCCGCTACGCAGACACGTTGGCGCGGTGCTCGGGCGCGGCGGTCAAATCCCCAGAGGCAGCGCCGTTGACTCCTTGATGACGGTAACCGCGACCGACGAGTTGACCGAACGCACGCTGGGGATGCGTGACAAATAGTCGAGATAGAACGCCTCATAGGCCTTGATGTTCTTGGTAATGATCTTCAGGAGAAAATCCCATTCGCCGGTGAGCGTGTAGCACTCGAGCACTTCGGCGCGGTCGCGGATCGCCGCTTCGAATTCCGCGAGCGCATTGCGGCCGGTGGTGGCCAATTTGACGTGCGCGAAAATGGTCACGTCCAGTCCCAAGGCATTTCGATCCAGCAAGGCGACGCGTGCCTTGATCACGCCGTTCTGTTCGAGCTGTTGGATGCGGCGCCAGCAGGTCGTGGTGGAGAGCTTGGTCCGCGCCGCCACTTCAGCAACCGACAGGGCGCCCTCCCTCTGTAGAATGTCGAGAAGCCGCAGATCGAGACGATCGACTGAACGGTCTCTTTGTTCCATGGATCGCCCTATTTCGGAATGAACATACCGGATTATCGGACCGATCCCTAATGTTTACAACATCTAAGGGCGTAGGGACGTAAATTATGCGGATGATCAAAAAATCCCGCCTGCATTTACCCCGCGTCCCAGCACGCCCCGGCGAGACTCCCGACTTCAGCTACGTTCAACTCTCGCCTGCGGGCGCGGTGCCTCGACCGCAAGTCAATGCGCGTGCCCGCGATATGGCTTCCCTGTCGGTCGACCTGGTGCGCGTGCTTGACGATGAGGGTGTGGCCGTGGGTCCGTGGCATCCGCATCTCGACGCCAGCGAATTGCAGGTGGGTTTGCGGCACATACTGCTGACCCGCCTGTTTGACGATCGCATGCAGCGCATGCAGCGCGCCGGCAAGATCTCGTTCTACATCCGCTCCCTGGGTGAGGAAGCGATCGCGGTGGCTCAAGGGATGGCGTTGCGTCCCTCCGACATGCTGTTTCCCGCCTACCGCCAGCAGGGTCTGCAAATGGTCCGCGGCATCCCCTTGGTCGATCTGATGTGCCAGCTGCTGTCCAATACCCGGGACATGTGCAAGGGACGTCAGTTGCCCGTCATGTATCACTCCCGGGCGAACAATCTTTTCTCGATCTCTGGCAACCTGGCGACCCAGTTTCCGCAGGCCGTCGGCTGGGCGATGGCGGCGGCCATCAAGGGCGAAGACAATCTGGCGGCAACTTGGATCGGCGAGGGCAGCAGCGCTGAGGCGGATTTTCATCACGCCCTGCTGTTCGCCTCCGTGTACCAGGCGCCGGTCATTCTCAACGTGGTCAACAATCAGTGGGCCATCTCGACATTCCAAGGTTACGCCGGCGGTGAACAGCGCTCATTTGCCGCACGCGGTCCGGGCTACGGCATGGCGGGCATCCGCGTCGACGGCAACGATTTCCTGGCGGTCTATGCCGTTACGCAGTGGGCGGCCGAGCGCGCGCGCACCGGCGGCGGTCCGACGTTGATCGAACTCGTGACCTATCGCGGCGCCGCGCATTCCACCAGCGATGATCCCGCGCGCTATCGCGCCAAGGACGACGCCGAGCATTGGCCGCTGGGCGATCCCATCCAACGGCTGAAGCAGCACTTGATCAAATTGGGCGAGTGGTCCGACGCTCAGCATCAGGCCATGAGCGCTGAACTCGAGGCGCTGGTGGTATCGAGCTGGAAGGAAGCAACTGTCTTCGGCACGATGACCGAGGGACCGAGACTGAGTGCCGATCTCATGTTCGAGGATGTGTTCAAGGACATGCCGCAGAATCTGCAGCGGCAGCAGGCTCTGAGCGCCGCGGAAAGGGCGTAACGCGATGGCCAACATGAACATGATTCAAGCATTGAACTCCGCCATGGACATCATGCTGGGCAAAGATCCCGCGGTGGTGCTGATGGGCGAGGACATCGGCTATTTCGGCGGCGTGTTTCGCGCGACCGAGGGCCTGCAGCGCAAGTACGGCGAGCATCGGGTGATCGATTCGCCGATTGCCGAGGGCGGCATCGTTGCCACGGCCATCGGCATGAGCGTGAACGGACTGCGTCCGGTGGCGGAAATTCAGTTCGCGGATTACATTTATCCCGGGTTCGACCAGGTGGTCAGCGAACTGGCTCGCATTCGTTACCGCAGCGCCGGCGAT
The DNA here is from genome assembly GCA_035997505.1 of Steroidobacteraceae bacterium. Classification (GTDB taxonomy): domain Bacteria; phylum Pseudomonadota; class Gammaproteobacteria; order Steroidobacterales; family Steroidobacteraceae; genus Bog-1198. The sequence goes on along the minus strand of DASYIN010000079.1, from coordinate 24,738 downwards.
TTCTTCGCGCCAGTCACGATCCGAACCCCGTGCGGCGGAGGAATTCGCGGCGGCCAGACACACTCGCAAAGTCCCGAAGCCATCTTCACGCATGTCAGCGGCATCAAGGTTGTGATGCCCTCGAATCCGTATGACGCCAAGGGCTTGTTGATCACCAGCATCGAGGACGATGATCCGGTGGTGTTCTTCGAGCCGAAACGGCTGTACAACGGACCCTTCGACGGCGACCCGAACAAACCGGCGGTTCCCTGGAGCGCACATCCCAAGGGTCAAGTGGATGAAGGCTATTACACGGTGCCCTTAGGGAAGGCGGACATCGTGCGTGCCGGAGCGGGCGTGACCATCATTACCTACGGCACCATGGTGCACGTTGCGATTGCCGCCGCCGCGGCCTTGGAACTGGATGCGGAAATCATCGATCTTCGCTCGCTGGTGCCGTTGGATGTGGACACGATCTGCACGTCGGTCAAGAAAACCGGCCGCTGCGTCGTCGCCCACGAGGCCACCCGATTCTCCGGCTTCGGCGCGGAACTATCGTCGATCATTCAAGAAGAATGCTTCTGGTCGTTGGAGGCGCCGATTCAGCGCGTCACCGGCTGGGACACCCCCTATCCGCACGCGTTCGAGTGGGAGTACTTTCCGGGTCAAGCGCGAGTCACGGCGGCACTCAAGACCGTCATGGAACCTGCATGAGCCAATTCACCTTCAAGATGCCGGACCTGGGTGAAGGCACCGTGGATGCCGAGATCGTTGCCTGGCATACCAAACCCGGTGACCTGGTGAGCGAGGATCAGCTCATCGTTGAAGTGATGACCGACAAGGCGGCCGTGGAAGTGCCGGCACCGGTGAGCGGCCGCGTGGTCTCTGTGTCGGGCTCTCCGGGCGACAAGGTCGCCGTCGGCTCGCCGCTGATCGTGTTCGAGTTGAGCGAGACGGGCAACGCGCCCGCGCCCACCGCGGCGCCGGCTCCGGCGTCCCCGGAAAAGGCACCCGCATCTGCGGCACCCACGCTGGCGGCCAAGCCCGCCGCGCCTGCGGTTAGCCCGCCTGCCGAGAGCCCTGCGGCGGCTCAAGCGAGTGCGGCGCGCCTTGGCCGCGTGATGACCTCACCGGCCAATCGGCGTCGTGCCAGTGAAGCGGGTATCGATCTCAGCACCGTGGCGGGCTCGGGCCCCGGCGGCCGAATTCTGACCGCCGACCTGCAAACCGCCGCGCCGCGCGCCGGGGGGCCGCGCTCCGCCATGCGGGACGCGGCAGAGACGACGGAAATCAAAGTCATCGGAGTGCGCCGCCTGATCGCCGAACGCATGAGCGAGGCCAAGCGCAACATTCCGCACTTTGCCTATGTCGAGGAGGTCGACGTGACCGAACTCGAATCGTTGCGCGTGCACCTGAATCACTCACGACCGCAAGACGCAGGTTCCTTGAGCTACCTGCCGCTGGTTGTGATGGCCCTGACCCGTGTGCTCGAATCATTTCCGCAATGCAACGTGCTGTACGACGCAGCGCGCGGTGTTCTTGTGCGGCATCGTGCCATGCACGTGGGCATCGCGACGCAGACACCCGACGGCCTGAAGGTGCCGGTGGTGCGCAATGCGCAATCCTTGGGGCTGTGGGAAGTCGCGGCGGAAATCCGCCGTTTGGCGGAGCGCGCGCGCGCCAACAAGGCGACCCGCGAAGAACTGGTCGGCTCTACCATCACGGTCACGAGCTTGGGCAAGCTCGGCGGCATCGCATCCACGCCCATCATCAATGCGCCGGAAGTGGCGATTATCGGGCTCAACAAGGCTGTTGAGCGGCCGGTGGTCCATCAGGGCGCGGTGGCGGTGCGGCGAATCATGAATCTGTCTTCCTCCTTCGATCATCGCTTTGTGGACGGCTATGACGCCGCCGCGATGATCCAGGCGTTGAAAGAACGCCTCGAACATCCCGCGACCATTTTCATACCCACGGTGAAAACCCCATGACCTCTCAACCTCAGCGACCCCCGTTCGGCACCCTGCTCGCATCCCACATGGCGGTCACGAACTATCGTGACGGCAAGTGGAGCCAGAGCGAGATCAAGCCCGTCGGATCGATCGAAATCAGTCCCGCCGCGCACATGCTGCACTACGCCAGCACGTGTTTCGAAGGATTCAAGGCGTTCCGCCACGCCGACGGTTCGGTGCACATTTTTCGCATGGACCGGCACATGCAACGCCTGCTGCAGAGCGCGCGCCTGCTGGCCTTGCCGGAACCCGACGTGGCGCAGGTGAGTGAGATGGTGCGAGCGGTGATCAATCGCTGCCGCGACGCCGTTCCGGAAGCGCCCGGCGCGCTGTATCTGCGTCCGATCATGTTTGGCACGACGGCGAATATCGGCGCCGCCACCACGCCGACCACCGAGGCGATGCTGCTGGTGCTGGCGAGCCCGGTATGGGACTACTTTTCAGGCGGCGCGAAAGCGCTGCGCATCCTGGTCGATGATCAGAACACGCGATCCGCTCAGCACATGGGTCAAGTGAAAACCGGCGGCAATTATGCCGCTGCGCTGGGACCCATCATGAATGCGCGCGCGAAACATAAGGCGGACCAGGTGCTGTTCTGTCCGGACGGCCAGGTCCAGGAGACGGGCGCCGCCAATTTCATGCTGATCCGTGAAGGGGAGTTGATGACGCGCAGCCTGGATTCGACTTTCCTGCACGGCGTCACGCGCGACTCCTTGCTGACCATCGGCCGCGATATGGGCTACACCGTGACGGAGAAGAAATTCGACGTTTTGGAGCTCCTTGACTGGGCGCGCACGGGCGAAGCGGCGCTGTCAGGCACGGCCGCGGTGCTTGCGGGCGTCGGCACGCTGATCTATTCGGATACGGAACATCAGGTGGGCAGCGGTCACGTGGGACCCGTCACCAAGGCGCTGCGAGCCAAATTGGTCGCGATACAACAGGGCGAAGCACCGGACCGGCATGGCTGGTTGGAACGCCTCTAGTACTCCTCGCGATCCTCTTCATCCTCGTCATCCAGGTCGTCGTCGTCCTCGTCGTCTTCGTCTTCATCCCAGTCTTCGTCCTCTTCTTCGTCTTCGGCGTCCTTCTCCGCCTTGGAGCCTGACCAACCCTCAGGCTCCTCGGTCAACTCCAAATCGAGCTCGGCCCAGTCGTCGACATCGAGTTCTTCGGTATCGCCATCGAGGTGTTGGATTTGGATGGTTTCCTGGTCCTCGTCCACTTTGAGCACCTGAAAGGTCTCGTCGTTTTCCAAGTCGTCATACCACTGCCCGACGGTCGGTTCGTACTCTCTTCCCACGGTTCGTCCTTATTTGAAACTGGTGCTCGATAAGAGCTACGAATATTAGGTGAGGCCACTCAGCTAAGTAAATGGCAATATCGTGATCCTATGACCGTTGCAGACCGCAAAGTCGCCGCTCGTCGATTGACCGATGCAAAGCGTATCGTCGTCAAGGTAGGTTCTGCCCTGTTGGTGGATGGCGACAAGGGGCGGTTGAATCGCGCCTGGCTCGAGAGCCTGGCGGCTGATGTGGCGGCCATGCGCAAGCGAGGTCAGGACGTCATCTTGGTTTCGTCGGGCGCCATTGCTTTGGGCAGGCGGCACCTGGATCTGGGTACCGGGAAGCTGAAACTCGAGGAAAGCCAGGCGGCGGCCGCTGTCGGGCAGATTCGCCTGGCGCACGCCTACAAAGAGCTCCTGGACGTGCATGAAATTGCCGTAGCGCAGATCCTCCTGACCCTGGGCGACACCGAGCAACGGCGCCGCTACCTGAATGCGCGCGGCACGCTAAACACGCTGTTGGCGCTGGGTGCGGTTCCGGTCATCAATGAGAATGACACCGTCGCAACGGCGGAAATCCGCTATGGCGACAACGACCGGCTGGCGGCGCGCGTGGCGCAGATGATCGGCGCGGATTGCCTGGTGCTGCTGTCGGATATCGACGGGTTGTACACGGCGGATCCGAATGAAGACCCGGATGCGCACTTCATCGCCCGGGTGCTGGAAATTACACCGGCCATCGAGGCGATGGCGGGCAAAGCCGTTAGCGACATGGGCACGGGCGGCATGCACACCAAGCTTGCTGCGGCAAAAATTGCCATCGGTGCCGGGTGTCACTTTTGCATCTCGCTGGGAACCGAAGAGCACCCCTTGAGGCGCATCGAGGAGGGCGGCCGCTGCACTTGGTTCGTACCGACGTCCACGCCGCTGGCAACCCGCAAGCAATGGATCGCGGGCACGCTAAAGCCCGCGGGAGCCATCGCCGTGGACGATGGCGCGGTTCGTGCATTGATGGGCGGCAAAAGCCTGCTGCCCGCCGGCGTCACCCGTGCAGTGGGCCGATTCGACCGCGGCGACACGGTCAGCATCATCGGGCCCGACGGGACTGAAATCGGGCGGGGAATCTGCGCCTATTCGGACGTGGACGCGGCGCGCATCATCGGCCGCAAGTCAGCCGATATCGAGAAGGTGCTGGGCTTTCGCGGACGCGATGAAATCGTGCACCGGGATGACTTGGTGCTGCTCAGAATCCTGTGAATGACATCGCTGATCTGATGCAGGGCATCGGCCGCGCTGCGCGCGCAGCCGCACAGCAGGCGGCGTTCGCCTCGACAGATCAAAAGAATCGTGCCTTGCTCGCCGCGGCGTCTGCGTTGCGGGCCTCGAGCGGCAAAATTCTTGCCGCAAATGCAGCCGATCTGCGCGAATCGGCTGCAGGCCTATCCGCGGCGCTGGTTGATCGGCTGCGCCTCGATGAAGCGCGGGTGGAGGCGATGGCGCGTGGACTCGAGGATATCGCCGCGGCGCGCGATCCGATCGGCGGTCATCTGGCCGAATGGTCGCGTCCGAACGGAATGTTGATCCAGCGGGTGTGCGTGCCGCTGGGCGTCATCGGCATCATTTACGAAAGTCGGCCCAATGTCACAGCCGACGCCGGCGCGCTGTGCCTGAAGTCCGGCAACGCGGTGATTCTGCGCGGCGGCTCGGAGAGCGCGAGATCGAGCGCCGCCATCCATGACTGTCTGCAGCAGGGCCTCATGGCCGCGTCCCTGCCTGCGACCTGCATTCAACTGGTGCCCACCACCGATCGAAGCGCGGTGGGCCACATGCTCGCTGACATGGCCGACAGCATCGACGTCCTGGTGCCGCGCGGCGGCAAGAGCTTAATCGCACGCGTGCAAAGGGAAGCGCGAGTGCCGGTGATCGGACATCTTGAGGGTGTGTGTCACGTGTACGTTCATGGCGGCGCGGACCTTACGATGTCGAAACGCATCGTGGTCAACGCAAAAATGCGCCGCACCGGAGTTTGCGGTGCGGCCGAGACGCTGCTGGTGGACCGGGCCTGCGCGGCCACGCATCTTGCTCCCTTGGTGCTATCCTTGCTGGCAGCGGGCTGCGAGGTGCGCGGCGATGAGAACTGCGTGCGCGTCGATGCACGAGTCAAGGCGGCCACGGAGCAGGACTGGTACTCGGAGTATCTCGACGCCATCATTGCCGTGCGCGTGGTCGACGGAGTGCAGGCAGCCATTGCGCACATTGAACAATTCGGATCGCAACACACCGACTGCATCGTCACGCAGGATGCTGAGGCGGCCGAGCAATTTTTGGCTCGCGTCGACAGCGCCATTGTGCTGCACAACGCTTCCACGCAGTTTGCCGACGGCGCCGAGTTCGGCATGGGAGCGGAGATCGGCATCAGTACCGGCAAATTTCATGCACGCGGCCCCGTGGGCGTCGAACAGCTAACCAGCTATAAGTACGTGGTGCGGGGCAGCGGCCAAGTGCGCGACTAGGCAGGCTCCTAAGGGTTCTTGCGCACCCTTTCGCATATTGGAAGCTTGCGGCCTACCCCTAACGGCTCGTTATGTAAATTTGTCGGTCACGGCACAGTTTTCGGCGCTTTGCGCTGGTGCAATGCCGTCAAATGCTCGCATTGTTGCCCTATTTATTGGCCGCAACGGCTGGTGCCGTGGCGCTGGCTGCCGCCTCAGCCCTACGCTCGCGCGCCGCCAGTGGCCCGCAAAGCAATAGTGGCCTCGAGCCCGCCGGCACCCTGGCTCTCCCCAAACAGACGATCGCCGAATTGCAGCGATTTCGCGCGGTGGTCGACAGCTGCGTCGATTCCATCTACATGGTCGATCGCGAGACGCTCAAGTTCGTGGATGCAACGGCAACGGCCTCGAGCCGGACCGGCTATTCGCACGAAGAGCTGATGAAGATGGGCCCGCTGGATTTGTTGAAAACCAGCCGCGAGGAATTGATCCGCACTTATGACGAGGCCATCGCCGCGGGCCCGCAAGGTATTCGCAGCGAATCCGTCGGCCGGCTCAAGGATGGCACCGAAACCTTCGTGGAACTCAATCGGCAGGCTCTGCGCATCGACGGCCGCTGGATCATCGTGACGATTTCCAGGGACGTGACGGAGCGCAAGCTCGGCGAATTGGCGGCGCAGCGGTTCTCCCGCATGTTCGCCGCATTGAGCGATACCAACGAAGCCATCATGCGGGTCGCCTCGCCAGAGGATCTTTTTCAGCGCGTATGCGAGGCGGCCGTCCACGGCGGCAGGCTGCTCGCCGCCAGCATCTGTGTCCCGAGCGAGAATTCGGCCGACGCTCGCATCATCGCGGTGGCCGGCGTCGGCGCGGAAAAATTGCGCGACGTGCGCCTGTCCATCGACGGCGCCACGCCCGAGGGGCGCGGACTGGTCGGCACGGCGTTTCGCAGTCAGGCGCCCTGCATCAGCAATGATTTTCTCAACGACCCGCGCACCGCCCACTGGCGTGAGGTGGCGCGGCAGGCGGAGATCGCAGCCGGCGTCGCGCTGCCGTTGATTCAGCATGGCCGCAGCATCGGGGTTCTGCTGCTGTACTCGGCGGACAAGAACGCCTTTGATGAAGAGGTGGTGCAGTTGTTGATGCATATGGGGCGCAACGTCGTATTCGCGCTCGATAACTTCAAGCGCGGAGCGGAGCGAGCCGCCGCCGAAGACCAATTGCGTGCCGCCGACGCCCGGCTCAAGCGCGCCACGCGCGGCGCCAATGACGGGCTTTGGGAACTCGATGTGGCGACTCGCGAGATGTGGGTGTCGGAGCATTTCGCGGAAATGTTCGGCTTTGAGCAGCAAGAATTCCTGGGGACGCGGCAAAAGTTCTTCGAAATCCTGAATGCCGATGATGCGGCACGTTTGCGCGAGGCGATCGAGCGCAGCATTCGCGAAGACACTCTGGTGGACGTGGAAGTGCGCGCAATAGCGCGCGCGGGCGAAGCAACGCGCTGGTATCGCGTGCGCGGTGCGGTGGAGCGCAATGCAGAGGGCGTGCCGATGACCGTGTCGGGCTCGCAGCGCGACATAACCCAGCGCCAGCAGTACGCATTGGCGCTGCTCGAGGCGACGGAAACCGCCGCCGCCGCGAACAAAGCCAAGAGCCAGTTCCTTGCCAATATGAGCCACGAGATTCGGACGCCGATGAACGGCGTCATCGGGATGATCGAATTGCTGCTGGAGACGCAGCTGAACCCCATGCAGCTGGACTATGCGGAGACCGTGCGCGACAGCGCCGCCGCGCTGCTCACCGTGATCAACGACATTCTGGATTTCTCCAAGGTCGAAGCGGGCAAGCTGGATCTTGAACTGCTCGACATGGATATGCGCGACACCGTGGAAGATGTCGCGCGTCTGCTTGCCATCCAGGCGCATGCCAAGGGGCTGGAGGTCATTGCCCTGATCGATCCCAGCTTGCCCGACCTGGTTCAAGGCGATGCGGGCCGCCTGCGCCAGGTGCTGCTGAACTTGGGCGGCAATGCGGTCAAGTTCACACAAAAAGGCGAGGTGTCGATCGAATGCAAGGTCGCGCAGCGGAACGAGCGGGGCGTCATTGTCCGCTGCGAAATCCGCGATACCGGCATGGGGATTCCAGCGAGCCGCGTCGATGCCCTGTTCACGGCCTTCACGCAGGTGGATGCCTCGACGACGCGCCGCTTCGGCGGCACGGGACTTGGATTGTCGATCGTCAAGCGGCTCGTTGCGCTGATGGGCGGGGAAGTCGGCGTCTCGAGCGAGGAAGGCGTGGGCTCGACGTTTTGGTTCACGGTGCGATTGGGATTGGCGCAGGACACGACCAAGGCGCGCCCGGCGCCACCGACGCAGCTGCGCGGCCAGCGAATCATCATCGTCGACGACAACATGACGAATCGCAAAGTCTTGATGGGCCAACTTTCGTTATGCGGCATGGATGCGGTGTGCGCGAGTTCCGCGGATGAAGCCTTGAGCCTCATGCGGCATGCGGCCGTGGCGGGGCGCCCATTCGAGGTTGCGCTGCTCGATCACCAAATGCCCGGCTGCGATGGCGCGACCCTGGGCAAGACCATTCTGGCGGAGCATGCGTTGCGAGGAGCACGCTTGATCCTGCTGACCTCATCGGGTCAGCGCGGCGATGGGCGGATGTTCTCCGAACTCGGTTTCGCGGGGTATCTGCTCAAGCCGGTGACGCACCGCGATCTCACCGAGTGCCTGATGATGGTGCTCGGCACGCAGGCGGAGGGCTGGCGCATGGCTACGCAGCCCATTGTGACGCGCCACGCGCTACGATCGCAGCGGCTGCGCGACACGCACCACATTCTGCTAGCCGAGGACAATGTGGTGAATCAGAAAGTCGCGTGCCGCATTCTCGAGAAACTGGGATATCGCATCGACGTGGCGGCTGACGGACAGGCCGCGTTCGAAGCCTGGCAAAGCGGCCGCTATCATTTGATCCTCATGGACTGTCAGATGCCGGTCATGGACGGGTACGAAACCACGCGGAAGATTCGCGAACATGAAGCCGGTGCCAAGCGCATTCCCATCATTGCCCTGACCGCTCATGCCATGAAGGGCGCCGACAACGAGTGCCGCGCGGCGGGCATGGATGACTATTTGTCGAAACCCATCGACCGGGATCATCTGCAGAAAGCGCTGCATCGTTGGCTCAACGACGCGGGCGACAGCCTGGAGTCGGAAGAGAAGGCCGCAGGATAAGCAACTATCCGCCGGCGTCCTCGGCGCTGTCGCCGGCGACGACGAGGGGTGGAGAATAGCCGTTCGGACCGTACTCGATCAGCACGATGCCGCAATTGGGCGGAACGTGGGCCTCGTCCCATCGGCCGGTGACATAGGCCCACAAACACATCATGACACCGCCGTGGCTGACCACGACCACATCTCTGCTGAGATGGGCGGCAGCCAATCGGTCGAGAATGGGCCCGACGCGCGCCTGAACCTCCTCGTAGCTCTCGCCGCCTTGCGGCTTCCACGCCCACGGCCGCTGCGGATCATAATCGGGCTCAGCCAAGAATGAATCGTAAGAGCGCCCCCGATGCGCGCCAATCTCGCGCTCGTGCAAATCAGCCTCGAACTCCAGGGGCAGACCCAATGCGCCTGCGATGACGCGCGCCGTCTCGCTCGCACGCCGGTAGGCGCTTGTCACCACCAACTCCGGCCGGAACAGCGCCGCGATGCGCTGGGCAGCTTGTTGTGCCTGGCGGTAGCCCAATTCCGTCAGCGGCAGATCGTGCGGCGAGACCGCAAATATGCGTTCCCGATTTCCCGAGCTCTCGCCGTGCCTCACGAGAATCAATTTACTCATGCGTGATGCGCGTCGTGCAGATCGGCGACCCGCTGCAGCCAGCCGCGCACCGCTGCCACGTCCGGCAGGTAATATTGTCCTTGTACAAGATCGCCCACTCCGACCGAGATGCCGCCGTACGCTTCGACCATGCCGAATCCGTCTTGATCGGTGAGGTCATCGCCGACAAACACCGGCCGTCGGCCGCTGAACGGCGACTCCTTCATGAATGCTTGAATGGCCGTGGCTTTGCTGAAGCCCCTGGGCTTGATCTCCCACAGCATTTTGCCGCCTTGAATGTGATAGTTGCTGCCAAGCGGTTTCGCGATCGCGATGACCGCCTCGCGCAGCTGCGGCTCGAATTGCGGCGCCAGGCGAAAATGCAGCCCGATGGTACGATCCTTGTCCTCGAGCAACGTTCCGGGGTGCGCCGCGACCAACGCCTGCAGGGCGGCGCGCGCGCCATCGAGTTGCGCGTCGATAAAGTTCGCGCCCTGAATGGTGCCATCGGCACGGCGCCGCTCCACGCCGTGCAATCCGGCCGCCGGCAGCTTCAGCGGCGCAAACATTTGATCGAGCGTTGCGATTTTGCGCCCGCTCACCAGCGCGACGGCGCCTCCCAGGCGTTCTGCTATTTCTTGCAGCAGCGAATTGATCTTGGCATCGGCGGCGGTTTGGGAAGGCGTGTCGGTCAGCTCGACCAGCGTGCCGTCGACATCTAAAAACAAACACCAGTCGAGTGCGGGAGGCGGCGGTGGTTGCTTCATGTGGCAAAAACATAGCGTACGCAGTCGCGCCTGCCAATGCTTTGCGGGCATTTATTTCAATGTAAGTTTTACATGAAATTCATTGCGTAAAAGCCAAGACTGTGCACTCAAAGTTCTGTATTTTGTGATCAACGCTGTGCGCTTTTTCGAATCAACGGAGATGTGATGTTTCGCTCGATCATGCTGCGATTCGTCCTGCCGGTCGCACTTGCTTCATGCGTCGTGGCGTATTTTGGATTGCCCTATATTCAGCGGCTGCTGGCCGAATGGTTTCGATCCGACGTCGAGTTGCGCGCGCAACTGGTGATGCACTCGATGGAGGAGCCGATCACGGACCTGGTCGAGAACGGCAGTGAAGCGCGGCTGCGGGTTTACTTGGCGAAGATCGCGACCGACGAACGCCTGCTCGCAATATTGGTATGCCGGCCGAACGGCGCCACCATTTTCAAGTCGGAGCGCACCCCAACGTCCGTTTCATGCGAAGCGGAGGGCGGTGCCGCGCCGCCCCGCTCTCACATCATGCAGCTTCCCTCAGGGTCCGTGCAGATATCGCGCTTCGACTTCGATGCCGCGCAACCGAAGCCGTTTCGCGTACTCATGCTGCACGACTTGAGTTTTGTGGATCGGCGTCAGCGCACCGCCCGGGACTTTGTGCTGGCGTTCGTCGGCATCTCGATCCTGTTGCTGGCGCTGCTGATCGTCCTGGTGGCGTGGCTGCAGCTGCGCCGTTGGGTCCAAGTTTTACTGGGCGACATACGCGGAAAGCGTTTTTTGGACAACGCTCAATCGCCGCGCGATTCGCTGCCCATTCTGTCGCAGGTGCGCCAAGTGCTTGCCGAGGCCGAGGAGCAGCAGCGCCTCGAGATCGACTACCGCGAGAACTGGACGCCGCAGGCTCTGCAGCAGGTGGTGCGCGGACAGCTAAATTCCGCGCAGGTCATCATCGTGTCGAATCGCGAACCGTACATCCACAACTTCGACGCCAATCATCAGCCCGTGTGGCAGGTTCCGGCGAGCGGCATGGTGACGGCGCTCGAACCCATCATGCGGGCATGCTCCGGGGTGTGGGTGGCTCACGGCGCCGGCAACGCGGATCGGGACACGGTGGATCGGAACGATCAGATCCGCGTGCCGCCCGACGATCCGAGCTACACACTGCGGCGGGTCTGGCTGACGGCCGATCAGGAGCAGGGCTACTACTACGGCTTCTCGAACGAGGGGTTGTGGCCGCTGTGCCACCTGGCCTATGTGCGCCCGGCATTTCGCGCCAGCGATTGGCAGGCTTACGAGGAGGTCAACGCCAAATTCGCGGACGTGGTCACCGCGGAATCGGCCTCGGACAGCCCGGTCATCCTCATTCAAGATTTCCACTTCGCATTGCTGCCGCTGCTGCTGCGCAAAAGGATACCCCGGGCGACGATTGCGCTGTTCTGGCACATCCCGTGGCCCAACGCCGAGACATTCGGCGTCTGTCCCTGGAAACGTGAAGTGTTGACGCACATGTTGTCGGCGGACATTCTGGGTTTTCACACCCGTTACCATTGCCAGAATTTTCTCGATACCGTGGATCGCTTCGTCGAGTGTCAAATTGATCGCGAGCACATGACCGTGACGCTCAAGGGTCGCGTGTGCCGCGTGGCGCCCTATCCCATTTCGATCGAGTGGCCGCCGCGCTGGCTTGCGCTGCTGCCGGACGTGGCATCGTGCCGCGCGGCGGTGCGCGAGCGCTATCACATCGGCGCTGATGTGGTGATCGGGCTCGGAGTGGAACGCTGGGACTTCACCAAGGGAATCATCGAGCGCTTCCAGGCGCTCGAGGTGCTGCTCGACAACAACCCGCGGCACCTCGGGCGCATCAGCCTGCTGCAGGTTGCAGCTCCTTCGCGAGGTCAATTGCCGGCCTACCAGGCCCTGCAGCAGCATACCTACAGCGAGGTCGAGCGCATAAACTCGAAATTCGCCCAGGGCGATTGGCGTCCAATCGTGTTGATCGATGAACATCAACCGCCGCTGCGCGTCTATGAGCTGTACCGCGCGACGGATTTCTGCCTGGTCAACAGCCTGCACGACGGCATGAACCTGGTCGCCAAGGAATTCGTGGCGGCGCGCGACGATGAGGATGGCGTGCTGATCTTGAGCACCTTTGCCGGTGCGTCGCGCGAGCTGGCCGAGGCGGTGCTGATCAATCCCTTCGATGTCACGGAAACCGCAAATGCCATGGAGGTCGCGATGCACATGGGCCGCGATGAGCGGCGCAGCCGCATGAGCCTGATGCGCCGCACGGTCAAGGAAAATAATGTGTATCGCTGGGCCGGGCGCATGTTGATGGACGCCGCGCGCATCCGTCAACGTCAGAGCCTGCCGTCCATGGCGCGCCGTTTCGGCACCTTCGGCCGCTAGCTGATTTTAGTCCCTAGGCTGCGCTGTGCGCCCGATGCGGCGCTCCGCGCGAAAGTACGCAGCCGCTCTGCCGCAGTGAGCAAAGTTTCCTCGCGCTTGGCAATGCACAGCCGCACCAGCGTCATGCGCGGGGGCTGCGCGTAGAACGGCGACAACGGGATGACGGCGACCTTGGCCTCGCGGATCAGGCGGTCGGCAAATTTCATGTCATCGTCTTGACTGATTGCCCCGTAGTCCACCAACTGAAAATAGGTGCCGGCCGCCGGCAGTGGCTCCAACCCGGAGCCCAGCAGCAGGCCCGCCAGCAAATCGCGCTTGGCCTCGAAGAAGGCGGCCAGCCCCTGCCACGCATCGGGGAAGTTTGCGAGGTAGCGGGCGATGGCGTGTTGCAGCGGCGAGACGATGCTGAAGGTGTTGAATTGGTGCACCTTGCGCAGCTCGCGCGTCATCTGCTCCGGTGCGACGCAGTAACCGATTCGCCAGCCGGTGGCATGCAGAGTTTTGCCGAACGAAAACACCGCGTAGCTGCGTTCGCGCAGCTCCGGATGCGTCAGTACCGTTTGGTGGCGCCGTCCATCGAACAGCACGTGTTCGTAGACCTCGTCGGCGATGATCGTGATCGGCCGGTCGCGGATGCACGCCGCCAGCGCATCCAGGTCATCCCGTGTCGCCACGGTGCAGCTGGGGTTCTGCGGGCTGTTGATGATGATGAGCCGCGTGCGCGCGCTCAATGCACGCCGAACTTCGTCCCAATCGAAGCGAAATGCGGGCGGCGCCAGCGCAATGCGCACGCAACGCGCGCCGGCCAGGCGCACCGCCGGTTCGTACGAGTCGTAAGCAGGATCGAAAATAATGACCTCATCGCCGGGCCCGACAGATGCTTGAATGGCGTCATACAGGGCCTCTGTCGCGCCGCAGGTCACGGTGATTTCGGCGTGCGGATCAAACTCGCGCTGATAAGAAGTCGCGAGCTTCTTCGAGATCTGCTCGCGCAGCTCCAGCGTGCCTTCCATTGGCGCGTATTGATTGCGTCCCTCGGCGATGGCCTCGACCAGCGCGTTCGAAAGACGCGGGTCGATGGCGTAGTCCGGGAAGCCCTGGCCGATGTTCAGGGCGTTCTCCTCGGCCGCGCGTCGCGACATCACCGTGAAAATCGTCGTGCCCACTTCGGGCAATTTGCTCTTGAATTGCACCTCAGCGCTCCAAGTCTTGCAGGCCGCCGGCCAGCGAACGCACGGCAAGACCCTGTTTGCGCAGCATTTGCGCGGCCGCCAAGCTGCGCCGGCCGGTGGCGCACACCAGCACGGCGGGGCGTCCCGCGACGAGAAGGCTCGGATTGGCGAGCAGCTCGTGCATCGGGATGTGCCGAGCGGGCGCGGGCTGCGCTGCGACTTCTTCGAGACTGCGGATATCGATGACATCGAGGCCCTGTTCAGCCGCGGCCGCCAGCGAGTCCAGGGCAATTTCGATGTCGGAATCCTCGGGTGCTACTTCACGGATATGCGCGCATGCGGGCGCACGGCACTCGGCGCGGCGCGCCGCCTTGATCTTCGTACTGGAGAAATTCATGAAATCCAGCAGCAACAACTCGCCCTCGAGCTGACCGCTGATCTCAAGCAGTATTTTCAATGTCAGAAGCGCCTGCATCGTGCCGAACGCGCCGGGCACGGGTCCCAGCACTCCTGCTTCAGCGCAATTGCCCACGACGCCGTCGGCGGTCGCGTCCGGCCAGAGACAGCGCAGACAGGCGTGGCGGGGATCGGGTTTGTAGACCTGAAGCTGGCCTTCGTATTGATACACGCTGGCGAACACGGCCGGCTTGTGGGCGAGCACGGCCGCATCGTTGATCAAGTACTTGGTGCGAAAATTATCGCTGCAGTCCAGGATGATGTCGTAGCCGCGGATCAACGCCAGAGCATTGCCGTCGTTGAATCGCACCGCGTGCGCTTCGACCTGCACGGCAGGGTTGATGCGCGCGATCGCAGCACGCGCCAACTCCGCTTTGGTTTTGCCAACGTCCGACAGTGCGTAAATCGGTTGTCGATGCAGGTTGCTGGCATCCAAGGCGTCGGCGTCGATAACGCCCAAAAACCCCACGCCGGCGCCGGCCAGATACTGCATGACAGGACTTCCCAGGCCGCCCAAGCCGACGATGAGTACGCGTGCGCGCGCCAAAATCGCCTGGCCTGCCGCGCCGACCTCCTTGAGCAATATCTGCCGGGAATAGTCGGGCTGCTCGCGGCCATGCGGAATACTCAGACAGGCTCCCTGGGATTCGAGGCAGCGCGATGACGGTGTTCGGCGTGCGAATGGTGCGGCTCCGCCGCGCAGCGCTCGCAGTTGACCCATCCGGAATCCCCGCTGCGATAGTGTTCCTTCTTCCAAATGGGCACGCGATGCTTCACCTCATCGATGATGAAGCGGCAGGCATCGAAGGCTTCGCCGCGATGAGCCGAACTCACACCCACCCACACCGCCATCTCGCCGAGCTGCAAAGAGCCGACACGGTGAATGCACAGGGCGTGCTTGACCGGGAAACGCAGCAGGGCCTCGGCGACGATCCGATCGCCTTCCTTCACAGCCAATTCTTGGAAGGCTTCGTATTCGAGCCGGGTGACTTCTTGACCTTCGTTGTAATCGCGGACCCAGCCCTCGAAACTGACGTAGCCGCCCGACCCGAGATCTTGCAGTTCACGGCGCGCGCCTTCGGTGTCTATCACCGTTTGGGTGAAGCGGAAATTCATCAGCCGCCCGCCACCGGAGGAATGAACACGACCGCGTCGTTGGCGGCGAGCTGGCGAGACCAGTCGCTGAACTCGCTGTTGACCGCGACTTTCAGCTGCTCGCGCGAGAGGGTGAAGCCGTACCGCGCTGCGAGTTCGGCATACAGGTCTGCCGGAGTGGCCGCCGAAGTTTCCAGGGTTTCCTCGGAGCGGCCGGCTTGCTCGCGCATCAGGGCGTAGTACTGAATTTTGAGTTGCATCGGGGCCGATTTCTCCAGGGTCGCCGTGGCCTCTGCATATTCTTCGGGGGTATTCACATTGTCCAATGCCCGCGGATCCACAGGGTCGAGCAGCCGCGTACCATGGCGGATGAGAAATTTTCGGGGACACTCGCCGCCGCCGGCTTGATAGTCGGCCAGCACCGGAGCTGCGGCGGGTTCCCAAATGGCGCAAAGGGGCTCGGGCAACCCATCGTGCGCGCTGGTGTAGGCGGTGGCGAGAGTCTTCACATCGCGCGCCTTCAGCAACCCTTCGATCGTCGCGTCGGAGAGAAAGGGTAAATCGCAGGCCAGCACCAGCCATGCCGCCTTCGGATGAGCGGCGAGGGCGGAGCGGATTCCGACAATCGGTCCCGCGCCGTCGACGGAGTCCACAATCATCGGATACTGCGCGCGGGTCGGCTCGAGCGTTTGATTGGCGCGCACCGATACGAAGACCTTTGCGGCATGCCGTCTTGCGAGTTCGACGGTGCGATCCAGCTGCGTCTGGCCACGGTAGTTGAGGGACGCCTTGTCGCGGTGCATGCGGCGACTCGAACCGCCCGCCAGGACCAGGCCATAAATAGCCGCGGAGCTCAAGGGCTCGCCGCCGCGTAGCTGCTCTTGCCGCCTTCCTTCGCCAATAGGCGCACGCCGCCGATGACGATGTCGTGGGACAGGGCCTTGCACATGTCATACACGGTCAGCGCCGCGATACTGGCACCGGTCAGCGCCTCCATTTCGACCCCGGTCTTGTGGTGCACGCTGACCGTGCAGCGAATGATGGCCGTGTCGCCCTCCAAATCGATGACGATGCGGCAGCTCTCAAGCCCCAGCGGATGGCAGAACGGAATGAGCTCATGAGTCCGCTTGGCGCCGAGTACGCCGGCGACGATGGCGGTGTCGAATACCGGACCCTTGGGGGAGCGCAGCGCGTTGTCTCGCAGCGCTGCGGCTACGCTTGAGGGGAATTGCACGCGCGCCTCCGCCGTGGCGCTGCGCTGCGTCGGATCCTTGCCGCTGACATCGACCATGGTGGGACGCTGATCGGCATCCAAATGCGTAAAGGTCATGAGTTCAACCGCCGATGTAGTACATCTCGATTTTCTTGGTGTCCGGATCCGCGCGCCGCAGCTCCTCGCGAAGCTCGCTGTAGCGATCGGTGCGCCCCAGCCACGCGCCGCGAATGAGCTTCAGCAGTTCGGCATCGTCGGCGCCGCTGCGCAGGGGCGCGCGCAGGTCGAGTCCCTGCGTCGCGAACAGGCAGGTATAAAACTTGCCTTCCGAAGACAGACGGGCGCGGCTGCAGGCACCGCAAAAGGGTTGCGACACCGAGGAGATGAAACCGATTTCACCGCCTCCATCATCGAAGCGCCAGCGCTGCGCAACCTCGCCGCGATAATTCTCCGAAATCGCGTGAATGGGCCAGCGTTCATGGACGCGCGCTGCCAGTTCGCGCGAGGGCACCACCATCTCCGGCCGCCAATGGTTGCGACTGCCGACGTCCATGAATTCGATGAAGCGCACGATCACCGGGGTGCCGCGAAAATGTTCAACGAGATCGAGCGCCGTGTGATCGTTGACGCCCCGCTCGATGACCGCATTGATTTTGACCGGCGACAACCCGGCGTCGATGGCGGCGTCAATCCCTGCAAGCACTTGATCGAGCGCACCGAATCCGCCGCTTAGGCGCGTGAATATCGCCTTGTCCAAGCTGTCCAGACTCACCGTGATGCGCCGTAATCCATTCGCGTGCAGATCGACCGCATGATTCGCCAACAGCACGCCGTTCGTGGTCAACGCGATGTCTTCAATGCCCGGTATGCCGGTCAAATCGCCCACCAAATCGGCCAGGTTGGTACGCAACAGCGGCTCGCCGCCGGTGAGGCGCACTTTGTGCACGCCCAATGAGGCAAATAATCTCGTCAGCCGCACGATTTCATCGAACGACAATCGCTCACGCGACTTCAGGAACTGATAGTGCTCGTGAAACTGTTCCTTGGGCATGCAGTAGGGGCAACGAAAATTGCATCGATCCATGACCGAAATCCGCAAATCGTGCAGCGGACGGCCCAGCCGATCGAGCGGGTTCTGGGCACCGCGAATATCGTGAATGACACTGCTCATGCGGCCTTGAGTCACCAGCGATATACGCTGGCAACAAATCCTTTGGCATAAGTGTTCGGACCGGGCGGGAGTTCCACGAATCCGTCGGTGCCCGCCAGGCTCAAGAAATCCCCGGAGCCGTTGGGAGGACGGGGATTTGCCCATGGCCGCCCCCAGTCATCATGCTCGATGATCACCGGCAGGAAGTAGGCGAGCGAGTGCTTGAAGGTCACCGGGCTGGATAAAGCCAGCCGTTCCGGCGGTGCGCGCTTGGTGCCCATCGCTTCGGCAATGGCGGGAATGACATAGCGGATGAGACACACCAAGGTGGAGACGGGATTGCCCGGCAATCCAAATACCGCCTGACCTTGCGGCCCGATGCCGAACCACATGGGCCTTCCCGGCCGCTGAGCGACATTGTGAAAGACTTCCTGCACGCCGAGCTGCATCAGCGCTTTGGGCACGAGATCGAACTTGCCCATGGACACGCCGCCGCTCAACACCACCACCTCATGCGTGGTCAGGTGCAAAGCCAGACGTTCACGCAATTGAGCTTCGTCATCAAGCACGTGGTCGTTGCCGACGCGGCTGAATCCCCGCCGGCGGAACGTGGCAGCCACCGCGTATGCGTTGGAGCGGCGCACCTGAAACTCCGCGATCGGATCGCCGGGTTCGATCAGTTCATCGCCAGTCGAGACGACCATGATGGCCGGCTGGCTGCTCACGCGAACGCGAGCCATGCCCGCGGAGGCCGCAACGGCCACTTCCGGTGCGCGCAACAATGTCCCGGTCTCCAATAGCAGTTGACCCTGGCGGCTGTCTGCGCCACGCCGGTGAATATTGTGGTAGCGCGAATTCACCACTTCGGTGTTGAGCGACGCAAGTCCCTCGCTAACATCGATCTGCTCGATGGGAATGACGTTGTCGCAGCCAATCGGCAAAATCGCGCCGGTCATGACTTCGATGGCGTGCTCCGGGGAATTGAGCTTGGTTGCCGGCGTGCCGGCGGCTTGCACGCCCTGGATCTGAAAATGGCGCTGCCCGCGCCGCAACGACTCGCTGTCGACGGCCATGCCGTCCATGGACACCCGGTCAAACGGCGGTGCGTCGCGTTCAGCATAAACATTTTCGCGCAAGGTTGCCCCGACGCACTGCGTTAGGGGCAGTGATTCGATGGGCAAACACGTCAGCCGAGAGTAGATGGCCTCTTCGGCCAGACGCGGAGTGATGAGCGTACTAGCCTGCATAGTTCAAAATCGGCGGCGGATCGATCCGCCGCGCCGATGGGCATTACTTTTGTTTCGTTTTGAAGATTTTCAACTGTTCGTTAAACCTGCCGACCACTGCCTGCAGCTCATCGACCGCAGCGTTATGTTTTTGCACGAGAATTTTCGCTTCCTGATCGGCCTTTTTCTTTTCATCCGGCGACAGCTTGGAAACATCCTTGGGTGCGGCATCCATTTCAAGGTTGAGGCAGTCGAGATAGCTGTTCATTTCGCCGTTGTAGCGGTCGAAGTCATGCTTGGCAGCGATCATTTCATCCCGGGTGGCCGTATTGCCATTGGGAGGTGCAGCGGGCGATGCGGGATAAGAGCAGGTCGCCTGCGCGTGGGCGGCCAATCCGAATGCAAAAACAAGCGTAAGGGGTATCCAAGCCTTCATCGGGAATCCTCTAGTTATCGAGACAATTGAGTTGAAACGGAGCCAGTGTGATCTTACGGCCAAGGGCTTGAGGCCGCCAGCGCAGTGACATCATGGTGTAAGCGTCTGATTTGCCGCATCTATTTGATCCCGCTCAAGCCGCTTAAGTTCCCTCTGGCGCGGAACGGGAGCGCACCACACGCCGTCAATGGCCAAATTTTGGCGTGCCGCTGTCGAATTTGCCGGGCGAGATTCGACTAAGGTACGGCGAATCGCGCCTTAACGATGGAATCCACACATGAACTATTTATTGCTGATCTACAACAATGAAGCGGAGACGATGGCACTGGGTGAAACCGCCCTCAAGAAGATGATGGGTGAGTACACGGATTTTACAAAATCCGTCGTGCAAGCCGGCAACTTCAAGGCAGCCGATCGCTTGAGACCCGTCTCTTCGGCGTCGACGGTCCGCGTGCGCAACGGCAAAACGGCCATCACCGATGGGCCCTTTGCAGAGACTCGCGAACAGCTCGGCGGTTACTACCTGGTCGAAGCAAAGAACCTCGATGAAGCCACTGCCATCGCAGCTCGCATCCCCGGCGCCAAGTACGGCTGCATCGAAGTGCGCCCCATTTGGCCGCCGGAAGCGTACTAGCCCACCAATGCAATGAGCGCAAATGCCGTAAGCCAGGTGATTGAAGAAATATTTCGCCGGGAGGCGGGTCGGGTCCTCGCGACCTTGATCCGCCTGCTCGGCGATTTCGACCTGGCCGAGGAGGCGCGGCAAGATGCCTTCGCGGCAGCCATCGAACAATGGCCATCCCAGGGTACCCCTTCAAATGCTTGCGCCTGGCTGATCAGCGCAGGCCGCAACAAGGCGATCGACCGGATCCGCCGCGATAAGTTGTTCAGAACGAAAATCGCCGGCGAACTTGCCGGAGTCGAAGGCGGCATCGAACAGGTGATCGAGGAGGATGATGCTGAAGTATTCGGCGACGATCGCCTGCGGCTCATCTTCACGTGTTGCCACCCGGCCCTCAACGAGGAGGCGCGGATTGCGCTCACCCTGCGCGAGGTGTGCGGCTTGAGCACGCAGGCGGTGGCCCGCGCTTTTTTGACCAGCGAAGAGACCATGGCGCAGCGTCTGGTGCGCGCCAAGAAAAAAATCCGCGACGCGGGAATTCCCTACGAGACGCCGGACCCTTCAGTGCTCGAGGAGCGCATCGAAGTGGTGCTGGCGGTGGTGTATGGGGTATTCACGGAAGGCTACGCCGCGACTGCGGGTGCGCACCTGATCGACGTCGAACTCTGTACCGAAGCCATTCGGTTGGGCCGTCTGCTAGACGCATTGCTGCCTGATCATGCCGGCGTGCTGGGTTTGCTTGCCCTGATGCTTTTGCACGATGCGCGCCGCGCCTCGCGGGTCTCAGATGCAGGCGATGTGGTCTTGCTCGGTGATCAAGACCGCTCGCAGTGGGACCGCGGTGAAATCTCGGAGGGTCTGACGCTCGTGGACAGATCCTTGTCGATTCGCGGCCAGGTAAGCACGTACGCCGTCCAGGGCGCCATCGCGGCGCTGCACGCAAAAGCCGGGGACAGCGCCAGCACGGATTGGCCGCAGATCGTGGGCCTCTACGAGGTACTGCTCAGACTGCAACCCACCCCGGTCATCGAATTGAATCATGCCGTCGCGGTGTCCATGGTGGACGGCGCGGCGCGCGCGCTCGACTTGCTCGATTCCCTCGCGGCGCGCGGTCGAGTCACGCAATATCATCTGCTGCACGCCGCCCGCGGCCGTTTTCTGCAGCAGCTCGGCCGCTTGGGCGAGGCGCGCGAGGCCTACAGCACGGCGCTGCGCACCGCCACGCTCGAGCCGGAGAGGCGCTTTCTTGCCGCACGAATCGCGGGCCTTCAGGGTATTTGCGCGCCGCCCGTGTCGGGGTGAGCCGTGGCAGGCACGGCTGAGCCGCGTACTTCGGTTCGCGCGGCCTCCTCTGCGGAGGGCGGTATTTCCTGCGCAACGACGGAGGTGCTGTTGATCACCGAAGGAATGTCGCGCAGTTTGACGAACAACGCACCGTTTTTAGGGTGCGGAACGGGCAGTGCGGATCCCAAAAAGCCATCCGGCACCTTCACCGGACGGGCAAACTCCGCATCGCTCGATATCGAGTCGATCAGGAATAAATTGGAACCCGACAGCTTGCAGGCGAGTTCCGGGGTGGCGGGGCATTTTAATTCCTTCAGCATGGGCAGGCGCACCAGATTGGCAAGAGGCTGCCAATCACCGACGATACCCTTGTAATTGATCCGAAACTGCAAGGGACCGAAGGCCGCGCCGCCGAACACCTTGGCGGGATTGAGCGTTGCAACTGCGACCTGGGCATTTTCCAGAATCATGCCGCCATTGGCGAAGCTCAAGCTTGCGCTCGAAGATTCGTCGCTGGTGGTGACTTCGATGATCTCATCCCGCGCAAAGGCCGCGGGCGACGATGTGCGCAGGGAAAACGTCAAAACCGCGTCTTGCGGCAGTTCGCTCGGATGAGCCAGCAGAATATTGCTGTCGTGGCTCGACACGGAGGGCTGCACGCTCATGCCCAGCAGCGTGACCGCCGGACGCGGCGCGTCGATACTGCCGATGGAGGGGATCACGCGGCCGTCCCTAAGGGTTACCTTCGCCGCAATGCCGCGCTCGGGCTTCAGGCTGGTAACGGCCGAAGGATCCTGGGCCACCATGGGGAGTTCATCGACGCCGTGCGTCGAGGTGAGTTCGCCTGGTACGAACACATTATTCTTGAAGCTGAGGCTCGCGACTTCATCGAGGCGATTGCCCTTGAGTATGCCGACCAGATCGCCGGCATGAATGGAGAAGCCATCAATGCGTCCAGCGTCTGCGAAAGTATGAATTTGAATCGGATCGGCTTGACTGTTGCCGAACTGCTTGACGAGCAGCGTCATCGCTCCCGGCGACGTCCCCTGCAGAGGCAGCTTTATTTCGAGCTCATCGGGCCGGGTGGTCTTCCAATCCACCTTCAGCTCCTTGCCTCCCGGGTCCTTCAGCATGATGGCGTCAACACAGCTCACGCTGTCGGCTTGAAGATGTATCGTGTTTTGGCGTCCGACAATCAGCGCGGCTTCATCGCCGGCGGCGAGCTCAAAGGATTTCGCGTGGACATTGATCAGATGAAAAGTCGGACCTTCATAGGGTTCGAAACCCCAGTAGCCCTTGAGCGCGGCGTGCACACTGTCGCCGAGCGCAGCGTTTCCGAGGGCGGTGGTGTCGACCACATAGCCGCCTTGGATCGGGTCTGCCTTCGCCGGAAGCGCGATTGTTTTACCGTCGCTGCCGGTCACGTTGAGCGTGAGGTCATGCGCATAGCCGGTGGAGAATGCCAGCGGCGCACCATCGACCGGCAGTACCAGGGTTGAGCGGCGCACGCAAAATATTTCTTTTGGGTCCACCGCGTGCAGTGGCGGCAACTGCGGCGATTCGACCGCGGGCAGCCCGATCACCAGCACCGACATGGGACTGTGGAACGAGGGCGCGGCGTTCAGTGTCAGCGCAAGCTTATCGCCTCGTTGTGACGCCAGCGCGGGGATGTATTGATATTGCGCGGTACGAAACGATTCAAAAATGCGCGCGACGTCCAATACGGAAGCAATGTATGGACTGTAGTAGCCATAGCTGAGCTGCGGCGTGTAACTGGCTTCCATCGCCAGGTCGCTGCCGGGACCCGAGGTCAAGGCTTCGACGATTGATGTGCTATGACCATCATTCAGGATGAGCGACTCTTGACCCTGCATGAGACACGAAGCCTGCAACTCAGGGATCCGATCCAGGCACTTTTCCTCGACCTTGATGGCAAGGCTGCGCGCCAGCAGCGGTGCTGCTTCCTTGAGTTTGGAAGGATCTCCTTCGTTGAGCACGTGCACGGCGGCGAGGAAGCGTTCCAGCCTGGAACGGTCGAGCGCAGCTTGATTCAGATCTTGCGACGTTCGCACAAAAGCGCCCGGCCGCCCGCGCACGGCGCCGACCAGCGTTCGCAGGTCGCCGCCCGTATGCGGCGCGAGGAACAAGAGCACCTGTTGCGCGCCTTGCGGGACGGTCACGCTGAGTCCTTCCTTCCCGCATTTGTCCTTCCAGATTTTGCAAGCGAAGAACCACTTCTCGGGCGGCGGATTGGTCGAACCGCTCAGGAACGCTGCCACCATTAGATACTCGACAGACTGTGTTTCCGGCAGATCCGCCTTTATCAACACGCGATCACCGGGAGCAAGGTTGGGCACTTGTGAGGCGGGCAGGGTGGTACTGCCGCGGGTCACCCGCACTTCCAAGGTCGGTCCGGCAAGATCGAAGGGCGCCGGCACGGCGGCTGCAAAGGAAGGAATTGCAATCGCCAGCAGCGCAAAAAAGCATCGAATTGGGGTCATCAGCAACCTGTGAGGTTGGTTGGGGCCTCGTTAGAGTGTATAGCCCCGCCAGAGTTCGTCCAGGACTGCGATGGGCGTCAAGGTATTAAGTTTCCTACATACCGAATTCGCTTATGCATATGTCTGCACGGAATTTGAAGTGCCAGCGATTGCCCCTACATAGTTAGTCCTACAAGCAAGGAGGTTCACGTGAGCAGCACTCAAATCACGCATACCAGCGACGCCGCGTTCGAGAATGACGTTTTGAAGGCGCCAACACCGGTATTGGTGGATTTCTGGGCCGAATGGTGCGGTCCTTGCAAAATGATTGCGCCAATCCTCCAGGAGACCGCCGGTGAGTTCGAGGGCAGGCTGCGGATTGCCAAACTGAATGTCGATGAAAACGGATCGACGGCGGCCAAATTCAACATTCGAAGCATTCCGACGCTGCTGCTGTTCAACAAAGGCGAGGTCATCGCCAGCAAGGTAGGCGCTGTATCGAAATCGCATCTGCGCGCCTTCTTGGATGGACAATTGCGCGAGGCGGTTGCCTGAGGACTAAATCAGCTTTCGAGGTTTCAGAATCCACCCCGCGACGCTAAACTGCGCGCGGGCGCCCGTAGCTCAGCTGGATAGAGCACCTGGCTTCGAACCAGGTGGTCGGCGGTTCGAATCCGTCCGGGCGCACTAAAATCAAGGGCTTAGACGCGGGTTTTTTCAGCGCTGTGCTATTGACCAAATTGAATAGCACAATTTCCCGCATCGTGCGCTCATCGCAGGGCTGTTACCTATTTGACGTATAACGTTAAGCGTTATACGCTTTGCAAATGATCAAAGGGTTCCGATG
>DASYIN010000078.1:0-2727 GCA_035997505.1 Steroidobacteraceae bacterium | reverse complement strand
TCGAGGCCCTTCTTGGCCGCCCACATGTGGTCACCGACCACCGCGACCATATCGTCGAGAACGACGATCTTCTGCACGCCCGGGATTTTTTTGGCGGCGCGGTCATCGACGCTGCCGACCTTGCCGCCGAATACCGGGCATGCGGCCAAGGTTGCGAACTTCATCCCGGGAAGCATGGCATCGATGCCGTAGACGGCCTTGCCGTTGACCTTGTCCGGAGTGTCCAGGCGCTTCAGCGGCTTGCCGATCAGCACGAAGTCTTCGGGGTTCTTGGGCGCGACATCCTTCGGCGGGGTTTGGCCGCTCGCGGCGGCGGCCAACGCCCCATAGGAAAGCTTGCGCCCGCTCTCCTTGTGCGTGACCTCGCCGTTCGAGGTGGTGCAACTGGCCGGCTCGACCTGCCATTGCTGCGCGGCAGCCTGCACCAGCATCGCGCGCGCGTTGGCGCCTGCTGCGCGCAACGACTTCCACCACGCGCGAATCGAATTCGAATTGCCGGTGACCTGGAGACCGAAGGCGGGATTGCCGTAAAGTTTGTCGTTCGGCGGCGCATGCGCAAGCGTCACCTGCGCGAAATCGGCGTCGAGTTCTTCGGCCAAAATCATCGCAATCGCCGTGTAGATGCCTTGGCCCATCTCGACCTGAGGCATCATCAGCGTGGTCTTGCCTTCCGTATCGATGCGGATGAAGGCATTCGGCGCAAATTTGCCGGCGGTGTCGTCCGGCGGCTGCACCGGTTCGTTCACCGCGCGCAGCGGAAGATGAAACGCGAGCAAGAATCCGCCCGCCAATCCAGTCGTCAAGACGCGGCGGCGCGAAGGTCCGTCGGTGAGATTTTTTGCGATGGTCATGGCGCGCTCCTACGACTGGCGTCCGGAAGCAGCTTGCTTGATGGCGGCGCGAATGCGCACGTAAGTGCCGCAGCGGCAGATATTTCCGGCCATCGCGGCGTCGATATCGGAATCATCGGGATTGGGCGTGGTGGCGAGCAGCGCGGCTGCCGACATGATCTGGCCCGACTGGCAATAGCCGCACTGGATCACCTCGAGATCGAGCCAGGCCTTTTGCACCTTTGCCCCAGCGGGCGAGGCGCCGATGCCTTCGATCGTGGTAATGGCGCGATCACGCACCGCGCCGACCGGCATCACGCAGGAACGCACCGGCTTGCCATCGATATGCACCGTACAGGCGCCGCATTGGGCAATGCCGCAGCCGAATTTCGTTCCGGTCAGGCCAAGCACATCACGGAGCACCCAAAGCAGCGGCATGTCGGCTGGAGCGTCGAACGATTTCCGCTCGCCATTGATTGTAAGCGTGGTGGCCATCGGAACCTCCAATCAGCTTTCAGACGCCGGCGTGGTTATCTTGCTAAAGCATAATTGAGGCAGAGGCAGGATCGTGTCGCGCCGCGATCCGTCAACAAGCCGGACATATCCTCACGTCTCCACGCCGGTGATGCGCATTCTGTTTCGTTGACTGCTTGGCAGCAATGCCATATTTCCCATGAAAACTGCCAACCAGGCTCCCATGCGCCCCATCAAGCCCCGTCGCATCGTCTTCGCCGTCTATGATGGCGTGTCCCTGCTGGATCTGGCCGGTCCGCTGGAAGCGTTTCGCGTGGCGGCGGCGTTTGGTGACCCCAAGGAATCCGGCGTTTCCTATGAGTGCGTGGTGGCTTCGGTTCAGGGCGGTCCGGTGAAAACCGCCGACGGCGTCACGCTCCTCGCCCTGTCATTGCGGTCGTTAAGTCGCAAGCCGATCGATACGTTGATCGTTCCAGGCGCCTTCGTAGTGGACGATGTGACGCGTGACCGGGCGCTCGTCCATTGGGTGCGCCGTCGTGCGGCCTCCTGCCGGCGGGTATGTTCGGTGTGCGTGGGCAGCTTCCTGTTGGCCGCCGCGGGGGTACTCGATGGACGGCGCGCGGCGACACATTGGATGCACGCGCCGCTGCTTGCCACGCGCCATCCCCGGGTCGCCGTGGAGCCCGATGCAGTTTTCATTCGTGACGGTGCGATTTGGTCGTCTGCCGGCGTAACCACGGGAATCGATCTTGCGCTTGCATTGATCGAGCAGGATCTGGGGCGGGACCTCGCCATGAGCGTCGCCCGTATCCTGGTGGTGTATCTGCGGCGGTCCGGCGGGCAGTCGCAGTACAGCGCGGTGCTCGCCGCGCAGACCGCATCGGAATCGGAAACGTTCGGCAAACTGGAACGCTGGATTTCAGAGCATCTGGATAGCGATCTCAAGGTCGAGGCCCTGGCACAGCAGGTCCATATGAGCCCGAGGAATTTCGCGCGGGTGTATGCGGCCAAACGTGGGCGCACGCCGGCGAAAGCGGTGGAGGCCATTCGTGTCGACGCCGCGCGGCGGCGGCTTGAGGAGACGGACGATCGCATCGAATCCATCGCCACCGCCTGCGGCTTCAGCAACGAAGAACATATGCGGTGCGCCTTCCAGAGGAACATCAAGATCCCGCCGCGCGAATATCGAACGCGGTTCGCATCGAATGCGATGCTCCCTTGATTTGCCCGACGGGCTGTTTTGCGATTTCGCTGTCTAGCCCCTTTCGAAAAAATATTCCTGTTTTGTTCTGACCCAAATCACTTTACATCCGCCGCCATCCCGCCTCGCAAGAGGGGCGCTTCGCGGTCGTCACGAACGTTGGGTGCGGGATGCGGTGGACGCGGCAGCGTCAGGCGCGATTAATTTCGCGCGGGCGAATGA